>DATGRX010000082.1:0-3034 GCA_035303185.1 Bacillota bacterium
GATCACGTTATTACAACAACTTTCGAACATAATTCTGTTCGGAGACCATTACATGTCATTGAACAAAACGAAAATATTGAGGTTACATATGTCAATCCACTTAAAGAAAAAGATATTGTGAAAGCTTTTCAAAATCAAATGACGCAACGAACAAAAGCTATTATTATGACACATGCTTGTAATGTGACTGGTGATGTGCTTCCGATAGAGAAAATAGGGAGATTAGCAAAAAAAAATAATGTTTTATTTATTATTGATGGAGCCCAATCTGTAGGACATTTACCAATTCACATGGAAGAATACGGTATTAATATGTTAGCTTTCCCTGCACATAAATCATTGCGAGGTCCACAAGGCTTAGGAGTGCTTTTAGTGGAAGGGGACATTGCTTTACAACCGATACATCATGGTGGAACAGGAACAAAATCTGAACAAATTGAACAACCAAAAGAGTGGCCGACAGGATATGAAAGTGGCACATTAAACATACCCGCTATTGCTGGTTTACGAGCAGCCTTAACAAATCATGAAAAGTTTTATGAAGAAAATGTTTCACGTGAAACATTTTTAATGGAAAAGTTAAAAGATAGTTTGCAAGAAATTGAAGAAATTAAAATCTATGATCGTTTAGCAAATAAAAACATCCCGATTATCGCTTTTAACATATTAGATATTTCTTCCCATGAAATAGCGACAATTTTAGAAACCCATTATAATATTATCGTACGTGCGGGGATACATTGTAATCCATTATGTCATGAAACCTATGGAACATTAGACCAAGGCATGATACGAGTAAGTGTAAATGCATCAAACACTAAGGAAGAAATACAACAATTTCTTTTAGCTATTAAAGAGATAGTAGCTAGCTATTCGGCTTTATCTGAGTAGTTCGTTTGGAGCTTATTTTACAATCATATATATAGAGTGCTTTTGCGATTTGTTTAGCCATACTAGTTACTAAAAACAGTCGAGTACTTTGCAACACAGAAAACTCCATAAAGCCAGATGTATTTACAACACCTGTTATATAAATATGACCAACAGATGGCAGTTTTTTGTGAACCGCTGCTCCAGGTTTAATTGAACCTTGGCCACATAGGACTTTTCCTATTGATGTAAATTTTCCTAAACTAGCATCTATAGCAATTATAAAACATTTTTTATAAGTTTCGTAAATATGTGCAATCGTGTCAGATAAATTTTTCGCATGAACCGGATTATTTAAGGTCCCGTATACATGAATATTTTGTAAACGATAATTTTCTGTCACATAGGATCCGATAAACGGACCGAGCGCATCACCTGTTGATCGGTCTGTGCCAATACAAAGGACAATTATTTTATTTGCTGATGCAGGAGAATTAAAGAGTAGAAAATCACTAACATAGCTAATGAAATTGTTTTTTTCGTAATGGATAAGAAGTTGTTTATGATTACCTCGCATAGCTCGTCCTCCAAAGACATATTAGTATATTATACGCAGGAAAAGTGAATTTTATACGTCATATGGAGGAAAATATGATAAAAGCGAGCATGAATTGGACGTTTCTTATTGTGGGTACTGTTATTGGGGCTGGATATGCATCGGGAAGAGAACTATGGCAATTTTTTGGTCATGGCAGTAGTTTAGCCATTTTTTTATTTGTGGTACTTTTTTCAATTTCATGTTTTACCATTATGAATCTTAGTTATATTTATCAATCCACTCATTACGGAGTGATTTTAGAAACAATAGTAGGGAAGTCATTCAAACAAATATATGATATTATTATTCTAGTTTATTTATTTTCAACAACAGTCGTTATGATTGCAGGGAGCGGAGCAATTGGAGAAGCATTTCAAACGTCTTATATATGGGGCATTGCTTTTACAATCACATGTATCTTAATTGTTTTCTCATTCCACGTTGAAGGCTTTCTTTCGTTAAATCGCTTATTAGTTCCCACTTTAGTCATCGGACTTTTAATCATTTTAATTCGCTTTATTTTGGATGAACAAGTGCTATTTATTAAAAGTTTTACGGAACAACAAAATTGGTTGTCTGCCTTTCCTTTTACCTCCTTGAACATTTTACCATTAATAGCTGTAATCGGTGCGATAGGACACAAAATCAAATCAAGAGCAGAAATATGGCTAGCGAGTATATGTAGTGGTATGATACTTGGGATTGTTACTTTTTTGTTTAATATAAGCTTGATTCATGTTGAAATAAATGTTAGTGATTATGAGATCCCTTTATTTATCATTTTACAAAGTTATCCACAAAATATATTACTAATAATGACAGTCATTTTATGGATTGCTATTTTTTCAACCGCAGCATCTAATTTATTAGGTATAGCATCACGGTTAAGGAAAGTATTTTCATTAAACTTCATATCCATTATTTTTATTGTGTTAATAATTGTTGTTCCACTTTCCATGATTGGATTTACGACTTTAATTAGTTATTTATACCCTGCTTATGGTGTCATTAATTTATATGTTTTATTTAAATTGCTCATGCATCCATTACAGAAGAGTACAAGCTAGTATTAAATCTTTAAAAAATAATCGAGATATTGTAAAATAACAACAGAAGAAAGGAATGATTATTGATGAGCCAAAAAGAGTTTGATTTACATGATATCGTTGAGATGAAAAAGCCTCATCCATGTGGAGAAAACCGTTGGCAAATCATTCGAATGGGCATGGATATTCGAATAAAATGTGCAGGATGTGATCATAGCGTACTATTACCGAGAAGAGAATTCACAAGAAAAATGAAAAGAATTATCGAAAAAGCATAGTTTGTCTAATCAAAGATTAAATTTATTATTTATGTGCGCTAAATGCATGATTTATTTCATTTGTTAGACAAGAAGGATGAAATGGACGGGTAATGCGAAGTAAAGTTTAAAATCGCCAACGAACAAGTCCCTTTCATATCTTGTCAATTTTTTATGTTTACTTATAATGATATGTAATTAACGCGTTAATTTATCCTTAAGGAGTGGAATTTAAAAATGTCATTGACAGCAGGAATTGTCGG
>DATGRX010000083.1:0-8530 GCA_035303185.1 Bacillota bacterium
CGATAATGAAACTGTCCCAATCATAGACATTTCACCTTCCCATTAATTTGCATACTATCATAAGAAAATTCTGAAAACAACTCGTGAAATATAATTTGTTCACACTTTTCTTGCATGAATGATCCCTCTTCTTTTCGGTTAAGCTAAAAAACGTTAAAGGAGGTTTCAGAAATGAGTAATTTGTTGCCAATGCTTTATGAAACTATTTTTGGTTTCGTTACTTTATTTGCTTTAACAAAAGTGCTAGGGAAAACACAAATTTCCCAACTGACTGCCTTCGATTTTATCGCCGCCCTTGTATTAGGAGAGCTCGTAGGAAATGCTTTATTTGATGAAAAAGCCGGGGTGTTAGAAATTGGCTACATTATTTTGTTATGGGGAATTCTGCTCTATACAGTTGAAATGTTAACCCAAAAGTTTAGCCGGACAAGATACTTTCTTGAAGGTAAGCCAGCTATGATTATCCATAAAGGTAAAATTATTTATGAGGAAATGCGCAAAAACAAAATCGATGTCAGTGAACTACAACATTTACTAAGGATGAAAGATGTTTTCTCTATTCAAGAAGTTGAATACGCAATTTTAGAATCAAATGGCGATTTATCTGTGATGAAAAAAGGACCTTTCCAAACGCCTAATAAAAAAGACTTAAATGTATTACCAGAAGAACCAGAAATAGCAACGACTTTAATTAGTGATGGGGTCATTTACGATGATAATCTAGCAGAAATTGATCAGGATGAACTTTGGCTCATGGAAGAGATTAAAAAACAAGGTTACTCATCCCTAAAAGAAGTTTTTTATGCGGAATATTTATCTAATAAAAAATTATTCGTTCTCCCTTATACAAAAATTAAACAAAAGGATTACGAAAGAAAGCTCAACCTATAAATAAAGCCTAACCCGTTACAGATGAATGCCCACACAGTTATGGCGAATGCACATAATCTATTAACGACTACAATAGGTCAAAGAAAAACAGAAAGGGGTATTTATTTATGGGTTGTGGCAAAACAGACCATTCTACAAACTGTGTATGTACGATTTTACGAGAAATTTCTAAAGCGCAACGTAATGTCGTTGAGACGGAATGTGACACAAGTTGTGAAAAGTCGATTCACGATTTACTCGGCGAAACAGAAGTTCGAAATGAGCTCGATACTATTCCATTAATTTTATACTGTAAAGATAGCTGTAAACCATTTAAGGCATTTGGTGCTCATTCTAATCGGATCGGAAACATCGTATCTAGCTTTTACTTCCGTGTGAAAAAGGTTCGAAAAGATTGCTGTGCAACAATTGAATTATTACGTGATCCATCTGATGTTGTTTCGACTTCCGATCATAAGAAAAAAGCAAAAAATCCTAAGGATCCAACCGACCAGAAGACTAAAAACTTACGCAGAACCGGTATTTGCATGACCGTCGACTTAAAATGCTTCTGTCACGTAACATGTTTACCAGCCATATCTGCATTAACGTAAACAAAAAAGCCACTTGAAAAATCAAGTGGCTTTTTTTAAAAACTAATTATTTTTATTTCTTTAATATTTGCTAAAGGTAATACTTTTTCCTGCTTCATTTTTGCATCAAAGAAATATACTTGTTTCCCTTCTCTCTTTTCAATCTTTCCACGATAAATTTCATCTCCAGCAGAAATAGAACATCTTAAATCGGGAATATATTCCATCGTTTGCAAAATATCATCAACTTTTGTTTCAATACTTGATTCTACGATGGTATGCTTTGGAGCCTTTTCCTTTTTATCCTCATTTATATTTTCCGTCACAAAATAATTCGCTTGCATATTCACCAATTTCGATTTAATATCCGGTTGTTTTATATAAAATAACGGCTCTTTAGCATAAACATCTTCTTCCATATGCTCCCCTCCCTTAAAAACTATGTTATTGTATGATATATAGGCGAATATGTGAAAATATCATCTAGACGTACTTTTATAAAAATCGATAAAAAACTTACAGAAATACTGTTTTTCATGTACACTATATAGAGTAATTATTTTATTTTGCAAAGAAAGGTATTCGCCTATGAGAACAAATGAAAGATTTCAAATTGACTACTCGCTTATTTCTATCGTTATTATCCTAGCAATATTTAGTATTGCTACTTTATATACAATAACTCCTTTTTTACCAGCTAAATATGAAAACTTAAACTTTCCGATTTTACAATTACAGTGGTATATTATCGGAAGTATCTTAGCCGTACTTATTATGTTAGTCGACTATGATCGATTTCGAAAAATCACATGGATTTTATATGGTTTAGGCATGATCCCACTTTTAATGATTTTCTTTAAAAGTGCTTTACCATCGGATTTAATCGTTGAATTTAATGACGTAGCAAGAGCTGTAAATGTGCCCCTTATCGGAGCGTTGCAACCGGCCGAGTTCTTTAAAATTATCTTAACTATGACTCTCGCCCACATCATTTACGGTCATAATGAAAAATATACTAATCGAACGGTTAAGTCTGATATCGGTTTACTCATTAAAATTGCACTCGCTTCAATCGTGCCAATGGGTCTTATTGCTGTGCAGCCTGATTTAGGAAGTACACTCGTTTTAGCCTTTATTGTCATATGTTTAGTACTTGTTTCAGGTATTCAATGGCGTATATTATTTAGTGTTATTTTTGCTAGTTTACTTGGTATTGGAATTGTTATTTTATTATGGATTTTATCTCCAGGAAAAATTGGTGAGTTTCTCGAAGAATCTGTTTTTGTTCACGTAAAAAGTCGGTATTACGGATGGATTTATCCAGAACAATACTTTGATTCCGCCTATCAACTTATTTTATCAAAACGTGCGATCGGATCGGGACAATTAACTGGAAAAGGGATTAGAAATATTGAAGTGACAGATGTTCCTGAACAACATACCGATATGATTTTTACTGCAATCGCAGAACAAACCGGTTTCATCGGTGTAAGTATATTAATTATCGTTTTTTTCTTGTTAATTTATCGGCTTATCAATATTGCTTTAAGAAGTAATGATCATTACGGAAGCTTTTTAGTCACAGGTCTTATCGGAATGTTTACGTACCAAATTTTCCAAAATATAGGAATGTCCATCCAGTTGCTACCAATCACTGGAATCCCACTTCCTTTTATAAGCTATGGAGGAAGCTCGATTTTAACTTATATGATAGCTATTGGAATCGCCTTAAATGTCTATTCCCGAACAAAAACATACATGTTTGATTAAAGGAATCTATAAAAAAGCGGCTGTTCTTTTGATGGACAGCCGTTATTTTTTAAGCAATTTTTTCATATCTTCCGGTAAGGGACATTGAAATTGTAACTCTTTCCCAGAAATTGGATGATTAAATTGTAGTTTTTCACAGTGTAATGCTTGACGGGAAATATTAGCCCTTGA
Organism: Bacillota bacterium; assembly: GCA_035303185.1. GTDB lineage: Bacteria > Bacillota > Bacilli > Bacillales > Amphibacillaceae > CALAMD01. The sequence goes on from DATGRX010000083.1 coordinate 3,405, forward strand.
GCTACCATATAGCTCATCACCAATTATTGGATGACCAATCGTTGAAAAATGAACCCGAATTTGATGGGTCCTGCCCGTCTCTAAAACAACCTGGACTAAAGAAAATTCCTCTTCCTCCTTAAGCACCTGATAATGAGTAATCGCATCTCTACCATCAGAAGTTACTTCTCGCTTCATAAACGAACCGGGCTTTCTCCCAATGGGTATGTCAATGGTGTCCTTCTTTTTTGCTAATTTCCCGTAGACAATTGCTTGATAAGATCGATGGATAGCTCCTTTCATCTGCTCTTGTGCTAAAAGAGAATGGCTATATCGATGCTTCGCAACTAACATAAGTCCCGAAGTATCTCTATCTAATCTCGTCACAATATGAACGGTATAAGGTAATTTATTTTTATCGTAATATGCAATAAGCCCATTAGCGATCGTACCACCTGGCTCATGTGGATTCGGCATGGCAACGATACTCGGTTGTTTATCAAGAACTAAAATATGCTCATCTTCATAAACGATAGAAAGGGGAATATCTTCTGGTTGCATATAAAAACCACGCTCTTCCGGTGGGAATTTTACGGTTAAAACGTCATTTGCTTTTAATCGATAACGAACATCTACTCCTCGGCCATTAATTAAAATTTTTCCCCCTTCAAATTTAAGGGCTTTTAAAATATTTCCCGAAATGTTAAGTACTTTATGCATATAATTTCGTAAAATCATTTTTTCATACTGTTGTTCAACTGTCCATTCCATCATCTTTATCACCTAATTATGTATCACCATCAGAAACGAAGGAATCCCGTACACGCCTCCAAAAAGGAAACGGACGAAATCTAGCAAACCGAACTTTCTCCTGTGCTACTCGGCATTGGATAGAGCGAACTTCGCTGTAAGTATCGGTAGAATGATCGATCGCGATTAAAAAGCTATTATCTACCTTTGGTCGTAACACACACGTATGATGTTTAGGCAACACTAAGGGAGAGCCAATTGTTCGGAATACTCGATTGTTAATCGAAGCCATTTCCGTTAATTGGATCGCTTCAAGGGACGGGTGAATAATTGCTCCACCCAACGCTTTATTGTAGGCAGTACTCCCAGAGGGTGTTGAAATACATAACCCGTCTCCACGAAACGTTTCAAAATGTTCACCACGAATTTCAACATCGAATACTACTGAGCCCTCTGCTGTTTTAATCATCGCTTCGTTTAGGGCAAGGATCCGATTCTCTTCCCCACCAGATTCTAATCGGATAACAACCTCAAGTAGTGGATATTCAACAACTTGAAAGGGAGTTTTTGCAATTTCAATTATTAATTTTTCTAACTCATCCGGTAACCAATCTGCATAAAAACCTAAATGTCCTGTATGTATACCAATAAAAGCAGTTTCCTTCAATCGATGGACATACCGATGAAAGGCTTCAAGAAATGTTCCATCTCCACCAATAGAAATGACTAAATCTGGCTCCTCTTCATTGTACGTTAATTGAAAATTTGTTAAATATTGCATTGTCGTATCTTTAATCTTTTCCGATCGTTCGTCCCCTTTAGTTACTATCGCAAATTTCATCTTTGTCAGCTCCTAACATCGAGGATTTATGTACGAACATGTACTTACCTCTTATCTTAACATAAGCATTATAAAATTTGCATAATTGACTGTTTTTAGCGATAATCAATAACAAACCAAATAAGGGAGCCTCATAATGAAGCAAGAAATCGAAATTGAATACAAAAACTTATTGACAAAATCGGAATATAAGCGGCTTTTACGATTATATCCTTTTCAAAAAGCTATTAAGCAACATAACTATTATTTTGAGACCGCTCAACTTCAGTTACAAAAACAAAAAAGTGCTTTAAGAATTCGTAAAAAAAATAATGAATATGTCCTAACATTAAAACAGCCGCACTATGGACAACTGCTCGAAACCCATGTAGAAATAACGGAAGATGAAACCGAGCAATGTTTAATTGGAAACTTTATTGAACATAAGCAATTTAATGAACAACTTGCAAAGTTAGGTGTTGACGCTCAACAATTAAATTATATTGGGAAACTCGTCACTTATCGACGAATTTACGAGGAAAATGAAACTATTTATGTATTAGATCGTAGTTTATATAATGGTTATGAAGATTTTGAATTTGAACTTGAAGTGAACGATGAACATAAAGGGAAAAAACATTTTTTATCCATCCTAAAAAAGGCCGAAATCAAACAAGTTCACACACCTAATAAAATTGAGCGCTTTTTTAAGACTTTACCAAAACAAATATAGCGAAGCGCTTATATAGTTGATATTATAACCTTTACCGAATTATTCATTTTATTTGCTCATTGATGGAATGACCTGCTAAAATATATAAAACTATTAAGGAGTAAACATAAATGGGAATACCTGGGACAATTTATGAGGCAATAGGTGGGCAAGAAGCTGTTGACCAACTCGTGGAAGCCCATTACAAATATATTGGAAAACATCCGGATTTAATTCCAATTTTTCCAGAAGATTTAACCGAATCAGCAAGAAAACAACGATTGTTTTTAACACAATTTTTCGGAGGCCCTCAATTATACATCGAAGAACGGGGTCATCCAATGTTACGACGAAGACATTTGCCCTTTGAAATAACTCCAAAACGTCGAGACGCTTGGCTCGAATGTTTTGACAAAGCTTTGGATGAAGCGAATATAGAAGAACCTTATCGTACTGCAATCTTTGAAAGAATTTCGATGACTGCACACCATATGGTGAATGCACCGAATTCTTAGAAAGGAGAACGATATGAGTTGCAATTACATGAATGTTAATAGTTTGACATATGCAGATTCATCAAGTTCTACTGAGAGAAAAATAGAATCAACAACAAAACAAGTGGAAGTTTACGCATTTTTAGATCCACTCAGTGAACGCTCTTGGAGTCTAGAACCTTACTTTAAAAAATTTTATCTTGAGTATGGTGATTACATAATACTTCGCCCAGTCATTAGTTGCCAACTTAGTGTTTTAACTGAAAAACATCTAAAGAAATTAAAAGAAGTTTGGAGAAATGCCAATCAGGAAAAACACTTTCTTATGAGAGACAATTTTCCAGACAATTCTGTCGTTCTTTTCCCATGGGTTGCTTTAGCGATTAAAGCAGCTGAACTTCAAGGGAAAAATAGTGGACGGAAGTTTTTACGTAGTATCCAAGAAAAATACTTTTTAGAAAAGAAAAATATTTTATGTGAATCCGTATTAGTCGACTGTGCAAAGGCAGCAAACTTAGACATTGGAGAATTTAAAAATGATTTATTCTCTACGTATGCCAAAAATGCTTATCAATGTGATATGAAAGTCATGAAGGAAATGGAAGTTGACACAAGCCCGACTCTTGTTTTATTTAACCCTACATCAAATGAACAAGGAATTAAAGTGCCTGGTGTACACACTTATAAAACCTATGTACACATTTTAAAAGAAATGCTCGGCGATCAATTCAAGGAGCGTAAAAAAGTCGATTTAATTAATTTCATTCGACTCTTCCGTATAACAACGAGTAAAGAAGTATCAATTGTCTATGACTGGTCTATCACAACGGCTGTCCAAAAGCTCAAAGAATTGCAAATTCAACAAGTTGTTAAGCTAGTTACAAATGATGATGGGACAACATATTGGGAATATATCAAATAAACCACATGTACATAAAACATGTGGTTTTTTCGTCTAATTTTTTCAGATAAAGCATAAGCTATGGTAATAAACGTACTTCTCATTGTTTTGAAATAGAAAGGAGTGGTACGTCCATTATGATGCCCTATATTTTTTTAATCATTACCATTATTATGATATTTTTAAATTTCTTAGCTTTTATGCAAGTGTTGTCCTTACTAATTACATTACCGTTACTATTTATAAGTATATACATGACACTCTATTCATTTATGCGTAAACGAGTATACCGACCAATGCGATAAAAAATGCACCCCTTAGAGTCCAATAAGTCTAACTCTAAGGGGTGTACACCTTTACTTACATATTCTCAGTCAATTACTTACTTTTTGAAAGTAAATCTTCCATTTCAGTTAACTTTTCTTCAAATACATCTAGAGCGTCTAACACAGGTTGTTGTTTTGTCATATCGACTCCTGCTTTTTTAAGAACTTCTAACGGATAATCACTACTTCCTGCCTTTAAGAAATCAATATAACGGTCAACTGCTAGTTTACCCTCTGTTAAAATTTGCTGAGCTAGTGATGTTGCAGCTGCATAACCTGTCGCATACTGATAAACATAGTAATTGTAATAGAAATGAGGAATTCTTGCCCACTCTAAACCGATCTCTTCATCAGACACGACGTTTTCTCCGAAATATTTCTTGTTTAAATCATAATAAACTTCTGTTAAAGAATCCGCCGTTAATGGTTTTCCTTCTTGATCAAGCATATGGATATCATGTTCAAACTCTGCAAACATCGTTTGACGGAAAACTGTTCCTCTAAATCCTTCAAGGAAGTTGTTTAAAATGTATAACTTTTGTTTTTCATCATCTAAATGATTTAACATATATTCATTTAATAACGCCTCATTAGCCGTTGAAGCAACTTCTGCGACAAATATGGAATAATTTCCGTAACGATATGGTTGATGTTTTCTCGTGTAGTAACTGTGTACAGAATGTCCAAGTTCATGGGCTAATGTAAACATGTCACTAACAGTATCTTGCCAATTTAATAAAATATACGGGTTCGTTCCATAGGTCCCTGATGAATAAGCCCCGCTTCGCTTCCCTTTGTTTTCCGGCACATCAATCCAGCGATTATCATAAGCTTCTTGCACGATGCTGACATACTCATCACCTAAAGGCGCTAGACCGTCAATTACATATTGTTTTGCCTCTTCATACGTTACTTTCATATCCGTATCTTGAACGAGCGGTGTGTACATATCATACATATGCACCTCATCTAATTCAAGCACTTCTTTTCGCAATTCTGCATAACGGTGTAAAAGAGGTAATTTTTTGTGAATAGCATCAATTAAGTTATCATACACTTTTTCCGGGATATTGTTTGCACTTAATGCTGCATGTCTTGCGGAATCATAGTTACGCACTTGGGCATAAAAATTATCTTTTTTAAT
>DATGRX010000084.1:0-6441 GCA_035303185.1 Bacillota bacterium
GGCTCCACCGGGCAATCAGAACCTCCAGCACACGTAATGCCTGCTTCGATTAAGGTTTTCCAAGCGTAGGATAGTTTTGCACGTTCCTCCCCTAATCGTTCAAGAACCCAGGGGAAATCACCAGCTAAAAATCGCGGTTGAATGTCAGCAATTCTATTTTTCGATGCTAGACGTTCGATTAAATCTTCCCGAACGACTTGAATGTGAATCAATCGGTCCCGATAAAACACTTCCGGGAATTCATCTAAAACGTTCAGCATATTTTCTAAAGCTTGATCCCCAATTGTATGAACAGCTACTGGCATATTTAATTGGCGAGCCTTTTGGACAATGTCCCGAAGTTCATCCTGAGTATACATCGCATCGCCATACTCATTAGGAGCATCTGCATATGGTTCTGACAACAGGGCTGTTCGACGACCAAAGGCACCGTCTGCAAAAATTTTTACGGCTCCAATTTGTAAGAAGTCATTTCCATAGCCTGTAAACATTCCTTTTGTTTCAAGGTCTTGTAAAAATTCATGGTCGATTAATAAGTTACATCTTAAACCTAATTGCTCTTCATTGATTAATTCATCGAACAATTTCCATGTTTGCTCGAGACCACCTAAAATTCGTGGATCATTTGTATGTACAGACGTAATTCCTTTTTGAATAACAAAGTAAATCGCCTTGCGTAAGGCATCTTTCCACTCTTCATAGGTCGGCTCTGGAATATGCTTGGTAATGAGCTTTGAAGCTTGCTCAAGCAAAAGTCCCGTCGGTTCACCCGCTTCATCTAAAACGATCGTTCCTCCTTCAGGAACTTCAATATCTTTATGATAGTTGCTCTTTTCTAACGCTAAGCTGTTTACTAAGGATGCATGTCCACAAATTCGTGGGATATATAACGGGTTATTTGGTGCAACTTCATCAAGTTCTTCAATGGTTGGAATCGCGCGATCTGGGAAATTATTTTCATCCCAACCCCGTCCAACTAACCATTCACCTGGTTGCAATTTTTTTCGCCAGTTAACGATTTCTGTTAACATTTCTTCTTTAGATGTCACATCAGTAACATCTAAATTTAAAAATTGACTAGCAATACCACCAACATGTAAATGGCTATCTGTTAATCCGGGAGTAACTGTCTTTCCTTCTAAGTCAATCACTTTAGTATTCTCATCTTTCCACCTTGCTGCCATTTCATCTATTGAGCCAACAGCAATAAACTTTCCACCTTCAACGACAACCGCTCCCGCCCTCGGAATCGTTTCATCGAAGGTATAAAACTGTCCATTCGTAAAAATTGTTCTCATGTTCTCCGTATCCTCCTTTATTTTCTCCCAAAATCTGCCTTGCTTTCTCCCCATTTTCTTGTATTCCACTTTAATATCTCATTATCATATTCATTGTTTTGTAGCCATTTTTCTGCCCGGCGAATAACATCCCATAACGCTTTTGTCTCTTCATCTTCTGGTAAGTTTGTATTCGCACGTTTTTGCTTGACCCAACGTATTGCAATTTCCGAATCCGAATAAATCGGAAGTGAGCTATTTTGTTGCTTTAGATATGCTAACGCATGGACAATTGCTAAAAACTCTCCGATATTGTTCGTTCCTTTCGGGACAGGGCCATAATGGAAAATTTGTTTTCCAGTCCTTGTGTGTACTCCTTGATATTCCATAACTCCTGGATTTCCGCTACACGCGGCATCAACGGAAATACTATCTCCAATATATCCGGTCTGCTTTTTAGTTGTGTCCGGTCCTTTTTCATAAGCAAGTTTTGCTTCTTCTTTTGACGTAAAGGATTTGTACTTCGCATCTGGAAAGCCATGAACTTGTTGTTTACATTGTTCCCACGTTGAAAAAACACCGGTTTGTTTACCTCTCCAAACTACATAATATTTCTTCGCCATATGTGTCTCCTTTTCCCTCATTCTTATGACGGTAACTGTATTGCACCCATAAATAAAATAATATTTATTTCATCATCTGTAATTGTAAACAAAAACGGTCTGTTTACTTCCAGATAAAAAGGCGCATCTACTGGTGCTGATGTTAATCTTATCTCTGCCGATGTTACAGCTGCCGCCTCTGTTCCTTCCTCATGAATATCTATATATGTTTTTTGCTTTAAGAGATCGAGATATATTTGTTCTTCTTCATGTATCATATCTGCAAAATTTGCGTCTTCTTTAGAAAAGGCATCATTCATGCCTAGCATCTTAAGTGCATCATTTAATTCTGTTTCATATTCGAGCTCAAATTTAGGAAAAATGACTTTTCCTTCCTTTTTCTTAAAAGACGTTTGCCATTTTTCCCAGTTATTTTCTGATAACTCATCTAGAAAATGAGCTAAAGACTTATTTTCCTTTGGTAAAAAGATATTCATACTCATCTCTTCATCACCATACGGAAGAGATACAGCTTGAAAATTCTTTGTTTCAAAGTAAGGAAGTTTTGTTTCAAGTTCCATAAAATCTTGTTTATTAGTATTCCCATGCTCATCTCGAAATGTTCCTTGTTTTGTTTTCGATTTATCAAAAGTATATTTCCAGTCTCCATTGAAATAAATCGCATTTACAAGGATCGTAACCGTTTGTACATCCAGTGGTCCATCAACAATTTTTTCTATTTTTTCCTTCGTTGCGTCTTTGACCCAACGATTAATACGGTCGACGGTTTGACTATCATCCATAGATACTTCCTCAATTTTCCCGTTAAAATAACTTTTTGCTTGATGAGAAAACTCATCTTGAAATGAGTATTGATCATTTAACCATAATGAATTTCCAATATCAACTCGCACGTGTTCTGTTTCCTTAGACAATAATTGTAATAACGATGCGTTAGCTTTATTAATATCATTTTTCGACAATTTGCTTGCACCAAGAACTTGAGCCATTTCCTCTTTCGTTTTTCCTTCTGCCCCATTATGAACAATCGATAAAAGCATATAAAGACTAGCTGGTGAAATAAATGCATTGTCATTCTCATCTCGCTCTACCTCACGGATAAGTTCAAAACCTAATTTATTACTAGATAAGACAATTTTCTCATAATCATTTTCACTAAAGGAAACCTTATTATCTTTCACAGAATTCTCCTCGCTATCATTAATTCCGCACCCAACTAGTAATATAATGAGGCTAAATATAAATAAACGGCAATTGTGCATCATAATGCCACCTTTCTTCTCTTCATTTTACCTTATGTACCTATATATAGAAAAGGGTTATTTTGATCATTGTTTCCCGAACATCAAAAAGATTATTCCTAATGTAAACAAGGCATTATACAATTGTTGTCTAAAAATGATTATAAAATGACAATATGAGAAAGTAAAAAGGATGAAAAAGATGAAAAAAAGACGTTTAAAATGGCGATCTTTATCCTTTACCATTTTATCTGATGATCCTCAAAAAAAAGTTACTCGATTTAAAGTGCCTAGATTTTTCTTTCCAATATTAGCACTTATTATTTTTATTACAATAACGATTACTACATATTTATTTATACATTACTTTGAAGAAAGTAAAAAACTAGCTTTACATAATGAACAACTTATTAGTGAGCTCAATGAAGAAGAACAAAAGTCAAGACAACTCATTACTGAAGTTGGTGCTTTAAAAGAAAAAGAGCTTGAGGTCGAACAACAACTTAACATGTTATATGACCTGGAATCTCAAGTAAAAGAAACGATGGAAGATTTACCAGTATCTGTTGAACCTAGTGGTGGGATGGATATAACTATCTCCGAGGAGGAAGCAAAACTAATTCACGAAGAAGCATCGGAACTTACAACAAAAGCATCAAAACTCATTCAAAGATATGAAAACACATTAGAAGTTATCCGAAAAACAAACGAAGAATTACAGTTTATTCCTACTGAATGGCCAGTCGCTAAAAATAAAATCACTTCTGAATTCGGTTTGCGAAAAGACCCATATACACGTGTATCCTCCTTTCATATGGGAGTTGATATTCGGGGTAATATAGGCGATCCGGTGTTTTCAGCTGCTGATGGAGAAGTCCTTCGTGCCGAGTATTTCGGTGGGTATGGAAACTTAATCGTCATTAAACATTCAAATAAACATACAACTTGGTATGCTCACCTTTCATCGATTGATGTTGATGTCGGTGACCATGTAAAAAAAGGGGAAATCATTGGTGCTGTCGGAAGTACCGGAAGAAGTACAGGCCCCCATTTACATTATGAGATTTTCGAAGATGGCGAACCCATCGATCCGTATACGTATTTATCCATTTTTGACAATATAAATAAAGGGGAATAAAAATGTTTAATAGACGAAAGAAGAATCTTGAAAATGTTGAAACAATTGTAAGTAAAGATACGAAAATTGAAGGTAAAATTACTCACGAAACGAGTATACGTATCGATGGAAAAGTAATTGGCGAAATATTTTGTAAAGGAAATGTACACATCGGTAAATCCGGTTATGTAGAAAACAAAATTCAAGCAGAAAATATTGCGATATCAGGTGAAGTTCAAGGTGACTTATATGCAACAGAGCAAATCCATATTTTAGAAACCGGTAAACTATCTGGAAGTGTTAAAACGGCTGGTATCGTTATTGATGAAGGAGGTATTTTCAATGGAGAAAGTACGATTACGACCGAGGCTATAAAAAAGAGTAAAAAATCGAACATAAATAAAGAACAATATAATAACAAAACTGCTACCGAAAAGTAACTAATATAAATTCTTCAATTCTTTATTTCTATAAACTTATTTTAAGACATAAATACATGCTCACAACGCATAGAATTTGTAAAGATTCCTGATGTTAATATACAAATAAAGATAATGTGTAAAAGTTGTCTCGAATTGTTGAATAATATGTGAATGAATAGTATATTTAAAAGGGGATGAAAGCGGTCCCGCTTCCATCCACAAAATTTTACTTAAAAGGTGGCTAAATCGAGTGGGCATGGCAGAAATTTTAGTTATCATAATTTTCATTTTTATTGTCTTAGCTATTTTGATTCCGGCGGTCATTTTTCTTTGGCTTTATATTGTTGATGCTCGTCAAAAGGAGCACTCTGTATTAAGAAACTATCCTGTTGTTGGTAAGGTCCGTTATTTACTAGAAAATATCGGTCCTGAGCTACGGCAATATTTGTTTGCAAATAACAGGGAGGGAAAGCCCTTTTCACGTCATCAATATATTAACGTTGTAAAGGCTGGAAAATATAAGAGTAGAATTCACTCCTTCGGTTCTGAAAGAGACTTCGACCAACCAGGATTCTATATAACTAACAAAATGTTTCCACTTTTACATGAAGAATTACGTATTGAGCAAAATCCAAAAATTGACACGATGTTGTACAAAATTGAACACGAAGGAATTCTTAATCGAAAAGAACATAGGCATGAAGCGACTATTGATCCATATTTGCTTAAAGAAGAAGATGCAATTGTCATCGGAGAGAAAACTTGTGAAAAACCTTTCGTAGCTAGAGGTCATATTGGACAGTCTGCAATGAGTTATGGATCATTAGGTAAGAATGCCATTTCTGCCCTTTCTAAAGGACTATCAATGGCAGGTGGAACATGGATGAATACAGGAGAAGGTGGAGTCTCTCCACACCATCTAACCGGTGGTGTTGATATTATCATGCAAATTGGCCCTGGATTGTTCGGTGTCCGAACGAGAGATGGCGAATTTTCCGAGGAAGAATTTATGAAAAAGGCGAACACAGAAGAGATTAAAGCCTTTGAAGTAAAACTTGCTCAAGGAGCTAAAACACGAGGTGGACATATCGAAGCCGAGAAAGTGACTGAGGAAATTGCTGAAATTCGAAATGTTGAACCTTGGACTAAATTAGATAGCCCTAATAGATTTAAAGAATTCAATGATGTTGAAGGATTAATGGAATTCGTAGAAATGCTACGCGATCTAGGTGGTAAACCGGTTGGGGTAAAAATTGTTGCTGGTTCTAAGCAAGAAGTAGAAAATTTCGTTCACGAGATGGCTAGACTTGATAAAGTACCAGACTTTATTTCAATCGATGGCGCTGAAGGGGGAACAGGAGCTACTTTCCAGGAGCTTTCTGACGGGGTTGGATTACCTCTCTTTGCTGCATTGCCACTTCTTGACCAATTGCTTATTGAAAGTGGCCTGCGTGAACGAACAAAAATTATTGCAGCAGGAAAACTCGTTACACCGGATATGTTAGCTTATGCCCTTGCTCTCGGAGCAGATCTTATTAATACAGCCCGCGGAATGATGATTTCTGTCGGATGTATTATGGCGGGAGTTTGTCATAATAACACTTGCCCAGTCGGTGTTGCTACAACAAATCCTGATCGTGAAAAGGCACTAGTCGTTGAAGAGAAAATGTACCGCGTCACAAACTACATCGTCTCTCTACGTGAAGGATTGTTTAATGTCGCTGCAGCAGCAGGAGTTGCATCACCATCAGAATTGTCTGC
>DATGRX010000085.1:0-32267 GCA_035303185.1 Bacillota bacterium
GGATGAACATTAAAAAAGCGCATCAAATTCGTAATGACAAACAATACATCACCGAACTCTTCTTCGATCGAAGCCTGATCTTCGTCGCTTATTGCTTCTTCCACTTCTGTAATTTCTTCCCGTAACTTTTCCCAAACAGAATCAACCTCTGACCAATCAAAACCAACTTTCGCAGCTTCTTTTTGTAAATCGAAGGCCCGGGAAAGAGACGGCAAGTTTTTCTCCACGCGACTCATTATCGAACGAGTGTCCTCCTCTTTTTCCTCTCGTTTCATTTCTTCCCATGTTGCTTCAATATCTTTTAAGGAATGAACATCTTTTTTTCCGAAAACATGTGGATGACGATGAATCATTTTTTCATTTAAACGGGCAATAACATCATTTACTGTGAAATATCCGTTATCCTCACCAATTTGACTATGTAACATCACTTGTAAGAGCACGTCACCTAATTCCTCAACGATTGCTTCATCATCTTCAGCATCTATCGCTGCTAACAACTCATACACTTCTTCGATCGCAAATCTTTTTAAAGACTCATGAGTTTGCGCACGATCCCAATCACATCCATCCGGCCCACGTAACGTGCGAATCATTTCCCGAAGAGCGGGAAAGGTATGATTTAATAACCCTCCTCCAGCTGGTGGCACATAAATCGACGTTAAATTACTCATCGTCACTTCACGATCTAAGTCTTCTAACGATACCATTGTGATGCGCTCATCCCTCGAGCCCGCCGCTTCCACAATATAAACATCATAATCGAAAGGTAAATCCTCAAGAAGGGTGAGTTTCACATGAGACGCCACAAACTCATCATACACCTGGGTAAAAATGAGGTGATCACGATACGTTAATTGCTCCCGGGAAAAGCTCGTCCCATCGACGAATTGAAATCCTTCCACTGGATCGATTTGTAACGCTGTAAACAAATCGTCTAAATAACTTTGACCACCGACAATTTCCACACGAACTTCCTGTTGTGCTAAAAGCCCCTGCACCGTCTGTTCCGCCACCATTGGATGTCCCGGAACAGCATATATAACAGATTCATTTTTCGCTTCTTTCACTAACACATCTACAATTCGCTGATAAACTGCTTGAAAATCGTCTTCTGCTGCATAAATTTCATCAAACGAATCAAAGACAACTCCTCGCTCTCGCAACTCATAAGCAGCAGGATGTTCCTTCGTCCGTAAAAAGATTTTCCTATGTTCATTCATCAACTTTTCATAAATATACATCGGAAGCTGTTTGAGTTCACCAGCCCCTAATCCGACAACATAAATGGTACTCAACGATCATCCCTTCCTTCATAAACCCAAAGTAAAACCTTTGAAAGTGGAAACGCCGCTAACTCATTCCGTGAAAATACACGCAGACGAATTAACACAAACATAAAAGTACCCGCCCCACCAACAACTAAACTAAGCACATAACCGAGTAAACCGAGTCGAGAACTAATATCCAAAAAAGAAAAAGCCCACTTCATCACAACGATAAAACTAGCCATACTTAACACAGCGACGACTAACGCACGAAACCTTCTAGACGTCATCACCCGAAGTAAAGGCATCACCCGCCTCAGTTGAAGCACACTAACAACAAACAAAAACAACAAACTACCAACCGTAGCCAGCGCACTTCCCATAATCCCATAAATCGGCACAAGTAAAACATTCCCAACCCATTTTAGGCCAAAGGAGCACAGCATAAATAATGCGGTCCGCTTAAAGTACCCTAAACTTTGTAAGATAGACAACGTTGTAATCGAAAGTGCACTAAATGAAATCGATAAAGATAATACTTGTAAACTCGTCGTTCCAAGCGCATTTTTATACAGTAAAATATTCGTCTCTTTGAAAATAAGAATAAGCCCTAACGCCGCACCGACGGAAACAAAGAAGCTAATTTTCAGCGCAGTTTCAACAGCCTCATGAGATGCTTCTTCATCTCCCCGAGCAACCGTCGGCACAAGCGCTAAACCGAAGGAAGATCCAATAACCGTTCCTAACTGAATGAGTGGCATACCACGATCAAACACTCCTTTTAATTCCATCGCCTCTATACTCGCTAAACCATTTTTTATCAGTTGTGGAACGAGAGTAAAAACATCTGCAAATTGAATGAGCAACAAAATCATATGGTTAAGGGATGCGACAACACCGAATAAAAGTAATGTCTTCCCGTAAGAACGCCACGAATACTCATTCGTCCCTGCTTGAGTTAAAGGTGTGTTTTTTAAAAATATAAGCAAGATTATAATGGCCGCTAAAGCTCCTCCAATAGAAGCGATAACACCAAAAACCCCGATATCATATATATGCAAGTAACCGTAAAAGGTAAAAATAGCAGCCGTAATAATAATAACAACACGAACGAGCTGTTCACTAATTTGCGAATAAGCGATAGCATGCATTTGCTGATGTCCTTGAAAAATCCCCCGGAGTAGAGACGTCACCGGAATAAACAGTATCGCCAGTGCCAACCAACGAAAAGACTTTACTAGTTTTGGATCACCGATAAATGTAGCGATTTCTGTTGTATATCGAAAAAAGATAATAGCAATAACACTAAAACCTAGAAGCAAAAGAAAAAACACGGGAAAGTATACCGTTCGAAACGAAATCGCATGTCCCTTTCGTTCTTCATCCGCAATGATTTTTGCAATCGCTGATGGGAACCCATATAATGATAAAATAATCATCATCCCTAAAAACGGATACACTTGTTGATATATGTAAAAACCGTGATCACCTGTTAAGTTTTGTAAAGGTATTCGGTAAGACGCACTTAAAATCTTCCCTAGAAAGCCAGCTATTGTTAAAAATAACGCTCCCTTCACAAAGTCATTTTGCTGTTGTTTACTCATACATAAACGCCCTTTATAAAAGTATGGTTACATTATAACATAAATCAATACAGACAGACCGCAAACATAAACATGAACAAAGTGAACGATCAAAAAATCCAGTCAAGATCGTTTTGACTGGATTTTATTTATTCATTTATACCTTTCAACCATTACTCCATTTGTTTACCTAAAAAGTTTGCAGCTGTTTGGGCAATTTTTTGCTCTGTTTCATCGAATAATGCATCTTTTGAAAATAACACGACGATGCCGATCGGGTCTCCATTTGCAATGATCGGACTTAAACAATAGGAAACAACACTCTCTTCTACACCGTGAATAAACTCAAGCGAAGATTCCTCCGTCGTCAATATTGGATCTCGCTCCTCTATAACTTCTTCTAATTCACGACTAATTTGCTTTCCTAAATAATCATTTTTTGAGACACCGGCTAAGGATATGACTTCATCTCGGTCACAAATGAGTACCGGTGTATGAAGAGTATCAAAAAGAGCTTCTGCATACTCTGTTGCAAATTGGCCTAATTCATTAATTGGGGAATACTTTTTTAAAATGACTTCTCCTGCTCGATCGACAAAAATTTCTAGCGGATCTCCTTCCCGAATTCGTAATGTTCTTCTAATTTCTTTCGGGATAACGACTCTACCTAAATCGTCAATTCTCCGAACAATCCCTGTTGCTTTCATTAGATAGCCTCACTTTCTGTAATCATACATCATATTCGCTCGCAAATGAAATAAACAACGAGTGTAACCTTAGTATTTATCATCTGTGAGGAACTATACATATTGAATAACTTTTATGATGTTCGATTCACATCTTTTAGCTTATCTATGAATTGTTCGGTGATTTCATAGCGTTGATGTTCACTTTCTTTATTCCACCGAATCGTCGCTTTTAATTGATTTTGATCCGTTCCTAAAAGAATCGAACGACCAAATTCATTGGCGACATTAAATAACTTTGAACCATCTACCTTTTGACTACGCTCAGCTTCTAAAACTAATTCTATTTTTCTCGGATATTCCATAATTGATTCAACCCGTTCCCTTTTCGCATAGGCTCTTAATGTGGAAACGGTTAACAAGTTTTCTACTTCTCTTGGATATTCACCGAATCGATCGATTAATTCATCCCGTAAATCGATAATATCATCCCGGGTTTCAATCGTATGGAATCGTTTATACATTTCGATCTTTTGAATTTCGTCATCAATATAAAAGGATGGAATGTAAGCATCTAGACTTACAGAAATTTCCGGATCGAAAGGCACTACTTCTTCTACTTCTTTTCCTTTCTTTCGGGCATCTATTGCTTCTTTTAACATTTGGGAATACATATCAAAACCGACAGAATCGATAAATCCATGTTGTTCAGCCCCGAGTAAATTACCAGCCCCACGAATTGATAAATCACGCATCGCAATTTTAAAACCAGAGCCTAGCTCCGTAAATTCTTTGATCGCATTTAATCGCTTCTCTGCAATTTCTGTTAAAATTTTATCCTTTTCATACGTAAAATGGGCATAAGCAATGCGATTTGAACGACCGACCCGACCTCGTAATTGGTAAAGCTGACTCAATCCCATATGATCGGCATTAGCAACGATTAACGTGTTAACATTCGGAATATCAACTCCGGATTCAATAATCGTCGTACTTACTAAAACGTCATACTCACCTTCTAAAAAGGACATCATCACATGTTCTAATTGGGATTCATTCATTTGTCCGTGGGCAACAGCAATTCGAGCATCTGGGACAATTTCGGCAATATCCCGCGCCTTTTTATCAATACTATCTACCCGATTGTGTAAGTAATATACTTGACCACCCCGGGACATTTCTCGTTCTATCGCTTCTTTAATGAGAATCGGCGACGACTCTACAACATAGGTCTGTACGGGAAATCGATTTTCCGGCGGTGTTTCAATAACCGATAAATCCCGAACACCTAATAGTGACATATGAAGGGTTCTTGGAATCGGTGTTGCCGTTAATGTAAGGACATCGACATTTGTCTTAAGTTGTTTAATTCGTTCTTTATGTTTGACACCAAAACGTTGCTCTTCATCAACGATTAATAATCCTAAATCGTGAAACTTTATATCCTTTGAAAGCAAGCGGTGGGTTCCGATTACGATATCAATTTGACCCTTGTGCAAGCCTTCTTTTGTC
The DNA here is from genome assembly GCA_035303185.1 of Bacillota bacterium. Classification (GTDB taxonomy): domain Bacteria; phylum Bacillota; class Bacilli; order Bacillales; family Amphibacillaceae; genus CALAMD01. Next base: position 5,050 of record DATGRX010000085.1, read on the forward strand.
TCCTTTAGTTGCTTCTGCGTTCTAAATCTACTTAATAAACCGATATTTATCGCATAATCCTGAAAACGCTCGGTAATCGTTTGAAAGTGTTGCTGAGCTAAAATCGTCGTAGGTACAAGAAGAGCTACTTGTTTACCGTCTAAAATCGCTTTAAAAGCCGCACGAATAGCTACTTCTGTTTTACCATAGCCGACATCTCCACAAAGCAAGCGATCCATCGGTTGTTCACTTTCCATATCTTTCTTAATTTCTTCCACACAACGTAGCTGATCCTCGGTTTCGCGATAGGGAAAGGATGCTTCAAATTCTTTTTGCATTGGACTATCCGGTGAAAAAGCGAACCCTTTTTGCGATTGTCTTTCCGCATAAAGTTCGATTAAATCATCGGCAATATCTTCTACAGAAGATTGCACACGACTTTTTACCCTTGTCCATTCCGTTCCACCTAATTTATATAGCCGTGGTCGCTTTCCTTCTGAACCGACAAATTTTTGCACGAGATCAATTTGCTCAACAGGAACGTACAGCTTATCATCTCCTGCATATTTAATAAGCATATAATCTTTATGAGTTTTATTTACAACGACAGTTTCAATTCCGACATATCTGCCAATTCCATGACTCTGGTGAACGACATAATCGCCAACCTTTAATTCTTGATAACTTTTTATTCGCTCGGCATTAGAAAACTGTTGTCTTCTTCGCGTGCGGCGAACTTGTTTTTTAAACAATTCATTTTCCGTTAGTATAGCTAGTTGATATAAGGGAAATTCAATTCCTTGATGAATGTCACCGACAACGATCATTGGCGTCTTTTCTGAAAAGTCGACTTTATCCTTAATGACCGAATCGATATCATAGTCTCGAAATATACTTTGTACACGCTCTGCTCGTTTTTCATTTGGCGTAAAAATAATCGTTGTAAAGTCATTTTCTTTCCATCGTTTCAGCTCATTTTTAAATAAATTCATTTGACCGTGAAACTCTTGCATCGCCCGAGAAGAAATATTAATCACATTTTGTGGTTGAGTGTTTGTGATATGTCGTAAAAACATAGAAAAATAAATACGTTGCTTATTTGCTAGGCCCGTCCATATCGTTGACCAATTAAAGGAAAGCTCCGCATCTTTTATCATTTGATTCATTTCAAGTAAGTTCGTGACATGTTCCGCTTCTTCTTCATCTAAGTTTTTCGCCGTCTCTTGGATACGACTAAGCTCATCAAGCAAAATAAGCCCTTCTTCTGGTACATAATCTAGTAAACTAGCAGGCTTTTCATAGTAAAAGTTCATATACTTATACATTTGTTCAAAGGATTCCTCAGATTTCAACTGCTCAATATCAGCTTGAATATTTTCAATAAGTTGTTCCTCATTTTGTGAAGCTGGCAACTTTTTCAATGTATTCGCTAAAGAAGTTTCTAATTTATCAGCCGCCGCAACTCGTTCTTCCTTTGAGAGGAGCAATTCTGTCGCGGGACTAATGTGTATGTGATCAATCATTTCTAATGAACGTTGATTTTCCGGATCGAAATAACGAATCGAGTCAATCTCTGTATCAAAGAGATCAATGCGGATTGGGTGTTCTTCTGTCACAGGAAAAATATCAACAATTCCACCCCGCTGACTAAATTCACCGGGGCTTGTCACTAACTCTGTTCGTTCATATCCCATTTTCACGAGCGTCAGAAGTTGCTCTTCAACTTGAATGTCCTCTCCCTCCGTAAATGTTAGTTGATTTTCAACCCAACTAGTAGGTGGAGGTAATATCCGTTTTAATGCGGCAACAGGAACAATCATAATTCCAGTTTCTTGCTTCTTCCAATTTGTTAATGCTTGAATTCTTTCATATCTTAACTCAGGACTTGCGATAGCCATTTCTGATAATAAAAGTTCATTGACTGGATATAAATGAACCTCCTCTTCATCAACAAGGGTTAACAGATCTTCATATAAACGTTCTGCATGAATAAGTTGATGAGTGAGCAATAAGATCGGACGATTCGTTGCTTCATATAATGATGCTGCGAGTATACTTCGAGCTGAGCCTGTTAGTCCCGCCACTAACTGTTCTTGCAAATTGTTATGAACACCACTTACAAGATTTTGTATATCATCTTTCGTTCGTAAATAATCTTTAATTCCCCTCATCATTTAACCTCCAAAGTATGGCCATCCACAAACTCTTTTACGTACAAAGGTGCTTTGGATAACCCAAAGCACTAAAACTTAATGTATGAAGAAATCTAACTCGTAATATTCAGGATGTTCATCTAAAGTGTCTTTGCAACTATCACAAATCGCTTGCACTTGAAGACTTCCATCTTCCTGATAATGTAACATACGTCGTCTTTCTTTTGCCGTTAAATGTGTAATGCCTAGTGCAGAAAAATCAACTATGCTTTTTTGTAGCTCGCCAATTTTATGGCCGCAATGTCTACATAAATAGACGACTGACATATAAAATGCCCCCTAAAATAATCATTCGGTATACTAAAGTGTATCCAAATGAAGGGGATAATATACCAGAAACCCTTTAATTAAATTCATTCATCACATCATCAAAAGATCGATGTAACCAAGCTTCACAAGCATCTGCAGCTAATTGAATCCCTAGATCTGCTTCCTCTCTTTCCTCTTTACGGAAATTCTCAAGCACGTAATCTACGATCGGTTGCGCAGTCGTTGGTCTACCAATACCTACACGCAAACGTTTAAACTTTTTCGTACCTACATGTTCAATTGTAGAACGAACACCATTATGACCACCATGGCCACCTTGTTTACGTAATCTGATTCTTCCGGTTGGTAAATCTAAATCATCATAAATAACGAGCATATTTTCTATATTGATATTGTAATAATCGATGAAAGGACGGATGCATTCACCAGATAAATTCATAAATGTCTCCGGCTTTAATAATGCAATTCTCTCACCATCTACATGTTCAATCGTAAATCTCCCATTAAATTTTTTCTCTGATAATTTCGTACGCCATCGCTTCGCTAATTCATCAATGATCATAAAGCCTATATTATGTCTCGTTTTACGATATTTCCACCCAGGATTTCCTAATCCAATAATACATTTCATGAACATCTTCCTTCATTTACTTTTTCGTAAAGATAACTGGCCAAAAGTCAGATATTTTTTCCTTTTTAAACAAATAACAATATCCCTCTTAAGCAAATGCGTGCACTTACTTAAGAGGGTTTCTTGTTTACAATCATTTACATAATAATTAATTGTCTTCGTCCTCTGCTGTCTCTTCCTCATCTTCATCTTCTGCTCCAACGAGTTCAGGTTCAACAGATAGATCGACTGGATCTTCTTCGATTGCTTCCTCTTCCTCTGGTGGTAATACGTTGGCAACCGCAGCGTCTTCTTCATCTAAGAATTCATAGTCATCTGACTGCGGCAAGTCACCTACAGTAATGACATCACCGATTTCAAGCTCTGTAACGTCAACGACGATCTCATCAGGGATAGCCGTAGGTACTGCACGAACCTGTAATTCGTATAATGGCTGCTGAACGATTCCACCTTCTCTTTCACCTTCTGCTTCACCTTCTAGACGAACTGCAACTGCCACATCGACTGCTTCTGTTAAATCAATCATGTAAAAGTCTACGTGAAGTAATTCATTTCGAATTGGATCCATTTGATAGTCGTGTAACATGACGTCAACTGCTGAATCATCTTCAATATCTAATTTGATAACAGCGTTTCGCCCTTCCTCACGTACTGTTTTAATAAGATCTACGTTTTTGACATAAATTGTTTTTGTATCTTTTCCTTTTCCATAAACAACCGCCGGAACTTGTCCGCTTTCCCGAAGCTCTCGAGTAGCAGACTTCGTTAATTTTTCTCTTATTTTTGCTTCTAATGTAACTGCCATTTGCTTCTTACCCTCCAAATATTTTCCATTTACTTATATAATCTTTCATCTGACTTCTGGACACTTATCTTTACTTATGAATCAAACAGTATACTTACTGATTTAAGTTCATGTATACGAATAATCGCTTGAGCAATTAATGGTGCAACGGAGAGTACTGTCATTTCATCAATTAGTTTATCTTCCGTTTGTTTAATTGTGTTTGTAACAACAAGCTCCCTGATTTCTGACTGCTCAATTCTTTCAAGGGCAGGACCAGATAAAACTGCATGCGTACAGCAAGCATATACTTCTTTTGCACCTTTTTCAACTAATGCATCAGCGGCTATTGTAATTGTACCAGCCGTGTCAATAATATCATCCACTAATATAGCGGTTTTTCCTTCCACTTGTCCAATAATATTCATTACTTCTGCTTCATTTGGTCGAGGTCTCCGTTTGTCGATAATACCTAAGGGTGCTTTTAATCGATCAGCCATTCTTCTTGCCCGGGTTACTCCACCGTGATCTGGAGAAACAACGACGACATCTTCCAAATCTTTTTTCTTGAAGTATTCTGCTAAAATGGGAACGCCTTGCAAATGATCGATTGGTACATCGAAAAACCCTTGAATTTGTGGAGCATGTAAATCAAGTGTAACAACCCGATCAGCCCCTGCTACTTCTAATAAGTTTGCAACTAGTTTTGCGGTAATCGGCTCTCTCGATCGTGCTTTACGATCTTGTCTCGCATAACCATAATAGGGCATGACAATATTAACCGATCTTGCTGATGCTCGTTTTAAAGCATCAATCATAATGAGTAGTTCCATGATGTGCTGATTGACTGGTGTATTCGTCGACTGAATCACATAAACATCACAGCCACGAATACTTTCTTCAATATTAATTTGGACTTCTCCGTCACTAAATCTTGACACTGTACACTTCCCTAACGTCGTCCCAATTTCCTTTGCAATTTCCTCTGCTAATGGTTCATTAGAATTAAGTGAAAATACTTTTAATGACTGGTCATTATAGCCAGCTGTCATGAAAAAACCCTCCGTTGTTATTTTTTTCGCTTTGTTAATTTCAAAGCATATCCTTCTTTATTTACTTGCTTAGATCTTGCTATAGATAGTGCATCTTCTGGAACATTTTTCGTAATTGTCGAGCCTGCTGCTGTAAATGCCCCATCACCAATTTCGACAGGAGCAATCAAGTTTGTATTACAGCCAATAAATGCATGATCACCAATAACTGTTTCATGTTTTTCTACACCATCATAATTTACTGTTATTGTACCACATCCAAGGTTCACATTGCTTCCTACTTGAGTATCGCCAACATAACTTAAATGACCAACTTTCGTATGATCCCCTAAGGATGTCTTTTTAAGCTCAACGAAGTTACCTACTCTTACGTCATCAGCAATTTTACTTCCTGGACGAATATGAGCGTAGGGACCTATATAATTACGTTTCCCAATAACACTATCTTTAACTACACTTTGTGTAATAAGTGTATGTTCTCCAATTGTACAATTTTCAATTTCTGAATGTGGACCAATTTCGACGTGGGATTTTATGTATGTCTTCCCGGTAATGACAACTCCTGGATGAATGACAACATCCTGTGAAATCTCTACATCTGGCCCGATATAACTATTTTCTGGATCAATGATCGTCACACCATTTCGCATATGTGCTTCATTAATCCTTCGTTTTAAAATTTTTTCAGCTTCAGCTAATGCTACACGATCATTTATACCAATCGTTTCGTCGAAATCAAAGGTCAAATAAGCTTCAACTGTTTCGCCTTCGTTTTTAAGAATTTCAATCACGTCTGTGATGTAATACTCTCCTTGGGCATTATCGTTTGAAACATTTTGTAAGGCATGAAACAATGCTCGGTTATCAAAACAAAACGTCCCCGTATTTATTTCTTGAACGAGTCGTTCTTCAGACGTCGTATCAGCTTCTTCAACGATTCGTTGAACTTGATTTTCCTCATTTCGAATAATTCGCCCATAACCCGTTGGATTTGGAGCTTCCGCTGTTAATATCGTAGCCTTTGCCCCTGTTTCTTCATGATGCTCGAGGAGTGCCTGGTATGTTTCACTTGTGATCAACGGAGTGTCACCACAGACGATTAGTGTTGTACCATCAAGGTTACCTAGCAAATCTTCTGCTTGCATGACAGCATGACCCGTTCCTAACTGTTCTTCTTGAGTAACAAATTCACTTTTATCACCAATGGCAGAAATGACATCTTCTGCACCATACCCAACGACTGTGGCTATCTTTTCTAATTGCAACGGTTTTAACTGTTCGAGTACATGTAAAACCATCGGACGACCAGCAATCGGATGTAAAACTTTATACAAACCCGATTTCATTCTCGTGCCTTGGCCTGCTGCAAGAACAACAGCAAATCGTTTTCCCATAAGTATCCTCCATTCTCTATACCCATTATAAGATAATAACTTAAATAAAGACAGAATTCAATAAAACAAATGTATAAAACGAAGAAAATATTAACGTAAAAAAGAGGCTTATCATTTTTATGATAAAGCCTCTTTTTATTTCTTATAATTGATAAAATTAAGACACACCTGCTTCTTCAATTTCTTCAGTTTCCTTTTGTTCAGACTCTTCTTCATCAACACGGTGATATACTTCAAAAACAGCTTCTTGAATTTTCGCCCGAGTTTCTGAATTAATTGGATGAGCAATATCCCTAAATTCACCATCCGGCGTACGTTTAGAAGGCATTGCTACAAACAGTCCGTTATTTCCATCGATTACACGAATGTCATGGACGACAAATTCATCATTGAATGTAACAGATGCAATCGCTCTCATTCTTCCCTCTGTATTCACGTGTCGGAGTCTTACTTCTGTAACTTGCATCGATGCTTCACCACCTTTTTACTAATAAGAGCTTGTCTATATGTTCAACAAATGGATTTGAAATTCCTGCAAAAATTTCAAAAAAATTAATTTTCCCCCATTTTTGTCAGGAAATTCCCTGGTGAAACATCTATTGTATAATTTTGCATATTTACATTTTTAATTTTAATCAGTGAAATATAATCTTCAACGATGCGATCATCCTCCTCATCATCTGCTTCGGCAAGGACACCTATAGCGGCTACATTTGCTGAAAATTCATCTAATAAGCTAATCATGCCATTAATTGTTCCGCCCGCTTTCATAAAGTCATCTACGATACAAACCTTCATTCCTTCCTTTAAACTTCTTCGGGGTAAAACCATCGTTTGAATACGGCGTGAAGAACCTGATACGTAATTTATACTAACTGAAGAGCCTTCGGTTACTTTCGGATCGCGCCGAACGATAATAACTGGGACGTGTAAATGAGCAGCAACAGCATAGGCTAAAGGGATTCCTTTTGTTTCCACAGTCATTACAACATCAATATTACGTTCTGCAAAGGTCGTCGCAAACAATTGACCAACTTGACGGACAATATCAGGATTACCGAGTAAATCACTCATATATAAATAACCCCCGGGTAAAATCCGGTTTGGATCTTCTAACTTTTCACACATATCTTTTATAAGTGGAATGCTTTTTTCTCTAGATAATGATGGAACGAACTGTACACCACCGGCAGCTCCCGATATCCGGTGCAAATATCCAATTTCTTCATGTTTAAACATTTCATCAACGATCGTTAAGTCTTCACTAATAGAAGATTTAGACGCATTATATCGCTCAGAGAAATAAGTAAGTTGAAATAAATGTTTAGGTTTTTGGATAAAATGATTCGTTATACCAACGATACGACTACTTCTTTTCATTGTTTTCCTCCAAAGCCGAAAATTTACTTTAAATATACCATTTTCATCCGGATTATAGCAACTTCTACTTACTGTCTCAACGTGCGGACAATATACACTTCATCACAAAAGCCTTGTAAGCTATTATAAATCCTTCTAGCCGGCCGTTCTTTTTGAAATAAACCGTATACCGTTGGTCCACTGCCACTCATTGTCGCCACTTTCGACCCAAGAGAATACATTTTTTCCTTAATATGTCCAATTTCCGGATACAGTGAAATAGCTGTTTGTTCTAATGAATTATCTGCTGCTTCACACAAGGCTTGGAAATTACCTGATTCTAAAGCTGTTACTACTTTGGTTGTATCAGGATGTTTTATACCTTCTAATGTTAAAGCTGAAAAAACATCTTTCGTTGAAACACCAATATCCGGTTTCGCCAAAACGACCCAACTTAAAGGTGGTGGTGGAATAAAGGTTAATTTCTCGCCACGCCCTTGTGCTAGCGCTGTTTTATTATGAACACAAAACGGAACGTCCGAACCGATCGTCTTTCCAACGGAAGCAAGTTCTTCCAGTGACAAACCAAGGTCCCACAAGCGATTTAACCCCCGAAAAACAGCTGCTGCATCACAACTTCCACCGCCTAAACCAGCTGAAACAGGTATTTCTTTATCAATTTTAATATGCACACCGTACGGTAAGTCATACGTTTCCTTTAAAACTTGTGCAGCTTGATAAGCTAAGTTTCGCTCATCTTCTGGCACATATCTGCTGTCAATAGATACTTTCACATCATCATGATTTAATTTCTGCAATTCCACACGATCCGATAAATCTATCGTTGTCAAAACCATTTCTACGTCATGAAAGCCATCTTTCCTTTTTCGCAATACATCTAAGGACAAATTTAATTTCGCCGGCGCGGTTTCATAAATAACCATGATGATCATCACCTACCTGTCCTCTGAATTATACCATAGCAAGTATGTATTATCATACAGTTATTCACATTAAACATTAATTTGTTACATTCATCAATGGAAAATAAAAACCAATTAATTAGAGTGTTTGTGTATTGATGAAAATGGACGATCTCGTTCAAAAAAGTGTATTGACCCTTTGTTTTTAATCGACTACAAAGGCGGATGATAAAAGTTTTAGATCTTTATAAATATTTAATAGGACTAAAAATAATGATTTTATAACTTTATTAGTCCCTTTACATGCTTTAAAGGACTATTTAACAAAGTAAAGTTAGTTTATCGTCCAATTAAAGCCTCAATTAAGTCAGGCCAAAAAAGATTATGTATATATTCCATTGTCTTATAAATTTTATACTCGAGACTATATAATGAAAAAAAGATTTTTTATCTATTTTCATTAAGGAAATAGACTATAGCCGAAAGAGAACTAAAAAATCATAGGCCCTTTATGAGAATACCCATCAAAAATTAAAGCAAATAATCGCTAGCTTTGCCAAATATGACGATCTTCTCAAGAAATGTCTCCATTAAAAAAGGCAGTTTACCTGTGATAGATAAACTGCCACTCTGCTGAAATGATATCATGTGAAGCACTATTTTACTTGAAGCTAATCATTGGAGAATTCATATTGCCTTAACATTTTCTCTAACGTTAAAGCGAGTTGCATATTACCTTTTAACTTTAACTTACCAGTCATAAAAGCCATCGTACTGTTTAAATCACCTGAAAGAAGCTTCTTAAAATCTGATTCTTTCATCGATAGAACACAATCCGCTTCCTCTGTTCGCTCTTCAGCAAAAGTTACTTCTCCCTCCTGAAAAGCTACTTGATACGTTAAGTCTTTATCTGTGACATGAAACTCATAGACAGCTTTTAAGTCTGCATAAGGGTCTTGATTCTTTTGTAGCTCTATCTGAACCATTTCCCATATTTGTTCTACAGTCATTTGCTCCATGGGATAACCTCTTTTTTTCATAATTTGCGTGATGTTTTTCCTTTAAGAGCTTTCTAAAAAGTTTAGCTCAACCGCTTCCGTTAAAACATCTGCATAGCTATATGAGACTCGTTCAAAAGCATTTTCCTCCTGATCCAACTCAACGACAAAAACGGAAGGATACGTTTCCGCTAACACTCCGGAACGAATGACTGTCCGTCTACGTCCACCGTTAACTGTCAACTTTAATCGTTTACCAATTTGCTCTTCTAAACCTTCTTTGATCTCGATTAATGTTTTCAATACACTCCACCTCACTAGACACATTATACCATAAAAACGAAAAAATAACAAGTTGATTATTATACCAAGATTTCGTTTTAAAAGTCAATAAACATAAACTTTATTTTGTTATATTGTGTCTAATTTGTGAAAAATTATGCATCGAGATCTTCTTCATCCTTAATAAACGGCATTCCGACTCGCAATAACCCTCTTGTTTCAATACCTCCCATACCCTCTTTTCCGGTTAACGTATTTCGAGTGACATCATATAAATTAACCTTTTTAATAAAAGATGTGTAAGCAATTTTAGCAGCAATATACACAGGATCAAGGGCATGTATATTCCTTCGACCAGGAGAGCTGGCAAAATTTGCCCCAGCACGAATAAGTGATTCGAAATGAGATTGGCAAGCCCCAGCAAAAATAACGAGATCATCAACATAAGGAACGACATCGCGCGCATTTCGGACGGCTTCTTGAAAATATTTTGAATGTCGATAGGCACGTAAATCCTTTTTATCACCTTTATTTGCTAAATATGCATCATGACCAGTTAAAACAACGATGTCTGGCTGAATTTTTTCAAGTAATGTCCCAATCTCATGGGCCATTTCTTGCTCCCGGATGTGTAATCCATGAACCATTAAACCGAGTCTTTCATACAACTCGATACACTTTTTTAAATAATGTTCATCACCATCTAAATGAAGAACCTTCGTCGGTAATCGAAAATAATCTATTTTTTTCGTATAACCATCTGTTAGCTCAAATTCACGCTTTTCTTCTAACAATTGATAATCTTGCTTAAACAAACGATAGGAAAACTCCTCTTTAGATTTGCTCTTTTTTTGCCATCTTTTTAATTCTCTCACTTCTGTCTTTTCAATATCGCGAATAGGAGCATCTGCTTTTAATCGGATATATTCACCATGTAAAATGGCTTTCTTCTGAGAAATATTCGCTATGCGAAACAATACATCGTGTTTATAAGACTTACGCGTCACTAAATCACCAATGACAAACTTCATATAGGCACCTCGATTACGAAAAAATCCTTTACAAGTAGCCTATGTGAATTGTAAGACTATCGTGCTTCCGCTTTATAAAAAGCATTCGCTAAACTTGCATATTCTTGAATAGAAAGGGATTCCCCACGTCGACGGCTATCTATATCTACTTCTGCAAAAACCTCATCAATCTCTTCTTTTGACAATCTATTTTTTAAAAAGCTAATCATATTATTTCGCAAAGTTTTTCTCCGATGGGCAAAACTCGCCTTGACAATTGAAAAAAAGTATTTCTCATCTTCGACTTGAACAAGAGATTCCTTTCGTTTGACTAAGTGTAAAACGGCGGATGTGACCTTTGGGGCTGGAGTAAACACTGTTTTTGGAACTTCCATCACTAGTTTAGGTACCGTATAATATTGCACAGCAATTGTTAGTGAGCCATATTCTTTCGAGCCAGGATTTGCTGCCATTCGTTCTGCGACTTCTTTTTGAATCATAATCGTTATACTTGTAATCGGTAAATCTGCTTCTAATAACGCAAATAATATAGGCGTCGTTACGTAATAAGGTAAATTAGCTACAATATGAACATTAGATACGCCAGAAAAATGTTTTTTGATCGTTTGATGTAAATCGACATTTAAAATGTCTTCGTGGAAAATCTCGACATTTTGGTAAGGAGACAGTGTGTCCTCTAAAACAGGTAATAACCGTTCATCTATTTCATAGGCAACAACCTTTTTTGCCGCTATCGCTAACTGCTCTGTAAGGGCTCCTATTCCTGGTCCAATTTCAATAACACCTGAATCCTTCGCAATTTCTGATGTTTTGATCATGTTGATTAAAATATTCTCATCAATAATAAAATTTTGTCCAAGACTTTTCTTTAAAGTTAAATTGTATTTTTGTACAATTTTATTCGTTGTCGACGGAGTAGCTATACTTTTTCTCATCACACTTCTTCCTCCTCAATCACTTGTTTCATCGCTTGAGCAAACTCTTCTTCTGAAATATTAAACATTCTTAGTCGATGCAAAAGTTGTTTTCCATTTGTCTCTCCAATATGTAACAACTCTCCTAAACGATGTCTTCTCTTTTTTGCTTGCTTACCTGCGATTAAGCCAAGACTAATTAAATCACTTTTACTCATTTCTTGCTTTGTCGGCTCCGGCGCTACTTCATATACATTTTCTAACGCTTTTCTTATATCATCCACCGTCGCATGTTCAATGCCGAGGCTATCGTTTTTTCGCTTCGATCTCGCTTCTTTTTTTGTTAAAAAAGCATGTTTACATCCGGGGATAGCATCATCAATAATATGGCGAATTCGTTCTCCCTGATAATCGGGATCCGTGAAAATAATTACACCACGTTTTTCTTGTGCATGTTTAATTTGTTTTAAAGTATGTTCGTTTATTGCGGATCCATTCGTTTCAATTGTATCAGCTTGAACGGCTTCGATGATTTTATTCCGATCAGACTTCCCTTCAATGACGATTACTTCTTTTATCTTCACTGTATATTGCCTCTTTCTACATAAAAAATGTGCTCTTCCCATCATATCATGGGAAGAGCACTACATTGTACTTATATCTATTTAATCAACAATAACAACTTTAACTGTTTTTCTACCAAACCGATAAGCTGCTGATTGTGATGGAACGTGAACATCTATACGATTTCCTTTAATCGAACCACCAGTATCACCTGCTATTGCATATCCATAGCCTTCTACCCAAACTTTAGAACCGAGTGGGATGATGCTTGGATCAACAGCAATAACTTTCGCATTTCGGTTTTTCTTCAAATTAATACCTGTACTTGTTACACCTGAACAACCCGCACAATCAGCAGTGTAAGCTGTTGCACTCATTCGGTATGTTTTACCATTTGGCTGTCCGCTAGATTTGTTTGAGCTTGAGACTTGCACTAAGTTTTTTGGTTGTTTCTTTTTCGTTCCTATAGCAACAACTTTATTTTTCGGTTGCTTTTCGATGTTTTCACCAATAAGTTTTCGTTCTACTACTTTTCCATTTTCATAAATGATTTCGTACTCTTTTACTTTCTTTCCTTCTTTTCCTTCTGAAACTGTCTTTTTCTTTCCTCTTTCTAATGAGCTATCGTTTTTTGTTTCTGTGTCAAAGGCGATAGCTTCTTCCACAGTTTCAGTTTCTTTTTCGACACGTGTAATTTTGATCGTTCCTTCTTTTGTTAATTGCTTATTTAATTTCGGTTTAATTTTATCATCTTTTTTCGGTAACTCAATGTTTTGTTCTTCTAAAAGATCCTTCACACGTGCTCTCGTTGTCCAGACGGTTTCTTTTTTACCACCGTCGTCAACAGTTACTTCGAAAGCTTTATGAATAACAACATGTAATGTATCAAAAATTTCTTGATCAAATTCATGTGAGACATGATCGTTTTTTGTTACTTCTATATCACTCTCTGAAAAGAAATCTGCTAATGTTTTTTTCGTTGTTTGATAAGTGTCAGTTTCTCCGTCTATTGTAATATATACATTATTTGCTTTCTCATATTTAATTGTTGCGCCATTTGTTAATTCTTCATCTAGATCCATTGATAGGTAATCATTTTCACCAACTTCAACGTCTAGATCTTCTAAAAGTTCTCCTACCGTATGTGCACGAGTGTCTACTTCTTGCTCGTCACCATCAATGGAGACAGTGACCGTTGCACTTTTAGCTTCTAAAATAAATAATGTTGTAAAAGCTACGAGGGCTAACACTCCTACAAAGGGTAGAACGAACTTTTTCATCAGCGTTGGCATACGCTTTGATTTCAAGTTCATTCAATCTTCCTCCTTAACATCGCATACGATTATATAAAGAGGATATTGAGAAGTCAAAGCTATTTTGGTTACGTTATGATTACAATTTTATTACATAAATATGGAAATCTTACGCCTTTTTGTTTTGTGTATTTATGAAAAACGTTCAATAAACACGGTAAGAAAGTGAAGAAACAATGGAAAAAGGGCTTATATTAAGATTTAAGCCCTTTTATGGATACGTTACAACAAATTGCTAATATTACAGTTGTATTACAAAAGTTAACGGATTTTAACGGAGCCGATACACTTCAAAGGCATTTTTAGTCGTTTGCTTAGCAAGTTCCTCATAAGAAATCCCTTTAATATGAGCAATTTTTTCAGCAACAAGAGTTATAAGGGCTGGTTCATTTCGTTTTCCCCGATGAGGGTGAGGGGCTAAATACGGTGCATCTGTTTCTAATAACAATCGATCGAGTGGAATTTCCTTTGCAACGTCCTTAGGCATTTGTGCATTTTTAAAGGTTACTGGCCCACCTAAAGACACATGAAAATCCATCGCTAAAATGCGATCTAAATACTTTGGTGAATCACTATAACAATGCATAATGCCACCGACTTCCTTCGCATTTTCTTCTTCTAAAATGGCTAATACATCTTCTGTTGCTTCGCGATTATGTATGATGATCGGCATGGAGACCCTTTTTGCTAATTGAATTTGCTTTCTAAAAATCTCTTCTTGTACGTCTTTCGGTGACTTATCCCAATGGTAATCTAAGCCCATTTCTCCAATCGCCACAACTTTCGGATGGTCTGATAATTCTTCAATCCACTTTAAATTTTTATCAGAACAATCAATCGCATCAACGGGATGCCAACCGACAGAGGCATAAATCGTTTCATATTTTTCGGCTAGTTCTAAGGCTAACGGAATCGTTTCATGGTTAAAACCAACAACGACCATATGGGAGACTCCGGCATCAAAGGCTCTTTTAATCACTTCTTCAACGTCTTCCTTATATTGTCTCGCATTTAAATGAACGTGTGTATCAAATAACAATTCAATCTTCCTTTCTGAAAAAAGAATAGTGCCGACAAAGAAACATTATCGGCACTAGAACATCTATTTTATTTAACGACAGAACCATTTGGAAGGGGTGTTTCTAACGTCGTTAATGTTAAGTTTCCTTCCTTATCTTCTCCACAAAGGATCATTCCTTCAGACAGTTCACCACGTAATTTCACTGGTTTTAGATTTGTTACACAAATGACTTGTTTACCGATGAGCTCTTCTCGTTTGTAAAATTCGGCAATTCCTGAGACGACTTGGCGAGTTTCCGTTCCAAGATCCAGTTTCATTTTAATGAGTTTATCTGTTCCTTGAACTTGTTCTGCTTCTAAAATCTCAGCTACTTTTAATTCTGTTTCCATAAACTGTTCAAAGGATATTTCTTTCACGTCTTCTACTCCCCCTTCTTCCTCAGACTCTGCTTGTGGGACTGAGCCTCTCATTTCCTTTTGAATGACAGTTACTTCATCTTCTAAATCTAACCTTGGGAAAAGGGGCTCTCCTTTTGCAACAGAATTTCCTGCTAAGCTATCAGCTACTTCATATAGGCTATCCCAATCTTGTAAAGCATCATCTGTAATTCCTAATTGTTTAAAGATTTCTACTGGCGTTTTCGTTAAGAATGGCTTTAGTAAAATAGCAATCTTTCGTAAGGACTCGACTAAATGAGCAAGTACATTACCTAAGCGATCCCGTTTCTCTTCATCTCTTGCTAACACCCATGGCTCATTTTCATCAATATATTTATTTGTTCGGCTAATGAGTTCCCAAATGGTTCGTAAGGAATGAGAAAAGCGCATCTCATCAAGGGATGCTTCAACACTATCAACTGTTTCCTTCCACTTTGCTTCTAGTTCCTTATCCACATTTGTTTCTGAAGCGCGGTATTCAGGAATCTCACCGTCAAAATATTGATCAATCATCGCAACCGTTCGATTGAGTAAATTTCCTAAGTCATTGGCTAAATCATAGTTTATTCGCTCAATGAAATCTTCTGGAGTAAAAACTCCGTCAGAGCCAAAGGCAATTTCACGAAGTAAATAATACCTTAAAGCGTCAAGCCCGTATCGTTCAATGAGGAAAAAAGGATCAACGACATTTCCCTTTGATTTAGACATTTTTCCATCTTTCATTAATATCCAACCGTGAGCATACACTTGCTTCGGTAACGGTAAGTCAAGGGCCATTAAAATAATCGGCCAATAAATCGAGTGGAAACGAACGATTTCTTTGGCCATTAAATGAACATTCGCTGGCCAATACTTTTGAAACTTCTCATCATTGTCCGTTCCATAACCGAGCGCTGTAATATAATTTGATAACGCATCGATCCAAACATAGACAACATGATTTGGATTTTCTGGAACTTTAATACCCCAATCAAAGGTCGTTCGAGAAATCGCCAAATCCTCTAGTCCCGGCTTTAAAAAGTTATTTAACATTTCATTTCGACGACTTTCAGGCTGAATAAAGCCTGGGTTTTCCTCATAATACTTGATAAGTCGATCAGCGTATTTACTCATTTTGAAAAAGTAGGACTCTTCTTTTACCCAGTCAACATCTTTTCCACAGTCAGCACATTTTCCATCATCTAATTGGTACTCTGTGAAAAACGCTTCACAGGAAATACAGTACCAACCTTCATATTCATCTAAATAAACATCTCCTTGCTCGATAAGTTGAGAAAAGATCTTTTGAACGACCTTTTTATGGCGTTCCTCCGTCGTTCGAATGAAATCGTCATGGGTAATTTCCAGCTTATCCCATAACTCTTGGATCCTAGCAACAATTTCATCTAAGTATACTTGCGGTGTTTTTCCAGCTTCTTCTGCAGCTTGTTCAATTTTTTGACCGTGTTCATCTGTCCCTGTTAAATACATGACATCATAGCCACGCATTCGTTTATATCGCGCCATAACATCACCGGCAACCGTCGTATATGCATGACCAATATGTAAATCCCCACTCGGGTAATAAATTGGTGTCGTTAAATAATAAGTTTTCTTTTCTTCTGTCATTCTTCTTCCTCCTCCATACCATCTTGCGTAAATTTCTTATATACAATACATTGTAGCGATTTTTTATGATGAATGCCAATACTATCGGTACGGAACACCGTAAGAATGCCACTTTATAAAAAGTAATAGTTTTTGTGTTTTTTATCAATTATCTAGTAACTTATATCTATAATTGAAATTGACACTTTTTGTTAATGCTGGTAAAATAAATGAAGGCAAGATATCAGCATGCTTTTAATGACTTTCAATCAGCTTTTACATGTACTTACACAAAAACGTAAGGAAGGAGAGTAAACCATTGAAATCTACAGGAATAGTCAGAAGAGTTGATGAATTGGGACGTATTGTTATACCTATCGAGTTACGACGAATTTTAAACATTAGAGAAAAGGATTTAATGGAAGTTTTTGTTAATGAAGACCAAATCATTCTAAAAAAGTATGAAACTCAAATGACTTGTCAAGTAACTGGTGAAACTTCCGAAGATAACATCTCTCTTGCAGATGGAAACATCGTTATTAATCCAGATGTTGCCGAAGCATTACTTAATGAACTACAATCAAAAGTTAATCAATAAACTTTTAATCGCGATATAAAAAAAGAGATTGGCTTACTTCTATAGGTGGAGAAGTTCCAATCTCTTTTTTACGTTTTACTCAATATGAAATTTACGATATACATCTTGACGGCCCATCTTTCGATCATGGGCTACCTGTTTTATCGCATCTTTACTTGATAAAGATTCCTTTTGCATATAGTAATCGACATGTTCCTTCACGCTAAAGGGACTCCACCATAAAGGATCTTCATCGATTGCCTCTTTGCTTCCTTCCACGATTAAACAGATTTCACCTTTAAAGATCAATTGTTCTACAGATGCAATAATATCTTTTAATGAACCGCGTATATACGTCTCAAACCGCTTCGTTAGTTCCCTCGCAATACTTACATTCCGGTTACCAAATACGTCATAAATCGTCTGTAATGTTCGGGTGATTCGATGGGGCGATTCATAAAAAATGAATGTTGAGCACATATTTTTAAAGGGCTCTAACTCATTTTTCATCTCCCGAGTTTTCCGAGGCAAAAACCCGTAAAATAAAAAGCGCTCTGTTGATAAACCTGAACCGACTAAAGCTGTTAAAGCTGCATTTGCTCCAGGCAAGACAACAACATCATAATTTCGCTCGATCACCGCTTGGACGAGGACATGTCCTGGATCAGAAATAGCAGGCATTCCCGCATCACTTACAAGGGCTATCGATTTTCCCTCCGCTAAATAATCTAATAGTTGCTTCGTCCGCTCAAGCTCATTATGTTCATGATAACTTACTAAATGGTTATCAATCTCAAAATGCCGCAACAAATTCATCGTATTTCGCGTATCCTCTGCGGCAATGAGATCGACTTCCTTTAAAATTGCTAGCGCCCGGAAGGTCATATCTTCTAAATTTCCAATCGGCGTTGGTACAACGTAAAGTTTTGCCTCATCTCTTTCAAAACTACTCTGGATCTTCATAGTTCATCACTTCTTTTAACTGGTCACGAATGAGTTTAACCTTTTCTTTTCGCGATAGTTGCTTAATTTCATACTCCCGCTTCATCGCCACTTCTTTTGTATCATATTTCTCAATATAAACGACACGGAAAGGGCCCCTTCCCCGCGTATACTTTGCACCTTTTCCTTCTTCATGCATTTGAACACGCCGTGCTAAATCTGTTGTATAACCTGTATATAATGTATCGTCACTACATCTCAACATATAGACGATATGGCTATCCTTTTCCATAAATAATCGCCTCTGCTTCCTTCGTATAAGATTTTCCTTCATAAATGACAAGCGGGGGTAATGTTTGTAATCCTTGCTTGCCATCACGAACGGCTTCTACTAAAACTATATTAGCATCTTTTCCATTTTTAGGGTAAACAAAACGGAGTCGCTTCGGCTCAAGCCGATAATTCGACAATAATGTTATTAATTCAACGAGACGATTCGGACGGTACACAAAGGCAACTCGTCCACCTGGTCGAACATAAAACTTACATGCCTTCACAACATCTTCTAACGTACAAAGCACTTCATGTCGGGCAATTGTTAAATATTCATTTTCATTTAATTCTGTATTTGCAGGCGTTTTAAAATACGGTGGGTTACATGTGATGAAATCAAAGGAACCTTGTTGTAAAGTAGATATTTCATCACGTAAATCCGCACAAATCATCGTAATTTGTTTGGTCAAGCCGTTATACGTAATACTTCGCTCTGCCATATGAACGAGTCGCCCTTGTACTTCTACCCCGGTTATTTGTGCGTTCGTTTTCGGCGAAAGTAATAATGGCACAACACCATGTCCAGCACATAAATCTAAGATTTTTCTCTTACTACTTCTAGGAACCCGGGCAAAATGGGCGAGTAGCACGGCATCTAAAGAGAACGAAAAAATCGACGGACTTTGAATAATTTTCATTTGTCCCTCGGCAAATAATCTATGCATTTCTTCATCGCCAAAAAGTTCAACCTTCACAAATAAACATCCTTCCTTAAAATAAAAACTGTCCCGACATCGTGAAGTGGGACAGTGTACATACTATTATTTCGTTTTATTTAAAAATAGCAAGCAAAATAAGCAATCATCTTTTTCCCTTGGACTACCGAAGTGAACATTACAAATATGAAAACCCTCTTCATACAACCTAGCTAAATTATCATATCCTTCACTCGGAACCTCACTTGATTGTTCACCTTCACGTTCTTCCAGTCCAGGTTCTTCTACCGGATCAAGACGGTTTCTTAAATGGTGATTTTCAACAGAAAGTCGATGGTTCTCTTCTAAAATACTCCCAAGCTTTCCTTTTAAATCACCTAATTGCTCATAAAGCTCTCCTATTCTCTTTTCCATATCAGATACTTGATCAAAAATTTCTCGCTTATTCACGGCTTACACCCCACTACTTTGTGGCTTGGGCTAATATACCTTCCTCAATTAATTCTGACAATGTATATTCAATGACTCGTTCTTCCTCATGCAACTTAATTTGAATAATACGTTCAAGAATATTCAATCCGATAATCTCGCCTTCTCCAAGAGGGGTTTTCATTTCTTCACCGATATCTGGAAGTTCTCGTTTTGCTTGTTCATAATCATCATTTTCATATTTCAAGCAACACATAAGTCGACCGCAAAGCCCAGATATTTTTGCAGGATTTAATGATAGATTTTGATCCTTTGCCATTTTAATAGATACCGGCTCAAAATCACCTAAAAATGTCGAACAACAGAGCATTCGGCCACAGGGACCGATCCCTCCGAGCATTTTTGCCTCATCCCTTACCCCAATTTGACGAAGTTCGATTCTCGTTTTAAACGTTGCGGCGAGATCTTTTACGAGTTCCCTAAAATCTACTCTACCATCTGCGGTAAAGTAAAAGATAACCTTATTACGGTCAAGTGTATATTCAACATCTACGAGATTCATTTCTAGATTATGTTGACCTATTTTCTTTTCGCATATGTGAAAAGCTTCTTTCGCTTTCTCTTTATTTTTTAAGACTTGTACTTTGTCTTCTTCAGTTGCCCTTCGAATCACTTTTTTCAGTGGTAAAACGACGTCATTTTCTGAAACTTTGCGATTTGCAATGACAACTTTACCGAATTCGATCCCTCGAACAGTCTCAACGATGACATAATCATCAACAGACAGATCAAATGTATCCGGATCGAAATAATATATTTTACCCGCTTCTTTAAAGCGGACACCGATAATTTCAATCAATTACTTTCACCTCTTTATTTTGAAGGTAAGCTGCTCCATGACGAGGGATGGATGAACATTTTGGGTAATCTTTCGCTGAGCATCTAAAATCGCTTGCAAGATAAAAAGGAGTTGTTCCTCAGAAAAAGACATTCTCGCCTTTTCAAGTCGCTCATCTCCTTCTTGAAAAACGACTAAAGCTGCTTCATGCCCAATATGGTTGTATAAAAAATCTTTAAAAGCTAACAATAATAGTTCAAGACCTCGTCGATGTTCCTCTCGCTTCGTAAAATGCTTTAACCAATGATGATGGATAAATAAATATGCATCATTAGGTCGATGTAAGTATATTTCTATTAATTGTAACATTAATTTACGTGCTTCAGCAAACCACTCATCTTCTAAAAGCCGCTTCGCTTCAGAAATATCGTTTGTAATCGCATAGATGAATCGAATATTTGATTCAGATATTCCATATTCTATTAATTCATGACTGAATTGTTCAAAAGATAGAGGTTGTAAATCAATGATCTGACAACGAGAACGAATGGTAGGTAGAATTGATTGAATATTTTTGGTTAGTAATATCGCTGTAGCTCTGTCGCTAGGCTCTTCTAAAAACTTCAAAATTCGATTAGCTGCTTGTACAGTTAATGTTTCTGCATGAGTAACAACATATACTTTTTTTCTAGATTCTAATCCTGAATAAATAAATTCCTTTTGGAGCTCATCTATTTGTCTATTTAAAATCGAACCTTTTTCTTCAGGTTCGACCCAATATACATCTGGATGATTTTTCGAATTAATTCGACGACAAATTAAACATTGTTGACAAGGCTCCGTACCCTCTCGACTTTCACATAAAATCGTCTTCGCAAGTTGGAGCGCAATAGAGCGTTTTCCCGTTCCTAAACTTCCAGCAATTAAATATGCATGCGAAAGACGATTTTTTTCAATACTGTTTGTTAAAATATTTCCAGCTAACGGCTGGGCTTGTTTGATCTCTGTCCATGTATTCATCAACGTCGCCTTGCCCCCAAAATTTTACGTATATAAATTTACGAGTAATCCTTTAATTTCACCAATAACATCAAGTAAGTTTACTGATTTCTCCTCTTGCTGCATAATCATTTCTGTTAACTCTACTAATTTTTCATCAATTTCTTGCACAGTCTTTAACTGTTTACTATTTCCATGTGGATGAAAACTAAAGGATGATCTAAGTTCATAGGAATCGTACACTGTCTTTTCTAAAAAGTTTTTTATTAAATGTTTAAATCTAACGAGATCTCGAAACGAGCGAAATCTCGCTAGTTTTTCACCTTGTTCGGAAATTTTGTTCATTAAATGTGTTAGTTCTTCTTTTTCGATAGACGCTGTTTGCGACTGAACCATTTGCTTAAAAGAACTATCGACTTGTTTTTGTTGGTTCAATTGTTTAACAGGTTGAGAGCTCATTTCACGGGTAATTTTCATCGGCCCAGTCTCCTTCCATCATTAAAATTGATAAAACGCCTCAATAGGTAGGATGAACACTGTTGCTCCACCGACTTCTACCTTTACCGGCTTTGGAATATATGAATCGGCATTTCCGCCCATTGGCGAAATCGGTGCAACCATTTGTTCTCGCTGGGAGCAGTTTTCCTTAATGATACTTAGGGCTTCTTCTAATTTACTCTCTTCTACTCCGATCATTAACGTCGTATTTCCTTCTTTTAAAAATCCTCCGGTCGTTGCTAGCCGTGTTGCTTGAAATTTCGCTTTACTTAACGCTTTCGTCAGACGGTTTGCATCTTTATCTTGAACGACAACAACAATTAATTTCATCTTTCCTCTCCTCCTTGTATATGAGATAAGATTTTACGAAAAGCTTCCTCTTCAACATTTTCAATCGGTTGGTCAGCATTTATAGAAACAATTCGCTCCGGATATTTTGACCTTAATTGATCATATGCCTCATAAACTCGTTCATGAAACTGGATATTTTCCAAATCTAGCCGATCTTTATCCCTTTCTCTACTTCCGGAAATTCTTTCTAATCCTTTTTCCGGTGTAATATCAAAAAACAATGTTAGAGAAGGCATCACTGTTTCAATTGCGAATTTATTCATTGTGAAAACTTCTTTTACGCCTATCCCTCTCGCATATCCTTGATAAGCGAGACTACTATCAATAAACCGATCACATAAAACGACTTTTCCTTTTTCTAAAGCAGGTAAAACAATTTCTACTAAATGTTGCCTACGAGCTGCTGCATAAAGTAGTGCCTCTGTTCGAGCATCCATTTCAATGTGCTCCGGATCGAGAATAATGTTTCGAATTTTTTCTGCGATAACACTCCCGCCCGGTTCTCTCGTTGTTACGACATCATAACCTCGTTGTTCCAATTTCTTTTTAATTGATGGAATAATTGATGTCTTACCGGCACCATCGCCACCTTCTAATGTAATAAATAGTCCGCTCACAAATGTTAGTTCCTTTCTTTCTAGTTCATCGACTACAATATTTTAATAGTTAAGCTACATTATACTGATATTATAACATGATTTCTATTAATGTTTGCAATAGTTCATAAAAATGGCACAAAATAAAAAAGCTAAGAAAAAGAAAGGACTTTTCTCAGCTTATGAAAGACTTACATCGCCGATGGCTGTTTTATATTTTTAAGCTTTTTTAAATAATAAGCGTATTTTTCTTCTCTCGGTTCTGTATGAATCATATTTCGCTCGCAATCTGCGCAAATAAATAATCGGTACACTCGAATGCCCCGCTCCTTTGCTTCTTCACAAATGCCGCAAACAGCATTCTCCTTCACATTTATCAACTCCTTGAAAGCTCGTTACTCCCCATTTTCTCCCAAATTAATGAAATTATACTTTTTTTAAAAGTTATTACTAAAGTATATGCGAAGGAGATAAAAGAGTTGATAAACACACGTTTACAAAACAAACAACTGGAGCGCTGCTAAAGCAATAATACCGAACACTCCTAATACAGTTGAAACAGTTACCGTAAAAAAGTTCATCGGAATGTGTAATCCGATATAACCACCAAAGACATTTGTGAAAAAAAGCAGTAAAACAGCGATGGCCACTCGAACGACAATTCGCGAGAGCACCCGAGTAAATTTCATCGGAATATTCATAAGTAACCATAAACTTACTAAAATGATAATTGCCATAAAAATAGTCGTTAGCATACAGCTTGGCCCCTTTTTCCTATCACTTGATGTAAGTATATGAAAAAATATTTTAAATATGAAAGGCGCTAGCAAATTTCTTTGCTAACGCCTTTAAACCTTTTATAAATTAATCGCCCGGGCTCTCATATTTCGTTTTTGGGCTTCTTTTAATAAATAAACATATTTTAATTGTGCAATATTTTTTTGATAAACTAAATGATCAATCGGGCCGACACTACGATCGATAATCGACCGCAAATGTTGCCACTCATGTTGTAATTTATAAATCGATTGTAATAACTGTTCATTAATTTCTCGTCTTTTCGCTTGACGTGCACGTTTTCTCATATGAGTTCACCTACAAAATTGTTATACTTCTCTTCTTCCTTCAAGCGACTTCGCTAATGTCACCTCATCAGCATACTCTAAGTCACCGCCGACTGGAAGACCGTGAGCAATTCTTGTTGTTCGAATTCCTGATGGCTTCACAAGTCGAGAAATATACATTGCGGTTGCTTCTCCTTCAATATTTGGGTTTGTCGCTAAAATAATCTCTTCAATGGTCTCATCTTTTAATCTTTCTAATAAACTTGGAACATTAATATCTTCAGGACCGATTCCGTCCATTGGAGAAATAATTCCATTTAAAACATGATATCTTCCGTGAAATTCCTTTGTTTTTTCCATAGCGATGACATCCCGTGGATCTTCAACAACACAAATGACTGAATCGTCTCGAGAATCATCTTCACAAATAGAACATGGATCCCGATCGGTAATATGTCCACAAATCGTGCAATGATTTAATTCACGCTTTGCACTTACTAACGAGTTAGCAAAGTCTAATACATCATCATCATTCATCGTTAAGACGAAAAAAGCCAGACGAACAGCCGTCTTCGGTCCGATGCCTGGCAATTTCGTAAAACTATCAATAAGTTTTGATATCGGCTCTGGGTAATACATGGACGTACCTCCTAGAACATGCCTCCAGGTAAATTAAGGCCCTTAGTAAATTGACCCATCGTTTCTTCTGTCTTGTCATCGATCTGCTTTAAAACATCATTCATCGCAGCAATGACAAGATCTTGAAGCATTTCTACATCCTCAGGATCGACAACCTCTTCTTCAATAGTTATATCCAAAATTTCTTTATTTCCATTCGCGGTTACTGTCACCATACCTCCACCGGATGATGCTTCAAACTCCATCGCGTGAAGTTCTTCCTGTGCTTTCACCATTTTTTTCTGCATTTGCTGCATTTGTTTCATCATATTTCCCATGTTTCCCATACCTCTCATGGTCAATTCCTCCTTAAAATTTTTTCATTTATTCATCTCGAACGTCGATTAATTGTTCACCAACTAATTCTTTCGCTTTTTCAATAAGCTCATCGTTCGTTTCTTCTTCTTTTTCTTCTTCCTTTGGTTCACCTTTTGTTGAAACATACTGTGAACGTATATCTAACCAATTTTCCTCTGGAATTGGAATGATGTTTTTATCAATTTTGATATGATCTTGTAAGATCGATTCTACCATAGGTTGATGATCGGAAAAAAGACTGCAATGAATTTCATAGCGAAAAGCAATAATAATTGTTTCATCAGATGCGGCAACTGGTTTGCTATCTTGAATCGTCGCATGGGCTGGTGCACTCGCTAATTTAATTTGCTCTAAAAATGGTGCCCACTTGGAGTGGATTTCCGTAATTGCCTCTTTATTTGCTTCATCTAAGACGTGGAAGATTCGCTCGGTTGGAACACGCACTTGATTTTGCGTATTTCTAACAGGTTGTTGTCTTCTTCGCGGTCGAGCTTGTTCTTGTTTTTCCTCGACTTGAGTTGGTTGTTGTTCGATTGATTCAAGTTGCTTTTCTAATGCTGAAATGCGTGCCTTTAACGCATTGATTTCATCATTACTAATGGATGACTTTTCTTCCTCATGACGATTTGTAATGGAAAGAAGCGCAACTTCAATAAATACTTTCGGACTCGTCGTCCAGCGAATTTCTTGCTGACATTCACTTAAAGTCGCAATCGCTTCTTGCAGCCACTCAACATCAACTGATTCTGCTACTTGTTTAAACTCTTCATCGACAAGTGCTCGCTCAAGTAACGATTCTAAAGCAGGACCACTCTTATATAACAACATATCCCGTAAGAAGTAAATGAGATCAAAGACAAACCGACCTGGATCCTTTCCAGCTTGAATTAAATCATCAAGCAAATCAAGAGCTAATTGAGCATTTTGAGCATACATCGCTTCAGTCATTTTAGTTAACGTTTGTTGGGCAACTCCACCAGTTACGGCTAGCACGTCTTCTAATGTAACTTCTTCACGACTATAAGAAATCGCCTGATCTAAAATACTCAACGCGTCCCGCATACCACCTTCTGCCGTTAAAGCGATCGTTTCTAATGCTTCCTCTTCAACATTTATACTTTCCGCTTCTACGATCGTTTTCATTCGGTCAACGATCGTATTCGTTCCAATCGGTTTAAAATCAAACCGTTGGCATCGCGATATGATGGTCAAGGGTAAACGGTGCGGCTCTGTCGTCGCTAAAATAAAAATAACGTGAGCTGGAGGTTCTTCTAACGTTTTTAACAACGCATTAAAGGCGCTCGTTGAAATCATATGAACCTCATCAATAATATATACTTTATATGGAACAGAAGTAGATGCATACTTTACTTTATCCCGAATTTCCCGAATATGTTCTACACTTGTATTTGAAGCAGCGTCCATTTCAATAACATCGGAAATGGAGCCATCTAAAATCCCTCGACAGGCAGAACATTCCATACACGGTTCTCTCGTTGGAGCTTGTTCACAATTTACCGTCTGAGCGAAGATTTTCGCAAGACTCGTCTTTCCCGTTCCTCGCGGGCCCGAAAATAAATAGGCATGTGAAAATTGCTTCAACTCTAATGCATTTTGAAGCGTCTGGGTAATATGTGATTGTCCAACAACGTCTTCAAACCGTCTCGGTCGCCATACACGATACAATGCTTGATAGCTCATCTATTTATATCCCTTCTTCTGTTTCCTTTTAATTATACCGATTTTCCCCCGGAATGTGAACTATAGCGACAGATAATCATTGTAAAGTTTTTTTATTGACATTTACAAAAGACCGAGATATGATACCTCTAACATATTTTTAAAAGCAAAGACAGGTGCCTAGTAATTGCAAAGGATTGAAAGGACAGAAATCTAGCGGTTGATGAGAGCTAGACAATCTTTGGTAATGAAGTACACACTCTCGAGCTGACAAACGTCCGGTTCCTGAACCGTTATTAATTTGAGTCGAATAGGTGAAGTGTGCCTATTAACGAGGGTGGTAACGCGGTGCTTCCGTCCCTTTTAGGGATAGGGGCATTTTTTTATTGGTAAAATTGCATACATAAAAAGCGATGACAGATGCATAGTAGCTACAACAAATTGACAGGACAGAAATCTAGTGGAAGATGAGAACTAGACAATTGTTGCGGGTGAAGTACACATTTT
>DATGRX010000086.1:0-26408 GCA_035303185.1 Bacillota bacterium
TAAACTTAAGAAAATATACCGCCACTAATCGCGAAAATGGTAACCTTTTATGTAATAAATTAAGAAAAAATGGTTGTGTTTATCATTTATCGATAAACACAACCATTTTTGTTTATTTAAGACTAGTTATGTCCCAGCCTCTTTTTATAGGCGAATGTCACAATATTTTTTTAGTTACGTATCTTAATTAAAGATACGAGGTGATATATTTTGAATGTGCAAATGAAACAGGAAAAAAGTAATCAAATAAATATTATTTTAAATGAAATTGATTTACAGGAAAAACAGAATTTTGTAAGCCAATCACAAGAGATATCATTATCTTTTATCGACAAAGAATTTTCTCAATTAATTGGCTTATATGAGATAAAATCTACATTACAACAAATTTATGCCATGAAAAAAATGAATGAAAAAAGGATAAAATATGAATTAAAACCATCACAACAGGTGTATCATATGTTGTTTACTGGAAATCCTGGTACGGGTAAAACGACGGTAGCTCGTAAGTTAGCAAATATTTTCCTTGAGATGAATGTGTTAAAAAAAGGACATATTATTGAAGTCGACCGTTCAGCCCTTGTGGGAGAATATATCGGTCAAACAGCTCAAAAGACGAAAAATATTATTAAAAGAGCTTTAGGTGGTGTTTTATTTATTGATGAAGCTTATTCGCTAGCTAGGGGTGGGGAAAAGGACTTTGGCAAAGAAGCTATCGATACGCTTGTCAAATATATGGAGGATTTCTCTAATGAATTTATTTTGATTTTAGCAGGTTACCCGCAGGAGATGAATTACTTTTTACAGCAAAATCCAGGTTTACAATCTAGATTTCCATTCTTGTTTCACTTTCCAAACTACACTGATGATGAATTAATCGAGATTGCAAAATGCTTTTTAAAAGAAAGTGAATATAAATTATCATTAAAAGCAGAAGAGTATTTAAAAAATCATTTACATGAACAAATTATCTTTCAAAATAATCATTTTTCTAATGGTAGATATGTAAGGAATATTTTAGAAAAGGCAATCAGAAATCATGCGATGAGAATTATTTATCAAGAAAAAGAATATAATCGAAAAAATTTATCACAAATAAAATTAACCGATTTACATTTTCTTTAGAGATATTGTTTATGTGAAAATTTTGTTATAATGAAGATAGCAACATGAATTTACATCTTCTAATAAAAGGAGTTGCTATATTGACAGAACATATTTTAATTATGGCTGTAAAAAAGGCAGATCAAGATGAACGCCAATTTGAATCTTCCCTTGGTGAATTAGTGTCATTAAGTCAAACGGCAGGGGGAACTGTTGAAAAGATAGTTACACAAAACAGACAAAACATTCATCCCGCAACTTATATTGGTGAAGGTAAAGTTAATGAAATTAAACAACTTATCGAGGAACATAACATAGACTTAGTAATTTCAAATGATGAGCTTTCTCCAGGACAGTTAAGAAATTTAGGTGAAAGACTTGATCAAATTCCGATCATCGATAGGAATCAGTTAATATTAGATATTTTCGCTCAACGAGCAAAAACAAGAGAAGGTCAACTTCAAGTAGAACTAGCCCAGCTCGAATATACTTTACCAAGATTGTATGGTCAAGGTTTAGTTTTATCACGACTTGGAGGAGGAATTGGAACGAGAGGACCTGGTGAGACGAAATTAGAAACAGATCAAAGACATATACGACGAAAAATTGTCGATATTAAAAGAAGACTTGATACTGTTGTTAAGCAGCGTGAACAATACCGAAAACGACGAAAACAAAATAACGTGTTTCAAATTGCAATCGTCGGATATACGAATGCTGGAAAATCTACGATATTTAATCGATTAACAGATAGTGTCACATTGGAAGAAGATTTACTTTTTGCTACATTAGATCCATTAACTCGAACGATACAATTACCTTCAGGGTTTAAAACATTAATAACTGATACAGTTGGTTTTATCCAAGATTTGCCAACTACTTTAGTCGCCTCCTTTCGTTCTACATTAGAGGAAGTGACAGAAGCTGATTTCATTATCCATGTCGTAGATGGTTCACATCCTGATCGTGCTCAACATGAAGATACAGTAAAGCAATTATTGGAAGAGCTAGATGCCCATCATATTCCAATGCTTACAGTGTATAATAAAAAGGATCTCATAAAGGGAGATTTTATTCCGATTAGTCATCCCTATATAACGATCAGTGCATTGTCAAATGAAGATTTACATCGACTCATTCAAAAAATTGAGGACGTATTAATAGCTAAGTGGGATATGTATGAATTTTATTTAGATCCTAGTGAAGGAAAAGCACTTCATCAGTTGTCAATGGAATCAATTGTAAAAGAACAAAAATTCGATCCACATTTAAATAAATATGTCGTTAAAGGTTATATACGAAAAGAGCATCCACTTCAATATATGTTACAATCGTAAAAAAATCTTTCAAATAAAAGGCTGGCAAATTCACATAAGTGAAATTTGCCAGCCTTTTTTATGATTAAAGGACTATTAATTACATAACTGAGCGATATAAACCAATAACCTTGCCTAAAATAGTAACGGTAGGATAAGTTTGAGCTTGCATCGTTGAATTTTCCGGCTCTAACCGAATATGATCCTTTTCTTTAAAGAATCTTTTTACAGTAGCCTCATCATCTTCTGTCATTGCAACAACAATTTCACCGTTATTAGCTACATTTTGTTGTTGAACGATAATTAAGTCCCCATCTAATATTCCCGCTTCAATCATACTATCTCCTTCAATAGACAAGACAAATAGATTTGCATCTGCATTAGCATGGGATTTTGGAATAGGAATATATTCCTCGATATTTTCTACAGCTGTAATTGGTATACCAGCTGTAACTTTTCCGATTAATGGAGCATATAAAACATCATCTTTTGGAACTTCTTCATTATCTATTTTTGGCAAAATTTCAATAGCTCTAGGTTTCGTTGGATCACGTCTAATAAATCCTTTCGCTTCCATACGTGATAAATGACCATGAACGGTTGAGCTTGAAGCAAGGCCAACTGCTTTTGCTATTTCGCGTACAGACGGAGGGTAACCTTTTTCATCGACTTCTGCTTTAATATAATCATAAATCATTTGTTGACGTTCTGATAATTTAGCCATGTATGAGCACCTCTTATGTATCAATTTATTAATTTAATCTTATCATTCTATATAAACAAATGCAAACATCCGTTCTACTTCCTTGACATGAACATACGTTCGTGTATAATAGACACTAATACGAACAAATGTTCTTTTGGGAGTGAATATAATGTTTAGTAAACTTTCTAGAACAGATTTATTTTATTTAATTGCCTTTATTGTATCTTTAGTTTTTATGTATTTTGCAATGATCATTACAGGATAAACGAGGTACATCTATGAAAGCTATCATTTATGCAAGGGTAAGTACGAATAAAGGTGAACAGGAAACATCTTTACAACGACAAAAAGAAGAATTGACTAAATTGGCAAAAAAGCATGGAATTCCTATCGTTAAAGTAATTGAAGAACGTGCGAGTGGTTATTCATTAGAACGAGAAGGTATTTTAGAAATGTTAGAGCACTTTTCAAATCATACTGCCAATTGTTTGCTTATTCAAGATGAGACAAGGTTAGGAAGAGGAAACACAAAAATTGCTCTGTTTCATCAATTAAATAAGTTAAACGTTCAAATATACACATATATACATGATGGTCACTTGCAAATATCTGAAGCTGACTCAATGGTTTTGCAAATTGTCAGTATTGTCGAAGAGTATCAACGAAAAATTCATAACTTAAAAATCAAAAAGGGAATGAAAAAAGCAATAGAAAGGGGATTTCAACCGGGCAAAAATTTAAAGAATCAACATATGTCTCCGGGAAGAGAAAAAATTGATTTACCCATTGATCAAATTGTACAGTTACGTGAAAAGGGTCTTACCTTTGAAGAAATTACACACATTATAAATGGAATGGGCTATAAAGTTTCTAAGGCTACTGTACATAGGCGCTATAGAGAGTTTCGAAATTCTTGAATAACATATATATAAAGAGTAACATTAAGACAGGAATATAAAATATTTCTGTCTCTTTTTATTCCTATGATAAGGGTGATAAAATGGTAACTAAAGAGCAATTGGCACGAATAAATGAATTAGCTAAATTAGCTAAACAACGTGATCTTACAAAAGAGGAAAAAAGTGAACAAACAAAGTTACGAGAGAAATATCTTGAAGGTGTTCGTAACTCATTAAAAAACCAAATGAAATCCTTAAAAATTGTCGATGAAAAAGGAGCCGACATAACTCCAGAAAAAGTAAAAAATTTAAAAAAGGATAATCATTAAAAAAATATAAAAGTAATAAGTTATGGAGGGACAAATGTTATGTCAATTGAACAAAAATCTATTAATGCAATCCGTACATTATCCATCGATGCAATAGAAAAGGCTAGTTCAGGACATCCAGGACTTCCGATGGGTGCAGCACCAATGGCTTATACGTTGTGGTCAAAACATATGAATCACAACCCTAACAACTCAAGCTGGTTCAATCGTGATCGCTTTGTATTATCAGCAGGTCATGGGTCAATGTTACTTTATTCATTATTACATCTTTCCGGTTATGATGTGTCCATTGACGATATTAAACAATTTCGCCAGTGGAATTCAAACACACCAGGACACCCAGAAGTTGTCGATACAGATGGTGTAGAAGCGACTACAGGACCACTCGGACAAGGTTTTGCGATGTCTGTTGGAATGGCTATGGCAGAAGCCCATTTAGCAGCTAAATACAATCAGGAAAACTTTAATATCATTGATCATTATACGTATGCATTAATTAGTGATGGTGACATCATGGAAGGTATTTCTCATGAAGCTGCCTCCCTAGCTGGTCATCTCGGTTTAGGAAAATTAATTGCATTATATGATTCGAATGATATTTCATTAGACGGTGAATTAAACTTAGCTTTTTCAGAAAACACAGCTAAACGATTTGAAGCCTATGGTTGGCAAGTTTTACGGGTCGAAGATGGTAATAATATTGAAGAAATTAGCCAAGCTATTAAACAAGCTAAAGAAACAACAGATAAACCAACTTTAATAGAGGTAAAAACAATAATCGGTTACGGTTCACCGAATAAATCAGATTCTCATCAAGCCCATGGTGCTCCTTTAGGTAAAGAAGAGGCTTCATTAACAAAAGAATATTATAATTGGGATCATAAACCTTTTGAAGTCCCCGAAGAAGTTTATGAACATTTTAAACAAGTAATAGCAGAACGTGGTAATAAGGTAGAAAAAGAATGGAATCAAACTTTAGCTAATTATGAAAAGGAATATCCTGAATTAGCCGAAGAATTAAAACAGATTATTTATCAAGAATTACCTGAAAATTGGGATGAACAATTGCCAACCTTTATTCCAGAAGAAGATAATTTGGCGACCCGGGCTGCATCTGGTAAAATTTTAAATAGTTTAGCAACAAAAATTCCACATATCTTCGGCGGAAGTGCTGATCTAGCTAGTTCTAATAATACAATGATTGAAGATGCAGATAACTTTTCAAAAGACAATTATGCAGGAAGAAACATATGGTACGGTGTTAGAGAATTTGCGATGGCAGCAGCAGCTAACGGAATTGCACTTCACAGCGGACTAAAGCCTTATGTTGGAACATTTTTTGTATTCAGTGACTATTTGCGTGCAGCTATACGTTTATCTGCTATCATGCAAGTTCCTGTCACATATGTGTTAACCCACGATTCAATTGCCGTTGGTGAAGATGGTCCGACCCATGAGCCGGTCGAACATTTAGCTGCAGTCCGTGCAATGCCTAATGTGTCAGTTATACGTCCAGCCGACGGGAATGAAACAAAAGCAGCTTGGCGACTTGCTCTGGAAGCAACAACTCATCCAACATTACTCGTTTTAACGAGACAAAATCTCCCGACACTAGAAAACACAGAGCAACTAGCGTATGAAGGTGTAAAAAAAGGTGCTTATATTATAAGCGATAGCGAACAGGAAACACCAGATGCATTATTATTAGCGACGGGTTCAGAAGTTCAGCTTGCAATTAAAGCTCAACAAGAATTGAAAACACAAAATGTTGACGTTCGGGTTATTAGCATGCCATCTTGGGATCGTTTTGAAAAACAAGATGAAGCATATAGGGAAAAAATACTACCGAAAGAAGTTACAGCTCGTTTAGGGATTGAAATGGGTTCATCCTTAGGCTGGCACAAATATGTTGGAGATCAAGGAGCTGTTTTGTCTGTAGATACTTTTGGAGCATCGGCACCCGGTGAAAAAATTATAGAAGAATATGGATTTACAGTTGAAAATGTTGTGAAACAAGTCTTATCATTAGTATAAGTCTTTTAAAAGGGATATCTGTAAGTTCTAGATATCCCTTTTTACATAATCGTCCAATTAGGAGAGGGTGAGGATATTTGAAAAAATATAAGTTGTATTGGATTCAAAAAGAAGTGGCAAATTATTTTTATCATAAAGGTGATATTTTGTATCGTTTTCTTTTGGAATATTTACAATCGAAAAGTTATCATACTATTATCCAATATGATTATATAACAAAAGAAATGCCTCACTCAGATTTAATTATGTACATTAAGGAAAAATGTAAGTTACATAATATCGAAGTCATTCAGAAAGAACAAACAATACAATTACAACAAAAGGAAACGATAATAAATGTTATGATTAATGATACAAACATTGAAATATTTAGTCGAACAATACATTGTGCAGAGAAAGTTATTTTCCCCATATTACGAACGTTTGAACCATCACTTTTCATTGTAGGTGAAGCTAAAAACGAATATGGTTGGATCGCGCCTTTTCGACATGAAGAACGATTTAAAACAAATGAAAAATTGTATTCTATGTATTGATTGTTTATACTAGTTGTTGGGATAAAATGAAGGAGGCTAGAATGATGAGTACGATTTGGGTTGTATTAATTGCTATCGCCGCATTATTAGCAGGTGTAGCTTTAGGATTTTTCATCGCTCGAAGGTATATGATGAATTACCTGAAGAAAAATCCACCGATTGATGAAAATATGTTACGAACATTAATGATGCAAATGGGTCAAAAACCGTCTCGGAAGAAAATTAATCAAATGATGCGTGCAATGAATCAACAAATGGATAAATAATATCTAGTCCCCCTATTTAAGGGGGATCTTCTGTTTAAAAGAGTCAAACAATTGTCAAAAAATACTCCCAGTAAAGATGAATATTTTGTTAAGATTAAAGATAGGTGACATTTTTTAACTAGGAGAGGGTATTTGTGTCAGATATTAACGTTTTCATAGCCTTTGGAGCAGGATTTCTGTCCTTTATATCACCATGTGTATTTCCATTATATCCTGCTTTTTTATCATACATTACTGGGATGTCAGTTGATGAAATGACAGCAGAAGATAAAGGAATTAATTGGAAGAGTGTTATTCATACGATATTTTTCCTCATTGGATTTTCAAGCATATTCGTCGTTTTAGGATTTAGTACGACATTCTTTGCTGAATTTTTACAAGCAAATAAAGATCTGATTAGACAATTAGGTGCAATATTAATTATATTTTTCGGATTAGTCATTGTTGGTATTTTAAATTTTGAATTTTTAATGAAAGATCGTTCGATTACTTTTAAAAATAAACCAGCTGGTTATTTAGGTTCGCTTTTAATTGGTACCGCATTTTCCCTCGGTTGGACACCATGCATGGGACCAATTCTAGTTATTGTTTTATCTTTAGCAGCGACCCAACCAGACATTGGATTACTTATGATGATTAGTTACACCCTTGGATTTTCTATACCATTTTTTGTACTATCCTTTTTCGTCGGAAAGTTAAACTGGTTTAGACGTCATAGCCAAAAGATTACTCAAATTGGTGGATATACAATGATTTTTGTCGGTATCGCCTTATTTTTTGATTGGATGACTAAACTAACAGGATTTTTAGCATCTTGGTTTGATTTTGTAGGTTTTTAAATGGATTTTATCTGAAAAATCAATTATGATAAAGGAAAAGATTATAGGAGAATTTTACCTATGCTTAAACAAAATAATGTTATCTTGAAAACGACAACTTCATTAATAGCTTTTATCCTTCTAGGCTTTGCAGTATATTTACTATTTGCGGGTCATGATTCACCAGGAGGCGGATTCGTCGGTGGATTAATGACTTCGGCAGCCATTATTTTACTATATATGGCCTATGGAATTAAAAATGTTAATAAAATTATTCCTATTGACTTTAAAGTACTTATACCGATTGGCTTATTACTTGCTTTACTAACTGGGTTAGGGTCATTGCTATTTAATGTTCCTTTTTTAACTCATACATTTTTTACAATACCTTTACCGTTCATTGGGAATATTGATATTGCAACGGCGATGTTTTTTGACCTAGGAGTTTACATTACAGTATTAGGAGCAACAATTACAATTATTTTAACGATAGCCTATGATTAATGTTCGTTATCGTACATAAAACAGGGGGAGAAACCATTGGCAACAATCTTAATTGTCGATGATGCAAAATTTATGCGTGTGACGCTCACAAATATATTAAAGGATAAGTATGAAGTAATTGGAGAAGCACAAAATGGGCAAGAAGCTGTTGAACGATATAAAGAATTACGGCCAGATATTGTAACAATGGATATTACGATGCCTGTTATGGATGGTTTAGAAGCAACGAAACAAATTATCTCATTTGATCCAGAGGCAAAAATTATCGTTTGTTCTGCAATGGGACAGCAAAAAATCGTCGTAAAGGCGATTGAAAATGGGGCAAAAGATTTTATCGTCAAACCATTTGAAAGTAGCCATGTTATCGACACGATCGAGAAGGTGTTGCGAGCTTAGACTTATAAGGGTGACGAAATAATTTATGAACGTAATAATAGTATTTACAACACTTTTTGCCTTAGTGATGATGACAGTCATTGCGATTATGCGGATTAAAAGTGCACATAAACCGACATCTAAATTAAAAATTATCCTCCCGCCATTATTTATGAGCACAGGAGCACTTATGTTTATATTTCCATATTTCCAATTATCATGGAAACAGGTTGTTGAAGCTCTATCCATAGGAGTATTATTTTCCATATTTTTAATTTATACTTCTAAACTTGAAGTACGAAATCAAGATATTTATTTAGTTCCATCTAGAGCTTTTATTTATATATTGTTTGGTCTAATCATCATTCGTACAATTGCTAAATTCATTATAGGTGGAAAAATTTCAATTGGTGAAACGGGAGGTATTTTTTTCCTATTAGGTTTTGGTATGATTTTTACATGGAGAATAGCTATGCTAGTAAAATATATACAGTTAGAAAAATCAATCAATAAAAAAGATGCATCTCCTACCAAATAGGAGATGCATCTTTATTTATTTTGATATTTTTTTTGCCAATCTTTTGAATAGTCATCTTTGGATAGTTCAAATAAATGTTCGTATTGTTCAACATCAATATTTAGTTCTTCTAATTTGTTTCGTAGAAAGCGGTGATCTCGCTTTGGAGTTCCAATAATATATCCTTCAATGATTAAATCCCTTGATATTTTTGTTTTATTCTTCTGTAAAGCAAGTTCGCCTATTTTGCCCGCTATTGTTTGTTTAGCAACATCTCTAAATAATGAGGGGACAGGGCTGACTAATTCTTCTAAAAGCTCTTTTTCCTCATTTCCCCACATATGTAAAGTTTCTTCAATATAATAATTTTGCCAGTCCATTTCAGATTTTCCATCTGCTTTGGGAATTTGTTTTAAAAACTTACGAAACATAAAGAAACCACCGATACCCATCATGACGATCATGAAAAACCCCCACAATATTAATAAATGATACAATATTTTCACCTCACAAAGTTAAGCGGCTATAACTTAAATATTTTTTGGAAAAATGTTTATTTTTATAGTTATATATAGTAATATACATATAATTACATTTATTTTGTAGTTCGAATAGTTGTATAAATTATATCAATTAATCTTGAAAATTCAATAATGATTGATGAACAGCTCATGACATTTAGCATAAAAACACAATTTTTTTCATAATATGAGATCAAAAATAATTTTATGAAGGAGAATTTATGTGCAAAATTTATTTAATGAGTCGCTAAATGTTGATACGAGTAATGATAGTTTTTTTCAAGAACAATCAAATCTTTCATCTTTACATCCTTCGATTATTAATTGGATTGGCGAGCATACGGATCAATTAATAGTCATCTTGAATGAACAAGGGGAATTTCAATTTATTTCTAAAAGTGTTTATACCTTATTGAATTATCAACCTAATGAGTTGTTTAGTAAACATATTTCTCATGTTGTTACTAAGAAGAACATCTTAGAAATTCAAGAATTAATTAAAAATAGTCCATCAAAGTTTGTCAAATATACGATGAACATATTTACAAAAGATGGTCATTCCCGCATTCTCAATTGCAAAATAAAGGTTATGAAAATAGATAGAGAAAATTTTTATGTTTGCTATTTGCATGACATAACAAATCAGAAGCAGTTAGAAGACCTTGTTATAAGATCGGAAAAAATGTCGGTTGCTGGTCAAGTAGCTGCTGGTATAGCCCACGAAATTAGAAATCCACTCACATCATTAAAGGGCTTTATCCAGCTTTTGCAAGCGGGAATCGAGCATAGGGAAACGTATTATAAAATTTTATTAAATGAAATAAAAAAAATTGAAACGATCACTTCAGAACTTCTTTATATTTCTAAGCCTTTAACAAATGAAAAATCATATCAATCGATTAATAGAATAATTACGGATGTAGTTATTTTATTAGATCCTCAAGCAAAACTTCGTGATGTAAATATTAAATGGAATCAAGCTGAAGATATAAGCCTATATTGTAATGAAACCCAAATGAAACAAGTTTTAATTAACCTAATAAAAAATGCTATAGAAGCCTCAAGTAGTAAAGATAAAATAACGATTGTAGCCACGAGAAAATTAAACACTTTAGTTATAGAAATCGTCGATGAAGGGGAAGGAATTCCCCAAAAATTTCTTCATAAATTAAATGAACCCTTTTTTACGACAAAAAAAGATGGAACAGGATTAGGTCTTATGGTTACAAAAAATTTATTACATGAGCATGGTGCTAAATTAAAGGTATATCGTAATGAGAAAAAAGGAACGACATTTCGAATTTTCATTCCATTGTAAAGTACATTTCTCTAAACAGTATAATTAAAACTTATACAATTAAATAAAATATCGGTATATATAATCGATCCGAAACAGTTGTCATATCTTGCTTGATTCGATAAGATAATACATGGAGTAAGTATAAGTACTCTATATAAACGTTGAAATGTAAATGTGAAATTAAACTTTGAAAGGAGTATTGACATCTATGGGCAAAACTGACAAATTTAATGCAAGAAAGTCTTTCGAATTAAATGGAGAGACTTATTATTACTATGATTTAAAAGCATTAGAAGAACAAGGACTAACAGATGTATCTAAACTACCATTTTCGGTTCGTATTTTACTAGAATCTGTTTTACGTCAACATGATGGATACGTTATTACCGATGACCATGTAAAAGGACTTGCAAGATGGGGAGAAAAAGAAGGTGAAAATGTAGATATTCCCTTTAAACCTTCACGAGTAATATTACAAGACTTTACAGGAGTACCGTCTGTTGTTGACCTTGCATCTATGAGGCAAGCAATGGTTGATATGGGTGGAGATCCAGACGAAATTAATCCAGAAGTTCCAGTTGATCTTGTGATTGACCACTCTGTGCAAGTCGATCAATATGGAACACCGAATGCACTATTAGCAAATATGGAAATTGAATTTGATCGAAATGCAGAGCGTTATGAATTTTTACACTGGGCACAAAAAGCGTTTGATAATTATCGAGCTGTGCCACCTGCAACAGGAATCGTACACCAGGTAAACTTAGAATATTTAGCAAACGTGGTACATGCCTATGAAAATGAAGATGGAACATATGAAACGTTCCCAGATACATTGGTTGGAACAGACTCCCATACACCGATGATTAATGGACTTGGAATTTTAGGTTGGGGTGTTGGAGGTATTGAAGCTGAAGCAGGTATGCTAGGACAGCCATCTTACTTTCCATCTCCAGAAGTAGTTGGTGTTAAATTTACGGGTAGTTTTCCAGAAGGAACAACAGCAACTGACTTAGCATTAAAAGTTACGAAAACATTAAGGGATGCAAATGTTGTTGGGAAATTTGTTGAATACTTTGGACCCGGATTAAAAGATATGCCTCTTGCAGATCGAGCAACAATTTCAAACATGGCCCCTGAGTACGGAGCAACAGTTGGTTACTTCCCAATTGATGAAGAATCATTAAATTATCTCCGATTAACAGGTCGTAGTGAAGAATTAATTGAAATTGTTGAAGTATATGCTAAAACCAACCACTTATGGTACTCACCTGAAGATGGTGATCCGAACTATTCTGAAATTATCGAAATAGATTTATCCAAATTAGAACCAAACGTTGCAGGTCCAAAACGACCACAGGATTTAATTCCATTATCAAATATGCAGGAAGAGTTCATTAAGTCAGTTACTGCACCGGAAGGAAATCAAGCTTTTGGTTTAGACAAGTCAGAATTTGAAAAAGAAGTACCAATTGAACTCTCAACTGGCGAAAAATCAGTATTAAAGACTGGTTCTTTAGCAATTGCAGCGATTACTTCTTGTACGAACACATCTAACCCACATGTTATGTTAGGTGCAGGATTATTAGCGAAAAATGCAATTGAAAAAGGCTTAGATGTACCACCGCATGTGAAAACATCATTAGCACCAGGTTCAACAGTTGTTACACGATATTTAGATGATTCTGGATTAA
The DNA here is from genome assembly GCA_035303185.1 of Bacillota bacterium. GTDB lineage: Bacteria > Bacillota > Bacilli > Bacillales > Amphibacillaceae > CALAMD01. Next base: position 12,920 of record DATGRX010000086.1, read on the forward strand.
CAAAATATCTTGATGAGCTTGGCTTTAACCTTGTTGGTTATGGTTGTACAACATGTATTGGTAACTCAGGTCCATTGCTTCCAGAAATTGAAAAGGCAATTGTTGACAATGACTTACTTGTAGCTTCAGTCTTATCTGGAAACCGTAACTTTGAAGGACGTATTCACCCACTAACAAAGGCTAACTATTTAGCTTCACCACCACTTGTTGTAGCCTATGCACTAGCGGGAACAGTAGATATCGATCTACAAAACGATCCATTAGGTAAAGACAAGGATGGAAATGATGTTTACTTGAAGGATATTTGGCCATCTATGGAGGAAATTAAAGAGCAAATAGAAAATGTTATTAATCCAGACATTTTCCGTTCTGAGTATGATAACCTCTTTGACTCTAATGAACGTTGGAACAAAATCGAAACACCGGATGAACCCTTGTTCAACTGGGATGAAGATTCAACATATATTCAAAATCCACCGTTCTTTGAAGATTTATCACCAGAACCTGAGGAAATTAAACCGTTATCTGGCTTACGTGCACTTGCAAGCTTTGGTGATACAATTACAACAGACCATATTTCGCCAGCAGGAGCAATTGCAGTAAATTCACCAGCAGGAGAATATTTACAAGAACAAGGAGTATCACCAAGAGACTTTAACTCCTATGGTTCCCGTCGTGGAAATCACGAGGTCATGATGAGAGGTACTTTTGCTAACATTCGAATTCGTAACCGTTTAGCACCGGGTACAGAGGGAGGATATACAACCCACTGGCCAACAGGTGAAGTGTTACCAATTTATGACGCAGCTATGAGATATAAGGAAGAAGGAACAGAACTTATTGTCATGGGTGGTAAGGATTATGGAATGGGTTCATCCAGAGACTGGGCAGCAAAGGGTGCTGACTTATTAGGAGTTCGAGCAGTTATCGCAGAAAGTTACGAAAGAATTCACCGTTCAAACTTAGTTATGATGGGAGTTTTACCATTAGTCTTTGAAGAAGGAGAAAATGCTGAAAAATTAGGATTAACAGGAAAAGAAACATTTAGCATTGATATTGATGAAAATGTAAAACCAAATGAACTTATTAAAGTTACAGCAGTAGATGAAAATGGTAAAGTAACTGAGTTTAATGTAGTTGCACGGTTTGATAGTGAAGTAGAAATTAATTACTATCGAAATGGTGGAATTCTGCAGCAAGTATTACGTGAACGCTTAAATGCATAAAAAGTAATTTTATAATAAATAGCAAACCGTCTTTACTTTACTAAAGACGGTTTGTTATTTACAACTTTCACCTTAAAAAAGGAGTATTGTATTGGCATTCGGAATTAATAGAGAAGAATTAAGAACATGGAAGCAAAAAGTGAAAAATGGAGAAATTGCGATTATAACTCACTTTTGGCAAGACAAACGTTTCCCATCATGCACTTCTGTAACAAAAGTAGGGTGTAATAATATAGAGAAATTAATTGCCTGGGGAAAAAAGTATAGATTACAAAGTGATTGGATTCATATGGATGAAACATTTCCACATTTTGATTTATTTGGAAAAAAGCAATTAGAAGTACTAAGAAAAGAGAAGATGTATGAACAAATTGAAAGATTTTCTTTAGAAGAAAAATGGGGCTAAGATGATTGTCATTGTTTTACAATTGTCTTAGCCCTTTGATTTTATACATAAGAATATTCGGGTTCATTTAACTTATCGTTAAAATTTACTTTTAAATCCTTTTTGTCAAAATACCATAAGTCATCATTTTCAATATAAAAAGTAATTTCACTGAGTGTTACCTTTGCTGCTATCTGATTTGGCGTATCACTTTTAATACCGATAGAAAAACCCGGAATATTTCCACCAACACCGCCATATCTTGGGAAAAATCGAACGAAATCTCCGTTCTCTAACAACATTTCTTCTTTATACCACTTAGCTGCTTCTTCACTCATATGAATTTTCATGAGACCTACTCCTTGTTTTGTGCTTTTTTTCTGGAACTAAATCGACTCCACCCTTGTGAAAAGGATGGCATTTACTAATACGTTTAATTGACAAATAACTTCCTTTTAAAAAGCCAAATCTTTTAAAAGATTGTAAACTATATTCAGAACAAGTTGGATAAAAACGACAACTCGGTGGTGTCAACGGACTAATAAACTTTTGATATCCTCTAATCAGCCAAATCATTAATTGCTTCATGATTATTCGCTAATTTCCCTGTTTATTAAAAGTGATGGATGCTATTGCATCGTGCATATGAATTGATTCTTCATTTTGACATGTAACTTTGAACTTTCGAATGAAAGGTAATTCATATAAGTCCGCTGCAACGAGTCGAACAGTATCTTCCACAAATCTTGGGTTCTCATAGGCTAATTCAGTAACTACTTTTTCATCTGGACGTTTTAAAACAGGATGGAGTGGGGCACTTGCATTACTTTCAGCTGCATGTAATAATTCGGCTTTCCAATCAAATTCCTCTTCATTTAATTCATTGTCATAAAAGTATGCATCTATAGTGATACGTCCCCGTTGATTATGTGCACTATATTCACTAATATCTTTTGAACATGGACATAATGTAGTGACTAGTACAGAAAGAGAAACATAAAAAGCTACTCCAGTTTCTTTATTATATGAAACATAAATAGAAACGTCCGCATGATTTAATCCTTTTAATTGGGATTTTGGCCCTTTTCGTTCATAAAACCATGGAAAATGGATAGACATTTCAGCATCATTTTGTTCTAGCCTGTCTGCTAACTCTACAATAAATTGCTTTAAAAGAGAAAAGTCTGTTGATAAACCTTGTTCATGATAAAGTTGCAGTTGTTCTGTAAAACGACTCATGTTTGTTCCTCGGCTGTTTTGTTTAATACTCGTCGAAAATTGGAAGTTTCCAATTGTAGTTTGTGATTGTGGTTGTAACGAACTGTTTATAATAATTGGATGTTTTACATTTTTGATACCAACAGAATCGAGTTGAAATAGAAAGTCATCAACTGTATTTTGAATATCTGGCATTTTATCTTTTTCGACTGGCTTTGTTTTCTTGCCAGGTTCTACGGAGCCAAATAATTGATGTCGCTCTTGTTTCGATGGCAATAGTTTATGATTTGCTTGATTCATAGCCATTCTCCTTTCATACACTAAATATGATTGATCCAAATTATACTTAACTGTCTTTACGAATTCAATTTATTCGTTTATATGACGAATATTGTAGACTACATCCAAGTAATCTTTGGCTCTGTTTTATTCCTAATTCGTTTGATGTTTTCTCGGTGTCGATAAAATACAAAAACTGTTAAAAGAAATACGATTATAATTAAACCAATATCTTTTAAAAATATGGACACGACTGTCGTAATGACTCCAGTAATCATAGAAGATAAAGAGACGTATTTTGAAATATATAAAGATAATAAAAATGTTAAGACCATAATAATGAAAAGAATTGGATAAATTCCTAAAATGATTCCACCTGATGTCGCTACTGCTTTACCACCTTTAAAATTAGCAAAAAGTGGGTATGTGTGGCCTAGCACTGCAAAAACCCCTATAGCAAGTTGATAAACATCGTGATCAAAAATAAGTGGGATTAATACAGCAACTGTACCTTTTAAAATATCGACAAGAATGACGATAATTCCTGCGGGTATTCCTAATACACGAAAAGCATTCGTTCCTCCTAAATTTCCGCTTCCATGTTCACGAATATCAATATTATAGCCAATTTTCCCTACGATGAGTGCGGAAGGGATCGAACCTAGTAAATAGGCAATTAGTGCATACACGACATAATCCATTGTTTCCCTACTTTCTTGTTTTTATTATTCTTATCAATATTCTATCATGAATCATGAAACAAAGTAACGTAATTATTTAAGAAGGGAAGATACACGTAAGTTTTACTTGAAGATCTGTTATATATGGTATAATCATTGTTAGAGTAAGAATTTAAGGAGGTTTCGTATATGTCTTGGGAAAATCCATCACAAGATGAAATTAAAGAGATTTTAAAATCAGCTAAAACGATAGCGGTTGTCGGTTTGTCAGATAAGCAAGAGCGAACATCTTATCAAATTGCTGAAGCGATGCAAAACGAAGGATACAAAATTATTCCCGTTAATCCAATGGTGGACGAGGTATTAGGTGAAAAAGCATATGATTCATTAGTTGACATTGAGAAAAACATAGATATTGTAAATGTATTTCGAAGACCAGAACATTTGCCTAAAATTGCAGAAGAAACAGTTAAAATCAAAGCTCCTGTTTTTTGGGCACAACAAGGTGTTGTGAATGAAGAAGCATATAATTACTTAAAAAGTAAAGATATAACTGTTATCATGGATCTTTGTATAAAGGTATTACATTCGTTATTAGTTAAATAATACGATGAACGTAAAGAGATGACACCTAAGTCATCTTTTTTTGTGAACAATGTAATAACCATTTACAATAACGAACATTTGATCTATTATATAAATTACTTACCGCCATATAGGGAGGGTTATAAATGGAAGGACACATGCAGTATACAGACGATTCAATTGATGTACTAGAAGGATTAGATGCTGTAAGAAAAAGACCAGCTATGTATATTGGAAGTACTGATTCAAGAGGATTGCATCATTTAGCCTATGAAATTATTGATAATGCAGTTGATGAAGCTTTAGCAGGGTATGGTGATCATATTAAAGTAACATTACATACAGATGATAGTATTACGATTGAAGATGAGGGACGAGGTATACCATCAGGAATGCATCGAACTGGAAAACCAACTGCTGAAGTTATTTTTACGGTTTTGCACGCAGGAGGAAAGTTTGGTCAAGGTGGATATCAAACGAGTGGTGGTTTGCACGGTGTCGGTTCAGCAGTTGTAAATGCTCTGTCTGAATGGTTAGAAATTACAGTTCATCGTGATGGTAAGGTCTATTATCAACGGTATGAAAATGGTGGAATTCCTTCAACAGAGTTCAAAGAGATCGGTAAAACACGAAAAACGGGAACAAAAGTATGTTTTAAACCCGATCCAACTATCTTTTCAACGACTTCTTTTAATTTGGATATACTTTCAGATCGTTTACGGGAAGCAGCATTTTTATTAAAAGATTTAAAAGTAGAAATTGTTGATGAACGTGAAGAATTTCATGAAACGTATCACTATCCTGAAGGGATTACAGCCTTTGTAAAGTATTTGAATGAAGACAAAACAGCTATACATGATATTGTTACTTTTTCGGGAAAAAGTGAAGGTATTGAAGTAGACTTTTCCTTTCAATTTAATGATGGATTTGCAGAAAATATGATTTCGTTTGTGAACCACGTCCGAACGAGTGATGGAGGTACCCATGAAGTTGGTGCTAGAGCGGCGATGACTAGGACAATTAATGATTATGCCCGAAGAAATGACTTATTAAAGAAAAATGATGATAATTTAGAGGGGACAGATATTCGCGAAGGTTTAACGAGTATTATTTCTGTTCGGATCCCAGAGGAAATGCTTCAATTCGAAGGACAGACGAAAGGAAGACTTGGAACGGCAGAAGCGAGATCTGCAGTTGATGGAGTTGTTTCAGAAAATCTCGTCTATTTTTTAGAGGAAAATCCAGAAATAACAAAACAACTTATTCAAAAAGCCATGAGAGCTCAGGAGGCAAGACAAGCTGCAAGAAAAGCAAGGGAAGATGCTAGAGCTGGTCGCTCAAGACGAAGACGAGATACATTACTCAGTGGAAAATTAACACCAGCACAATCAAGAAATCCTAAGCGAAATGAATTGTATTTAGTAGAAGGGGATTCTGCAGGGGGTTCGGCAAAGCAAGGAAGAGATCGAACCTTTCAAGCCATTTTACCCCTTCGAGGAAAAGTGATAAATACAGAACGGGCAAAATTAGAAGATATTTTAAAAAATGAAGAAATCTCAACAATTATTCATACAATTGGTGCAGGAGTTGGTGGGGACTTCAATTTAGATGACGTCCAATACGATAAAGTAATCATTATGACGGATGCAGACACTGATGGTGCTCATATTCAAGTATTACTCCTAACATTCTTTTATCGATATATGCGAGATCTAGTTAAAGCGGGAAAAGTGTATATTGCCCTTCCCCCTCTTTTTAAAGTTTCAAAAGGAAGGGGAAAAAACGAACAAGTAAAATATGCTTGGGATGAAACTGAGATGCAAGAAGCCATTGATAAATTTAAAACGGGTTATGATGTGCAACGATATAAAGGTTTAGGGGAAATGAACGCAGATCAATTATGGGAAACTACGATGAATCCAGAATCAAGAACAATCGTAAGGGTAACGATTGATGACTTAGCTCGTGCAGAACGAAGAGTGACAACATTAATGGGTGATAAGGTTGCACCTCGAAGAAAGTGGATTGAAGAAAATGTGCGCTTTGGCTTAGATGAAGATGAAAATATTTTAGATAATGAACAAATTCATTTGTAAAAGGAGTGAAACCATATAATGAAAGAAGCAAATTATGTAGAACTACCTTTAGAAGAAGTCATTGGCGATCGCTTTGGTCGATATAGTAAATATATTATTCAAGATCGTGCTTTACCAGATGTCCGTGATGGTTTAAAGCCTGTTCAAAGACGGATTTTATATGCAATGCATGAAGATGGCAACACCCATGAAAAAAACTTCCGAAAAGCGGCTAAAACCGTTGGAAATGTAATTGGAAATTTACACCCGCACGGTGATGCTTCCGTTTATGATGCTATGGTACGATTAAGCCAAGATTGGAAAATGAGAAATGAGCTTATCGAAATGCATGGAAACAACGGAAGTATTGATGGTGATCCAGCAGCTGCTATGCGATATACGGAAACTCGGCTTTCTAAAATAGCGTCACAGTTGTTACGTGATATCGATAAAGAAACAGTAGATTTCGTCCCGAACTTTGATGATACACAAAAGGAACCAGTCGTATTTCCGGCTAAGTTTCCGAATTTATTGGTTAACGGTTCGACAGGAATTTCAGCAGGATATGCGACCGATATTCCGCCCCACAATTTAACAGAAGTTATTCAAGCAGTCATAGAAAAAATTGATCATCCAAATATTTCAGTGGATGAACTGTTAAAAATAATGAAAGGTCCTGATTTTCCTACAGGTGGAATTGTTCAAGGTATTGAGGGCATTAAACAAGCTTATGAGACAGGAAGAGGTCGAGTTATTTTACGTGGTAAGGCGACAATTGAAAAATTACGCGGAAGGCGAAAGCAAATTATCATCCATGAAATTCCTTACGATGTAAATAAGGCAAACTTAGTACGAAAAATTGATGAAATAAGTATTGATCGTGAAGTTGAAGGTATTTCTGAAGTACGGGATGAAACGGATCGTACAGGTTTGCGTATCGTTATTGAATTAAGGCAAAATGCGGACAGTCAAGGAATTTTAAATTATCTATATAAAAATACCGATTTACAAGTGTCCTATCATTACAATATGGTTGCCATTCAGGATAAGACACCAAAATTGCTTTCACTTCCAGAAATTTTAGATGCATACATCGAACATCAAAAGGAAGTAAAGGTGCGTCAAACGACTTTTGATTTAGAAAAAGCAAAAACGCGAGCTCATATCGTTGAAGGATTAATAAAAGCAATTTCTGTTTTAGATGAATTAATTCAAACGATTAGGGAATCTAAAAATAAACAAGATGCAAAAGAAAGGATTAAAGAAGCCTTTGGGTTTACAGAAGAGCAAGCAGAAGCAATCGTTACATTACAGTTGTATCGACTGACAAATACCGACGTTGTTGCTTTAAGAGAAGAAGCGAATCAGCTAAAGGAGGAAATTACCAATTACGAAACCATTTTAAATAGTGAATCTAAATTATTAGCTACAATCAAAGAAGATTTACGAAGGATTCAAGAAACCTATGGTGATGCACGGCGAACGAAAGTGGAAGAAGAAATTGATAAATTAGAAATTGATATTGAAGTAACTGTCGCAAGTGAAGACATCCTAGTATCAATCACAAATGAGGGTTATATTAAACGAACGAGTTTACGTTCATACACGGCATCAAACGGTGAAGATTTTGCCATTAAAGATGAAGATAATGTTGTTAGACTTATTGAAATAAATACAACTGACAATATATTGGTTTTTACAAATAAAGGTAGATTCGTCAACATACCCGTTCATGAACTACCTAACATAAGGTGGAAAGATCTTGGGCAACACATATCTAATTTAACCTCTATATCCCAGGATGAACGGATTGTTGAGTGTATACCAGTCCGTGAATTTACTGATGATAAATATTTAGTTTTCTTCACGAAGCAAGGTATGGTGAAGAAAAGTGAATTATCATTATATGATGCTAAAAGATTTACACGACCTTTAATTGCCATAAACTTAAGAGAAGGCGATGAAGTTGTCAATGTACAAGAAACAGATGGTACTATGGACATTTTACTAGCGACAAATACGGGATATGGTTTACGATTTTCTGAAGAAGAAGTAAATCCGGTTGGTCAAAGAGCTTTAGGAGTTATCGGGATCCAACTTAGAGATGATGAGTATGTCGTAAATGGTCACTTATTATCAAGAGATGAAGAGCCCTTTATCGTCATTTCTACGCATCGTGGAGCCTGTAAACGAATGAGAATTCATGAGTTGCCTATTGCAAATCGTGCAAGACGTGGCCTTATGATGTTACGTGAATTAAAGGGAAATCCCCACCGTATCGTTGGCTTCTTTTTAACAAAAGAAGATGATTATGTTTATCTTCAAACTGAAAATTATTTTAATGAAAAGGTGCGCCCACTAGACTTACCAATTAGTGATCGAAATAGCAATGGTTCTTTTATTATCGATGAGGATGAGTTAGGTGTTGTTAAGAAGTCATGGAAACTTGCACAATATGAACAACCCTTTGAAGAAAAGTAGAGGATTATTTTCCTCTGCTTTTTTTATATGTTATGCTATGATTAAATTTAAAGTAGAGAGGAGGAAGAAAATCGTCACTACGTGATAAAATACTTGATACATCTTTGCTACTCTTTGAAAAACACGGCTATCATGGAGTTTCTGTCGATGATATTATTAAAGAAGCGAATACATCGAAAGGTGGATTTTATCATCATTTTCAAACGAAAGATGAACTACTTTTCGTCATACATGACACCTTTATTACATATGCATTAGAAAATGCGCGATTAGCCATAAAAAAATACAATTCCCCAACTGTAAAATTAAAAGAAATTATTACAAATTTTGTTAAAGTATTTGATATTTACAAATCATATATTGCTGTTTTTTATCAAGAATACAACTATTTAAGTCCACCATATAAACAATTAATCCACGAAAAACGTGAACAATTTAAAGAAATAATTATGAAAACCGTAAAAGAAGGTATAAAACATGGCGAGTTTCGTCAAGAGATTCCAATAGAAATTACTGGAATGGCAATCTTGGGCATGGTAAATTGGACATATATGTGGTATCAGCGTACCGGTAAAAAATCAATTGAAGAAATAGGGGAAGTATACGTAGATTTTATCTTACATGCTATATTAGACGGAAAGGTATTACAAAAGGGAAAATATGAACATTTCTTTTTAACAAAATAAGTTTTTAAAATTTTTTATATAAAACAGACCGACTAGTCTGTTTGGAAAAGGAGGCTTTACATGAATTTCGATTTAACAAAAGAGCAAACGATGATTAAGCAAATGGTAAAGGAATTTGCCGGAGACGTCATTAAACCGCGGGCTATTGAAATTGATAAAAAGGCTAAGTTTCCAGAAGACATATTCCAACAAATGGGCGAACTAGGTTTAATGGGAATACCTTTTCCGGAAAAATATGGTGGCTCTGGAGGAGATACTTTATCTTATGCTTTAGCTGTAGAACAGATCGCTCAAGTATGTGGAAGTACAGCATTAAGCTATGCAGCGAATGTTTCTTTAGGAGCAAGTCCATTATATTATTTTGGAACAGAAGCCCAAAAGGAAAAGTATTTGACACCAATTGTAACCGGTGACACTTTAGGTGCATTTGGTCTAACTGAACCAAATGCTGGTTCAGATGCCGGTGGTACTCAAACGACAGCAATAAAGGAAAATGGTGAGTATATTATCAACGGTGAGAAAAGCTTCATAACTAATGCTAGTTTTTCTAATACAATTATTGTCACAGCTGTTACTGGTAAAGACGACCGAGATAGGAATATTATTTCATCGATTATCGTACCAACAGATACAGAAGGTGTAACAATAACGAACAATTACGATAAAATGGGTGTTAGAGGTTCCGATACGGCGGAAGTTGTTTTAAAGGATGTGAAAGTTCCGGTAGAAAACTTATTAGGGGATGAATCTTCTGGCTTCCAACAGTTTCTAGAAACCTTAGACGGTGGTCGCATCTCTATCGCGGCAATTGGACTTGGTATCGCTCAAGCATCTTTAGATCGCTCCCTACAATATGCAAAAGAACGAACTCAATTTGGTAAACCTATTTCTAGCTTCCAAGCCATTCAATTTAAATTAGCTGATATGGCGATGGAGGTTGAGTTAGCAAGAAATATGGTTTATAAAGCTGCTTGGCTAAAGGATCAAGGCCGACCGTATGCTAAAGAAGCGGCTTATGCCAAACTATTTGCTACGGAGACAGCAGTTCGAGCAGCGGATGAAGCCATTCAAATCCATGGTGGTTATGGATATATGCGTGAATATGAGGTTGAGAGATTTTTACGTGATGCAAAATTACTAGTTATTGGAGAAGGTACATCTGAAATTCAGCGTCTAGTCATAGCTAGACAATTAGGATGCTAACTAAATGTTCTTTAGGGTAGGGATAAAAAATGATAAAGAAAATTTTAATAGCCAATCGTGGTGAAATTGCCGAAAGAATTATCCGTACATGTAAAAAGTTAGCTATCGAAACGGTAGCCATTTATTCAGAGGTAGATGAAGGTTTAAATTATGTACAAATGGCAGACGAAGCATATTCCTTAGGAGAAGCCTCTGTGAATGAAAGTTATTTAAATATAGAGAAAATCATAATGATAGCCAAAAAGGCAAAGGTCGATGCTATCCATCCTGGTTACGGGTTTTTAAGTGAAAATGGAGACTTTGCATATGCTTGTGAACGGGAAGAAATTATTTTTATCGGACCTAAGGCTGATGTCTTAGAAAAAATGGGAGATAAAATCTTTGCAAGAAAACTAATGAAAGATAATGACATTCCCATTATTCCCGGTTCAGTAGGAAGAGTAAATAATGTTACGGAAGCTATCGATATTGCAAATGAATTAAACTATCCAGTTATGCTGAAAGCTTCAGCGGGAGGTGGAGGTATTGGTATGGAGATTGTTCATACCGATGAAGCCTTGGAAAAAGTTTTTGAAAATAATGCTAAACGAGCGGAGATGTTTTTTGGGGAGTCCTCAATGTTTATTGAAAAGCTAATCCCAAATGCCCGCCACATCGAAGTGCAAATTTTAGCTGATAAACATGGTCATGTTGTTCATCTTTTTGAGAGAGAGTGTTCGATACAGCGTCGGAACCAAAAGATTGTTGAAGAAGCTCCTTCACTATCCATATCTCAAAAAATTAAAGAGAAAATGTTTCAAGCATCTCTTGAAATTGCCAAAGCTTTGCAATATACAGGTGTGGGAACGATTGAATTTTTAGTAGATGAAGAAGAAAATTTCTTTTTCCTAGAAATGAATACACGAATTCAAGTAGAACACCCGGTAACAGAAGAAATTACGGGTGTCGATATCGTAAAACAACAAATCGATATTGCAAGTGGTAAACCGCTGCAATTACAACAAAAAGATATATCCCAAAAAGGTCATGCGGTAGAAATGCGCATCTATGCGGAGCATCCAGAAACATTTTTTCCATCACCAGGGAAAATAACGAAAATGAAAATACCTGGTGGTCAGAACATACGTCATGAATTAACTTATCAGGAAGGAGACGAAGTCACACATTTTTATGATCCCATGATCGGCAAATTAATTGTTCATGGAAAAACTCGAGAAGATACTCTTCTTAAGTTAAGGGAAAGTTTACAAGAATATGAAATAGAAGGTATTCACACGAATATATCAGTATTGAAATTTATTATTGAACATGAAGATTTTAATCAAGGACATATATTCACAAATTTTATAACAAAAAACTATTTATCTTAAATATTTGAGGAGGAAAAAATCATGGAAATTAAAGCAAGTATGGCAGGAAGTGTTTGGAAGATCGTCGCTCAAGAAGGTGAAAAGGTAGAAGCTGATCAAGACGTTGTTATTTTAGAATCAATGAAAATGGAGATTCCAATTGCTGCTGAACAGGCAGGTACAATAAAGGAAATTAAAATATCTGAAGGAGAGTTTGTCAACGAAGGAGATGTTATCGCTATTTTAGAAGAGTAATATTGTTAGGATTAGGAGGAAACGGGAGTGAAATTTCCAAACAAAATTAATGTACGTGAAGTTGGCCCTCGTGATGGCTTACAAAATGAAGAGAAAATGATATCTCTAGATGCAAAAGTAGAATGGATAAATATGTTATCCGAAACCGGGACTCCTTATATCGAAGTGACATCCTTTGTTCATCCTGATTGGATTCCTCAATTAAAAGATGCAACTGAAGTGTCCAAGCGAATTCATAGAAATCCTAATGTCACATATGCTGCCTTAGTTCCGAATATGAAGGGACTAAGGCGGGCATTAGAAGTTGATATTGACGAAGTTTGTTTATTTATTTCTTCAAGTGAAACCCATAATAAACATAATATAAATCGTTCGATAGAAGAAACTTTACCTATTTTAGAAAGCGTTTCCAAAGAAGCAAAAGAAGCTGGTAAAAATATTAGAGGGTACGTCTCAACGGTTTTTGGTTGTCCTTATGAAGGTGAAGTAAAAATAGAAAATGTTGTCAAAATCTGTGAGCATCTATTCGATATGGGGATCGATGAATTGTCTATCGGTGATACTGTTGGTGTGGCCGATCCAATACAAGTAAAGGAAGTTATTTTAGAGTTATTCAATCATTTTCCAAAAGAAAAAATTGCGATGCATTTTCATAATACTCGTGGAACAGCGCTAGCAAATGTTTTAATGGCTTTATCTTTAGGAATTACTAATTTTGATAGTGCAGTTGGAGGATTAGGTGGATGCCCCTATGCAAAAGGTGCTTCTGGTAATTTAGCGACAGAAGATTTGTTGTATATGATTCATCGCATGGGTATTGAAACTGGTATATCTGAAGAAAAAGTCATGTCTGCTGCTCTTTATATCGAAAAACACGTACAAAATTTATCAAGTCATCAAATGAAGATTATTAAAAGGGAACGGTAAAGGGTGATTTATGTGGATAAAGACATTTTGTTTGAAATAAAGGATAAACATATTGGAATAGTTACTTTAAATCGACCAGATGCTGCAAATTCTTTATCTAAAAATTTATTAGCTGAACTTGATCAAACGATTGATAAAAT
>DATGRX010000087.1:0-3489 GCA_035303185.1 Bacillota bacterium
TTAAAAGGTTTATGGGCACTTTTTTTAGCGATTTCCTTTTGGCAACTGGGTGACATGGTTATGTTTGGGCTGATGGCTATTTTCGGATTGTTTCTGTTTTATTATTTATGCCTTACGTTGAATGCAAGTTTAGTGAAGCAAATAGCTTTTTTAGAAAAAGTAAAGCCAAATCAAGTTATTGTTAATCTTGAAACTTTGGTTTTCTTTCTAATATTGATGATTTATCTTACAGTTCATATGTAAAATTGTAAAAAGTTATAGGAATATAGAGTATGGAGGGATTTATTTGAAATTAGGTTTAAAACGAGATGAAGTAAGATTAGTCGCGTATACGAATGAGTGGGAGAAAGAGTTTCAAAGGGTAAAACAAGGGATAATACATGCAACATCTATTTCTGAAAATCGTATCGAACATATTGGAAGTACAGCGATTGTCGGAATGGATGCTAAACCTATATTAGATATCGTTGTTGGTGTTGATGATATCGAAAATGTTGATGAAGAATTTTTTCATGGGTTTAAGGAAATTGGATTTTTAAGGCTTCGTGTTCATCGCCCAAATGAAATTGTGTTAGCTAAATTTACCGATGAAACTTATGAAGAAAAGACACATTTTATTCATCTAGTCGATTATCAAAAGGAATTATGGAACAATTTAATTTTTTTCAGAGATTACTTAAATGAAAATAAAAAAGCAAGGCAGGAATATAAAGATTTAAAGAAGAAATTTTTACAAGAGAAGGTCGGTGGAATCAAGGAATATACAGATTATAAGGAGAAATTTGTGAAGGATGTTTTTAACAAAAGAGGATAAATCTCATATGTCATTTAATGGAGGAGCTCATATGAATTATAATGGAAAAGTGATTGAAAGAGGGATGTGAGCCTATGAAACTTAGGTGGATTTTTTGGTGGATAGGGAATGTCTTTTGGATCTTTCTATTTGCGGCAGGAACCTTTGTCATTTGGACGAGAGAAGTCGATGGGGCTGGGGTCGTTCAAACTCCAGGGCTGCGTTGGTTTGCCTTTGTTCTTTTAGTTGTGGCCTTTTTAATTCCTTTAGGTATTCAGCTCGGTTGGAGAGTTGTTAATCAAAGAATAGAGTAATATTATTCATGACTATGTACATAAGGGTGATGAGATGTGGAGGTTGTTGTTCGAAAATATAAAAAAGCAGATTTACCACAAATGATGGAGATTTGGAATGAGATTGTTGAGGAAGGAAAAGCATTTCCAGAAGAGGAACCGCTCACTTTAGAAGATGCACGGATCTTTTTTAAGGAGCAATCCTTTACAGGGGTTGCCGAAGAAAATGGGGAGATCCTCGGTTTATATGTCGTTCATCCAAACAATGTTGGACGATGTGGGCATATTGCGAATGCTTCTTATGGAGTAAAGTCTGGTGTACAAGGGAAGGGCGTCGGTAAGAAGCTTGTGATACATTCTCTTGAAGCCGCCAGCTCTCTAGGCTTTCGTATTATGCAATTTAATGCGGTTGTGACGACGAATGAAACGGCGATTCATCTCTATCAAAAGCTTGGCTTTACATCCCTTGGGGTTATTCCCGGTGGTTTTAGGCAAAAGGGTGGCGACTATGTGGATATTATGTTGTTTTATAAAGAATTGAAGGATTAATTAAAGGTATACCAAGTGGGAGGTCGAAGGTAAATATTTTGGAAATGCAAGGTTATTCACTTCCAGAGGAGAATGCTACTATGGATGAAAAGCAGGCACAAGCGTTTTATCAAAAGCAACTTTTTATGATGAAAGATATTATTGGCGATGTTGCGATGCCTCCTGACGAATTTATGGCTATGATAAGGTGAATCAACACATGACAGATACATGGTGGGAAAATGATAATCTAGATCAAACTTATACAAAATCACTCGCTTGCTATACGCCTGAAGAAATTTATGATTTGTGTGAGCGAGCGAATTTGCAAATCACTGGATACTTTCCTGGAGGGGCAATGGATTTTGTAGCTTGGGAATATCACGAGAAAGTGGCTTTAGAAGAATGTATGGGCTATCGGATTAAGGTAGAGAGAAAATAGCCAGGTCAAAAATGTCTAAATGAATATAGGGATAATGTTATGCATGGAAGATTGAATCTTTTGTCATTTTATATCTAAAGTTGTGGATCTTTATATGATTTAAGGGGATAAATATGTTCGTTATTTTTTATGCATAATCACGTATATATATCTATTACTTGAATTTTCCTAAAATAAAAAATCTTTATCAACAAAGATTGTGCAATTACCAATATATGGTAAATACCTATAGGAAAAGACACAATAGTCAAGATAAGAACAATGGTTTATTTTTTAGAAATTACTTAAAAACAGTGGAATTTTCTCTAAATTGTGATATATTTTTTTCAGAATTATAATATTTTAAAAAGGAGAATGGCATATGAAAAAGAATGTATTTTTAGCAATAGCTCTTTCAGTAATGCTCGTTTTAGTAGGTTGTGGTAGTGATAGTAACAATAATAATGGAAATAACAACAATGATAACAATGTTGAAGTAAATGAAAACAACAACAATAACAATGACAACAATAACAACAACAATAATAATGATGACAATAACAACGAATAATTAAACAAATCCAAGGAGCAAAAAGCAGTTTGATATTTTATGTCAAACTGCTTTTTTAGTTGCCTTTTTTCGGCGCTTTGTGTCATAGATTAGAACTCCTTCATCATAATCATTATGATGAGGGAGTTTTTTGTGAAAGTTACTGTTATATATGAACGTCTTTCTCTATAGTATAAATCTATCGATGTAATAGCTAATATGAGATTGTCTTCATTTTTTGTTAAATGTAATATGTAAAATAACATTAATGTCAAAATATTACATCAGAAAGGCGTGTATGTTATTGGGTAAATACACAACAGGGAGAGCTTTTTTAGAAGCCTTACAAGAAGCAGGAGTTACATACATATTTTCTAACTTCGGTAGTGATCATCCGGCAATTATCGAAGCCCTTGCCTTATCAGAAAAAGAGGGATGGGAGTTACCTGAAGTTATTATTTGTCCTCATGAAATGGTCGCACTTAGTGCGGCTCATGCATACGCCCAAGTAACTGGTAAACCACAAGCTGTACTCGTACATGTTGAATGTGGAACACAAAACTTAGGTGCAGCGATTCATAATGCATGGAAAAGCAGGGTTCCTGTCTTAATTTTTGCTGGAATTTCACCTTACACGCAAGAAGGCGAATTGTTAGGAAGTCGAAATGAATTTATTCATTGGATACAAGATGTCCCAGATCAAAGTGGGATCGTTCGCGGTTATATGAAATATGAAAATGAAATTCGCACGGGAACAAATGTGAAACAGTTAGTTCATCGAGCGATACAAATTGCACGGACAAAACCTCAAGGCCCCGTTTATTTAATGGGCGCTAGAGAAGTACTAGAAGCGGAAACGACACCGGTAGATGTGCATCCTGAGCAATGGGAACCGGTGGCACCT
>DATGRX010000088.1:0-5079 GCA_035303185.1 Bacillota bacterium
CCAGCTAAATAAGCTGCACCTAAGGCGGTCGTTTCTTGAACGACTGGACGATCGACTGCTACTCCTAATATATCACTTTGAAATTGCATAAGAAAGTCATTCGTTACCGCTCCACCGTCAACCCGCAGAGATTTTAAATCAATTCCAGAATCAACTATCATCGCATCTAACACGTCTTTTGTCTGATAGGCAATAGACTCTAATGTTGCCCGGATAAAATGTTCCTTCGTCGTTCCCCGAGTTAAACCAAAAATCGCACCCCGGGCTTCACTGTCCCAATAAGGAGTCCCTAATCCGACAAACGCTGGAACGACGTAAACACCATCTGTAGAAGATACTTTTTCTGCATACTCTTCCGTTACCGGCGCACTTTCAATCATCCGTAACCCGTCTCGCAACCATTGAACAGCAGAGCCAGCTACAAAAATACTCCCCTCAAGCGCATACTCAACTTTTCCATCCACTCCCCAGGCTAACGTCGTTAACAGGCCATTTTCTGAAGGGACACCTTTTTCCCCTGTATTCATGAGCATAAAACAGCCGGTTCCATACGTATTCTTCGCCATCCCCGTTTCAAAACATGCCTGCCCAAAAAGAGCTGCCTGTTGATCGCCAGCAATTCCGGCGATAGGAACTTCATAGCCGAAAAAATGATAATCAATCGTATGAGCATACACTTCTGACGACTCCTTTACTTCCGGTAACATTGACTTCGGCACCGTTAAAATATCTAATAGTTCATCGTCCCACTGTAAATCATAAATATTAAACATTAATGTTCGAGAAGCATTTGAATAATCTGTTACATGAACCGCACCGCCGGATAATTTATAAACGAGCCAGGAATCAATCGTTCCAAATAGCAAATCACCCTTTTCCGCCTTCTCCCTTGCCCCTTCAACATGGTCTAAAATCCATTTCACCTTTGTCCCGGAAAAGTAGGCATCAATTAGTAGTCCCGTTTTTTCTCTAAACGTTTCCTCATACCCCGCTTCCCTTAACTCCTGGCAAATTTCATCGGTTTGCCGGGATTGCCAAACAATCGCTTGATAAATTGGTTTTCCCGTATGTTTATCCCAAACGACAGTCGTTTCCCGTTGATTCGTAATTCCAATACCCGCAACTTCATAAGGAGCAATATCAGCTTTTCGCAACACACCTGCGATACACGCTAAAACAGAGGTCCATATTTCGTTTGCGTCATGTTCAACCCAACCAGGTTTTGGGAAAAATTGCTCAAACTCTTGCTGGGCAGTCGCCACAATTTCCCCGGCATGATTAAATAAAATCGCCCGAGAACTCGTCGTCCCTTGATCCAATGATAAAACAAACTTTTCCTCCATTACATACCACTTCCTTTTTAAAGATTAAGCAGCTCTAGCTGAAGTGTCCCTCAGTTCATTTCTAACAGCAATAATCATTAATAGTAAGACAAGCCCTGAAACAGCCCAAAAGCTAGCGGATAAATCACTATGAAAGACAGCATTATAAACTAAAGCACCGTAAATACCTCCGATAATCGGACCGACAACCGGAATCCATGAATAACCCCAATCTGAATGCCCTTTTTGTGGAATGGGTAAAATAGCGTGGGCAATTCGAGGACCTAAATCACGCGCAGGGTTAATCGCATATCCCGTCGCCCCACCTAAAGACAAGCCAATGACGACGATTAACAACCCGACAACTAAAGGAAATAACCCTTCTGTAAAGGCACTTGGACCACCGAAAAATAGCAAAACGAATAACAACACAAACGTCCCGATCATTTCACTTAATAAGTTTTGAAAAGGTTTCTTAACAATATCCGAAGACCCTGGATGAGTTGCAAAAACAGCAAGCTTTGTTGCTTTATCTTTCGTCTCACGCCAATGTGGCAAATAATTTAAAAACACAATGGACGCACCGATAATCGCCCCAAGCATTTGAGCACCTATATACATCGGAACTTTATCCCACGGGAAATTACCAATTGCAGCCATACCAATCGTAACCGCCGGATTAATGTGAGCATCTGAAACTGTCCCCGAAATAAAGACTCCCATAGATACCGCAATACCCCAGCCGAGAGTTATGACAACCCAACCTGCATTTTCCGCCTTTGACCAACGTAGCAAGACCCCGCCAACGACACCTACACCTAAAATGATTAAAACCATCGTGCCAAAAAGCTCTCCCATAAATTCAGTCATATATACACCCCTTCTTTAAAGTGTCTTATTCCATATATATAGACGAGTTTTTAAAATTAGACCTTGCATTTTTTAAGATCGTGAATCACTTAACATCTAATAATAAAAAATCTGTTTAAAAATGATCGGACAACCATTTATAATTTCAAAATGACGTGTTACACTAAGGGAAATCTCTCATGGGAAAGGAGAACGCAATTTGCAGAAGAAGTCGTTTCCACTTATCTTGTTAAGTTGTATACTCCTGACGAGTTGCACGCCAGACTTTCCGTTTAACTTTGGTGATGATGAACCGCTGTTATCACCGAAGAGATTTTTAAATGTCGCCCACCGTGGAGCATCAGGGCATGCACCGGAACATACAATGCCAGCCTATGAACTTGGTAAAGAGATGAATGGTGATTATTTTGAAATTGACCTGCAATTAACAAAAGATGGTCATATTGTTGCCATGCATGATGATTACATTGATCGTATTTCAGAGTATTCGGGCAAAGTTGATTCCTATACCCTGGAAGAACTAAAGCAAATTGATATTGGTTCCTGGTTTAATCGAAAATATCCACAACGAGCTAAAGATGAGTATAAAAATCAAAATGTCCTAACACTTGAAGAAATAATTGATGAATTTGGAACAGACATTAATTATTACATTGAAATTAAAAAGTCAAAGGACTCCGATAAAATAATCGAAAAGCTCTTGAATGTCTTAGAAGAATATGATTTAATACCGAAAAGGAAAAATTCCGGACAAGTCGTCATTCAATCCTTTTACCCTGAATATTTACTCGAAATTCACGAGCTTGAACCAAACATTCCGTTAGTGCAACTCATTCGCTACCGGAAACGAGCTACCATCAGTAAAGAAAAACTTGAAACAATACAAAAATATGCCGTCGGGATCGGCCTTAACCATCGCAGACTTTCAAAAAGGTATGTCAGAAAGGTGCGCGAA
This sequence comes from Bacillota bacterium, assembly GCA_035303185.1. Taxonomy (GTDB): domain Bacteria; phylum Bacillota; class Bacilli; order Bacillales; family Amphibacillaceae; genus CALAMD01. The sequence continues at coordinate 3,148 of DATGRX010000088.1, forward strand.
GCAGGCTTACTCATTCACCCGTATACTGTTAATAAAAAATCACGCATGAAGAAACTTATTCGCTGGGGTGTGACCGGAATATTTACAGACTTCCCGGACAGACTCGACGATGTGTTAAAAGAGTTGAAAGTAGAGGAATAACGTATGAAAACAGTAATCACTTACGGAACCTTTGATTTAATTCATTATGGACATATCGATTTATTACGCCGGGCGAAAAATCTTGGAAATCGACTTATCGTTGGCCTTTCAACAGATGAATTTAATCAATTGAAGGGTAAACAAGCCCTCTTTTCCTACGAACAAAGGAAATTCATTCTACAAGCCATTAAATACGTTGATGAAATTTTTCCAGAACGAACATGGGAACAAAAAATAACGGATATAGTAAAGTATGAAGCCGATATTTTTGTCATGGGCGATGATTGGGAAGGCAAGTTTGATTATTTACAAGCATACTGTGAAGTTTTATATTTACCACGTACAGAAGGAATTTCCACTACAAAAATTAAAGAGAAGCTTTTGAACAGACACTCTTGTAAAAAATGAAACATTACGAAGGAAATATCCGTCAAAAGGATAGACAGTATACAAAATACATGAAATTGTAACATATATTTAAATATACACATTGACAATAATATAGTAAGATATATAATGTGGCTTATGCAGCAGGGAAATACAAAAGGAAATGAGAAAGTTAAAGGAGAAATCAACCCATGAGCAAGAAGAAAAAGCCCCGATTTGAAGGGCGGCTCGCTCAACGTCAAGTAAAGAAAAAAAGAAGAAGAAAACTATTTACATGGCTTTTTCTTTTTCCACTCATCATTGTAGGACTTGGAGCAGCCGTTTGGGGGACATATATTTATATTAAAGCAGATAACTTAATAAGTGATTCGTATGAAAATATCGGTCGTGAAAGATCTGAACATCGAAAGAAAGATATCAACCCCAAAGAAGACAACATTTCAGTTCTCATTTTAGGTGTCGATGAAAACGAACATAGAGAAAACTTTGGTTCTTCACGTACAGATACGATGATTTTAGCAACATTAAACAAGGAAGAAAAAAGTATTAAATTACTAAGTATTCCAAGGGATTCCTATGTATATATCCCACAACTACAAATGTTTGATAAAATCAATCACGCCCATTACTTTGGTGGCGTAGATGAAGGTATAAAGTATGCCATTGACACGGTTGAACATTTATTTGATGGTATTCCGGTAGATTATTTTGTTAAATTAAACTTCCACTCATTTATCGAAATTATCGATGCTTTAGGAGGAGTCACTGTAGATGTACCCTATGAATTTAAAGAATCAGATTCAATGGACCAACGAGACACGATTCACTTATATCCAGGCGTTCAAGAACTAAACGGAGAAGAAGCTTTAGCCTTTGCTCGTACACGAAAGCATGATAACGATATTGCCCGGGGCGAAAGACAACTAGAAATTATAAAAGCTATTATTTCAAAATCTGCTTCATTCTCATCTATTTTAAAGTATGGTGATGTTTTAGACGCCATTGATGGTCATATGTCTACAAACGTTAAAAACCTTGGAGATTTTGCATCCTATGCATCAACCGTTAAAAACTTCAATGTGGAAACATACTCCTTAGAAGGGGAAGACTACTGGTTAGACGGTATTTACTACTGGTCCATCGATGAACAACATCTAGATGAAATGAAGACAATTTTAAGGGAACATTTAGGTCTAGATACACCAGATGATGAAACAGACAATCCAAACGAATGGGAAAATGAAGAACAAAGTGAGTATGAAGAAGGTGGCTATCAGGAACAGGAAGGCAATCATGGTAGTCAAACCGAACAATATCAAGAAAACGATGGTTTTAGCTACGCTTCATAATTGAATAAATCAAAAACAACAAAACAGCTAGTCGAATGGCTAGCTGTTTTGTTGT
>DATGRX010000089.1:0-3961 GCA_035303185.1 Bacillota bacterium
AGTGGTGAACAAATGATTTCGATTATACTTCCAGCTCGATCCTTCGTTGATAAATATAAAGAAATGAATATTGATACGAAAAACTTATCCCGTTGTGTTGAAGCTGCTGGAACTGTAGGCATTAATCTTGTCCCTTGGGGGATTACTGCAGTTTATGCATCAACTATGCTCGGTGTTGAACCCTTGCAATTTATTCCCTTAGCCTTTTTCGTCATTCTTGTTCCACTAATCAACATCCTTTTCGGATACACTGGATGGACGATAACGAAAATCGACTACAGCAAAGAAAAATAAACATACAAAAAGAGACATCAACAATGATGTGTAACCTTATGTTGAACCAACAATGCAACATGATGGGTTCAGTACACAAATTGCATCTTGATGTCTCTTCCTTTAATCTTCTTCCTCAATATTAAGTCGCTTCTTAAATTCTTCCGCCGCACTGTAACCTTGCTGTTGTAGGATCCAATTATTTACAGCCGCCTCTACAAGGCCTGTTACATCTCGACCAGGCTTTAATTGGATTTGAATGTGAGGCACTTTTACGCCCATATATTCAGAAAACTTCGGCTCAATTTCAAGCTCATTATGAAGGGAATCCCCTTCCCACTTTACAAGTTCAATGTCTAAGGAAATTCTCGTATCTTCTTTAAAAGCTTGCTGTCCATACAATTTCACAACATTTAACAAGCCAATACTCCGTAAAGCAAGGAGCTCCTTGTTTTTCTCATTATGAGTTCCGAGTAATGTTTGCGGGCTTAATTTTTTAAGGACAACAATGTCATCCGCAACTAACTTATGACCCCGCCCGAGTAAAGCATGGGCTGTCTCGCTTTTACCAACTCCAGATTTTCCACGAATTAAAATACCCGTGCCAAACACGTTGACACAAACCCCATGAATCGCAATTTGCTCCGCTAGGGTCGTAATTAAATAAGCATCTAATTTTCCGATAAATTCATAATTCGTCTCATCCGTTCGCAGAAGGGGAATTTTCCTCTCCGTACAATACTTACGCAAATATTTTAATCCTCGCTGTCCATCGGTAACGACAATACAAGGGGGGTTATATTTCACGATATTACCTATTTTCGTATCCCTCTGCTCCTCCGTTAACATATGCAAATATGTCACTTCATTCTCACCAAAAACATGGACTCGATTATGGGGTAAAAAATCTAAATAATCATTAAACTCAAGTCCTGGTCTTCGCGAAGGAGACTTCGTAATTTTTCTATTCAACTTTTCTTCTCCTGTTAAAACATCTAAGGAGAACCGCTTTACTAATTGATTAATTGTCACGTATTCCATCAATGTATCCCTTTCTTTACATTCATTTCATTGATTGCTCACTTTTGCACAAGAGCTATACGTATAATGTACACGTTTACATGATAAAAATAAAGCAAAACGTAACATTTTTTCACACTGTCAACAAACTGTCAAAAATTAATCTAGAGAAAGAACTGTTACGAATCGTTAAAAATTTTATTCAAGACAAAAAATAGCCAATCGAGAATGAAAGTGTCCCTTTTATTCTAGGAAGTAGACTATCTGTGAACAAATCAGTATTATCCTGTCCAGTTTAATTTTTTTGTGGGACTATACATTTCAACTTTTGCTTTCCTTTGTCCTGCTTCTTTCATTAATTGGACACTTTTTACTGGAAAATCCGCATCCTCATCTTATCAACAAAAAACCTATCTAACACCTATTCTCCAAATGTCCCTTACAAAACCAAGCAAACGAACGAATCAAAAAAGCCCCTTTAGCATCACGCCAAAAGAGCTTCACACATTCAATATAAAGCCGCACACCTACTATCGATGCAACGTCCTCAAGCGTTACTTAAGTTCATAGCTCGGTTTAGGGCGCCCTACGGCACACAAGAAAGTCCACTTACTGCTGCTTCCTCCCGGACCTGACAGGGTTCATGGGTTCCTGTTGCGCAGGATCTAAACGTCAACACTACTCCCTTAAGGCTGACCCTAAGGTCGCTCCACCTCCAGTAGGACTTCAGCCTTGCTATAGCGGATTGCAAGTTATAGGACACCGCTAAGGCCCCACCTAGTGCAGCGATCTTTATTATAACCTATTTACACAAAAAAGCAATTGAAAAAAGGTGGAAGTTATTTTTTCTTACGGATATTTTGGAAAAAGGTGCTTAACAAAGATCCACACTCCTCCGCTAAGATCCCGCCCGTTAACGAAACTTGATGATTAAACCGATCGTCCTGAAGAAGATTCATAATCGTACCGGCACAACCTGACTTCGGATCCGTCGCACCAAAAACGACCCGATCAATTCTCGACTGTACAATCGCCCCGGCACACATTTGACACGGCTCAAGAGTTACATAAAGCGTACATCCTTCCAGCCGCCAACTCCCTAAATGTTCATTCGCCTGCTTAATCGCAACAATTTCCGCATGGGAAAACACACTTTGTGTCGCCTCGCGCTCGTTTCGCCCTCGAGCGATGATTTCATCTTTATAAGCGATAACCGCTCCAATCGGAACTTCTCCCTTTGCTTCGGCCACCTTTGCTTCATGAATCGCTTCTTTCATATATGTAATATCCACATCAATCACTCTTTACCTTTTTTACTATCGTACCTAAACCTCCTGAAGATTGAAAGTTATATATTAAAGCATCTCTTCATACAATGAACTAACTCGATTAGAAAGGAAGATAACTTTATGCAAATACACGTCATACAAAGAGGCGATTCGATTTTTTCCATAGCAAATACATATGGAGTCGATCCCGATGATATTATCCATGCCAACGAACTTCATCGACCGAATGAGTTAGTCGTCGGACAAACTCTCGTCATCCCGATCGTAGGACAATTTTATGTCGTTCAACAGAATGACACAGTTTCCTCCATTGCCGAACAATTTGGCATTACAGTGGAACAACTAGCAGCTATCAATCAAATTCCCGTCGACGCCGCCCTTCAAGAAGGTATGCGACTTTACATTCCCGAGCGAGAAAAACGAGACATAACAACCTTAGCCTACGTAGAACCACTCGGGAACACTGTTTCTGAGACTTTACGAACCGCAACAGAGAAAGCGAGTCCTTACTTAACGTATCTTGGCCTATTTAGCTATCGCGTCAACCGTGACGGAACATTAACACCTCCACCAATAGATAATTTGCCAGAAATCGCGGCGAAAAATAACACGTCTCTATCTCTCGTCGTAACGAATTTAGAAGGAGATTCCTTTAGTACAGAACTCGGTCGAATCATCGTTACTGTTAGCGCCGTCCAAAACACGTTACTCGATGAAATTGTTAATATCGCTACTCAAGGTGATTTTAAAGATGTCCACTTTGACTTAGAATTTCTACCAACAGATACTCGGGAAGCGTACAACGAATTCTTACGAAAAGCAAAAGCACGACTCGCTCAAGAAAACTTACTTTTATCAACGGCCCTTGCCCCGAAAACGAGCGCAACCCAACAAGGATTACTTTATGAAGCCCACGATTATCGAGCCCACGGTGAAATTTGTGATTTCGTCGTCCTAATGACTTATGAATGGGGCTATAGTGCCGGACCACCGCTTCCGGTTTCACCGATCAATGAAGTTGAAAAAGTCGTCACGTATGCCTTGACAGAAATTCCTGCAGAAAAAATCTTACTCGGACAAAATTTATATGGCTATAATTGGACACTCCCCTTCGTAGCTGGAGAAAGCTTTGCACAAGCCTTAAGCCCACAACAAGCGATAGAGCTCGCAAGATTAGAAAACGCAGCCATTCAGTATGATGAAACCGCTCAAGCACCTTTTTATACGTATTTCGATCAAGCGGGCAACGAACATGAAGTATGGTTCGAAGATGCCCGCTCGATTCAAGCAAAATTTAATCTCATTAAGCAATACGATCTTCTCGGTATCGCTTATTGGAAGCTCGGCCTCGCCTTTCCACAAAACTGGCTTTTACTAGC
>DATGRX010000090.1:0-9311 GCA_035303185.1 Bacillota bacterium
GTATATTCATCTTGAAAAGCCCGTTCTTCGGGTAAATCTTCTTCATTCATATCCTTCGGTAGCAGTTTTTCATCACTCATACCTATACTACACCCTCCTAATAAAATCAGTATCATAAAAAGTACAGTAAGTCGTTTCATAGGTATCCTCCAAACTTAATCCTGTAAACTTTAATATTCGCACATTTATATATTATTGTATGGTTTTATTTAGATACGTAAATAGGTCATTCTATGTAAATAGAACCTCTCCACTAGGCAATCTGTCATATACCAAAAGAATATTTACCATGTATGCTAGAAGTTAATGTGAGCTTTCTAATGCGCTAAGCATTTGTTTATGAAACTATAGAGTATTTTATCTCTATGAAAAAGAATCTATAAATTGCATGAGAGAACGAAGGAAAGGTTATAGAACCTATGTAGAGAATAGAAGATATGTTTAAGTCATACGTTTAAGAACAACCAAAAAAGCGTAGAAGTAAAAATGAGGTATGGATAGTACTTAATGAGCCGGGAAGTGGTGATGAATATAAATGAAATCTATGGAAAAAACTACCTGCATGGATAATGTGTTTGACACATGTTAAGGGATCCTATCATATCATGGTCGAACTACACCTGGGGGAAACATGTAGGTAGTCTTTATCCCAACATGTTTGCTGCTTATTTTATTTCGCTTTGTCCTATTTCTTCTTTGTTCTCTTCTTGTTCTCGCCGTTGTTTTCGATAAATGTAATTAATCCTTGCAAAAGCAGCGAGAACAATTATAAATACAATATTTATTTTTTTCTGCACATACATATCTAAAATGAATAGCGGTAAAGTTATGAAGAATACAACATTTAAAATAGTCATATGACGTTTTTTGTACATTAAGAATCTCCCCTGGATAAAATAAATTTTTCAATAAGAGTTTGTATGTTTTGTAACGGTTTTTTTATACTATCATAAAATGACTTTTCAAACTATCGGTCAACACTCCCGCGATAAAAGTAGGGTTTTATCCTTCTCTTGAGGGATATTTGAAAGGTAATTGGAAGTTTTTGCCTATTATCGTGACTATTTTCTCTGCTCTGTTAAAAGTACGTATATAGCTCTTGAAGGTCTACTTTTTCTTGCCATGCATGTTTTCTCGTTATTTCTGCGGTTAATCGCTCCCACGCGACATATAAATAATTGTGTAAAGATTTTACTTTCCCCCATTTGTATAAACGAAGGGTGTTTAAAAAGGTGGCGATATATTTTTCAGCATGATCTTCAATTCTTAATTGTGGATTAATCGCTGCTTTAGCTCGTAATAAAATACCGTATATATCATATAATTTTTCCCCTTGGAAAAATGGTGAAAAGGCTTGATATATTTTCTCTGGAATTTGTTCAGCTAGGGAATGCTCTATTCTCCTATCCGTCTCTTTATATGTATCCCACGCTTCTTTATTATGATTATGTAAAGGTTTATTCCTGTGACTTTCCGGTGTGTCTGGCTGGTGTGACTCATCAAAATATTTTTGACTCTTTCGTTGACAAGGGTTTGACAGGTTGTTGGATGTATCGGCGGTTTTTGATAACTGTTTGTCTGAAGGTTCTTCCTGTAATGTAGCTCTTTGAACAGGTTGAATAATGATAATATTTGCGGTTTGTCTTTTGTCTCCAGATGCTCTTCGGGCTTTGTGTTGTTTAATAATTCCGAGCTTTTCTAGCCGATTGCACGCGCGAATGGCTGTTCTTCGTGATGTAAATCCTGCTTCTTCAGCGATTCGTTGTTTTCGTAAGTAACATACACCGACAAATTTGCACGCATACCGGCTAATGACGTCAAGTATTTTTCGGTCTGTTTGAGATAGATCATGGTTAGCTTTATGTATTCGTATTGCTTCATTCATCTCCTCAACACTTACAAAGGGTTGCAAGTTTATAAAGTTTTTTTCTGTTAGTTCAACATACATGCCAATCTCCTCCAATTATCGATTTGAGCGATATAGGTGTGACTAAAAAATTTCTAGCATCGCTTTTATCAATACAATCGAAATTTTAAGTGCACAGGTGGCATATTTGATTAATTTTTTTGAACATAAAAATGTTGCATTTGTTTAAGGGAAGGAATTGAAACGACGTTCTTGAGGGCTACTGTGAACGTGGGGCTGTTGTCTAGCTGCTGTGCGTAGGCTCCTTTTCATGAAGTTGAGAATTTAGGAAACAATGATCTGTAAGTTAACAAATCGTTATTTCGGTGGTATGATAAGGGTAATAAACCTTTGCAAATGATGTTTTCACTATTGGCATAGTGTCTATATAGATTGGAGGTCAAACAAATTAAAACGTTATTTATAGAGCATTCTTTGTTTGAACTTTTTGGCCCGTTTTGGCTCGGTCTTGTCGTTTTAGGTTGGTATTTGTATCGGGAGAAAATTTTGCGGTCGGGTACTTATGAGGTTCAGTCTTATCAAAAAGCGTCTTTTTATATTGCATTATTTCTTATATACTTTTTTTATGGGAGTCCGTTTTCTGTGTTAGCGGATACGTATTTATTTAGTGCGCTAATGAGTCAGGCTGCATTTACGTATTTTATTATTATGCCGCTACTCATTATTAGTTTTCCCTTTGAGTTGTATAAGAAATATACGTGGAATTACAGGAATCGACTTTTTTTACAAATTGTTGGTCACCCGTGGTTAACATTAGTCATTTTCACGGTACTTTTCTCAGTGTATTTCGTGCCTACGGTTTTTAATTTCGTTCATGAACATATCGCACTTGTATTGTTGTACCATTTTGTTTTATTCGTTTATGCTTTTTTCATGTGGTGGGCTATTTTAAATCCAGTGCGTCGAATTAATGAATTGTCACCTTTGTATCGGATTGCATATATTTTCTTAGCGTCTTTAGCCTTAATGCCGATTGGTTTCTTCCATCTGTTGAATTTAAATGCTAACTATGTTTTGTATTTTCCTACCGAGGCAATGATTATTCCCCAGCTTACGAATATTTATGATCAGCAGCTTGCCGGTGGGATTTTGAAGCTTATTCAACTATCAAGCTTCATTTTTGTCATGTACCGGATTGTGAAAGCGTGGGCCCTTCGGATGCAGAAAAAAGATGGCGATCCGCTTGATGAAAATTTACGTGTTGTTCAAGGTGTAGGCATTCGAACAAATGAATCAAAAAAATAAAACCGATTCCAAAGGTGAAGTTGGAATCGGTTTTTGTTTTACTTATATCTCACTAAAAAGTAATTTCGTCGACCACGGCGGATAATTGTAAATTGGTCTTCTAGTCGATCCGATTCGCCGATAGTATGATCGATATCTTGATTTCGCTCTCCATTAATGTAAATCGCTCCGTTTGAAATATCTTCACGGGCTTGACGTCTCGAGGAGGAAATATTTGCCTCAACGAGTAAATCGACTAAGCCGATTTCTTCTTTTTCCATTTCGTAAGTCGGTACATCTTTAAATCCTTGCTCGATGTCTGCTAAAGAGAGCTGTTTGACGTCTCCACTAAAGAGCGCTTCAGAAATCTTTTGCGCTTGGGCAAGGGCTTCTTCGCCGTGAACGAGTTTTGTCATTTCTTCAGCAAGACGTATTTGTGCTTTTCGTTTCCACGCTTCTTCTTCGACCGCTTTCCGTAACTCATCTATTTCCTCATGTTCTAAAAAGGTAAAGTATTCGAGGAATTTAATGACGTCTCGATCATCAGTGTTATACCAAAATTGATAAAACTCATACGGTGTTGTTTTTTTCGGATCAAGCCAGACTGCTTCTCCCGTAGATTTTCCGAATTTCGTTCCGTCGGCTTTTGTAATTAACGGTACAGTTAAGCCGAATGCTTTAATTTCTTCATCAAAGTCTTCACGGGAACGACGAATATATTCAAGTCCTGCAGTTATGTTCCCCCACTGATCACTTCCTCCGATTTGAAGGGTAACTCCTTCTTCTTCATATAACTTTAAAAAGTCGAGGGATTGAAGCAGCATATAGCTAAACTCTGTATACGTAATTCCTTCTTCGATTCGTGCGGAAACGGATTCTTTCGCCATCATGTAATTAATACCGAAATGTTTCCCTGTATCCCGTAAAAAGTCAATCATCGTTAGTTTAGACAACCAATCATGGTTATTACGTGTTCGAATGGAATCATCTTCTTCGTCGATTTGCAAAATATGTGTGATTTGTTCGGCGATACTATCAGCAAATCCTTGTACAACTTCCTCGCTGTTTAAGGATCTTTCTTCGGTTCGACCACTCGGATCCCCTATCATTCCTGTTCCACCACCGACAAGGGCAATCGCATTGTGCCCGGCTAGCTGGAATCTTTTTAACATCGTAAGTGGTACTAAATGTCCGATATGAAGGCTATCAGCAGTCGGATCAAACCCGCAATATAACGTAACTTTGTTGTTTGTTAAATGTTCTTTTAACCCTTCTTCATCAGTCACTTGATTAATTAAACCCCGTTTTTGTAAATCTGCTAAAATATCCATACTATCACTCCTCTACATACAATTAAAAAAACTCCTCCCAGATACAAAAAACTGCATCAGGGACGAGTCTATTCTCGCGTTACCACCCTTATTGTATGGCATAACATAAGCCATACCGCTTCCTTTCATATAACGGTCTAAAACCGGTTTCCTTTCGAAACAGCTCCAAAACGTACTTCGCTCCGTAAATATTTATTAGTTTCCACCAACCACTAACTCTCTGAAAAAGGGATTTACGTCACTACTTCATTTCTTCCTAGCTTTACTTTTATTATTTAATTAACATTTATTATAATTGTAAAAGCTTTATAATGCAATTTTAATCTTCCCCCATATACCAAATTTATGTAATGTGGTATAATAAGCTTTGATATTTTAGGAGGTAAAGAACGTGGAAACTAATAATTTCTTCCAAAAAGCGCTACATTCTGTCAAACGCTTTTTTACATCAGGGAAATTAGCAAGTACATTCCGAATTACGTATGATGTCGTATGGAATATTTTTTTATTTATTCTCATCATCGGTTTATTCGGAATTATTTTCGTCGGTGCTACCGGCGCAGGGTACTTTGCATCCCTTGTAAAAGATGAGCCGATTAGAAGTTACGCAAGTATGGAACGAGACATATATAATTATGAAGAAACATCGAAATTATATTTTGCTGATAATATTTACTTTGGAGACATTCGTTCTGACTTACATCGAGAAGAAGTTGACTTAGAAGATGTGTCCGAAACATTAATTAATGCAGTCATTGCGACAGAAGATCAAAATTTCTATGAACATAACGGCGTTGTCCCTCGGGCAATCGTTCGAGCAATGGCCCAAGAAGTCGTTGATTTAGGGACACAAACGGGTGGAAGTACTTTAACCCAACAATTAATTAAAAACCAAATTTTAACGAATGAAGTATCCTTTGATCGAAAAGCAAAGGAAATTTTACTCGCGATGCGTTTAGAAAAGTTTTTTGACAAAGATGAAATTCTTGAAGCTTATTTAAACGTTATACCTTACGGGAGAAATTCATCTGGCCGAAATATCGCTGGTATTCAAACAGCAGCACAAGGTGTGTTTGGGGTTGATGCTAGTGAATTAAACTTAGCACAATCGGCTTATTTAGCTGGACTCCCGCAAAGTCCATCCTATTATACGCCTTTTGTAAGAACGGGTGGATTGAAGGATAAGGAAGCTATTGAACCCGGTGTTCAGCGAATGAAAACTGTTTTAAACCGAATGCTACGGGCAGAATTTATTACAGAAGAAGAATATAACGAAGCTATCGAGTACGATATCGTTGCTGATTTTATTGAGCCAGAATCTTCTCCAACAGAAAAATATGGTTATTTAACAGCGGAACTTGAAGAACGAGCAGCAAAAATTATAAAAGAGCATTTATTAGAAGAAGATGGTTATACTTTAGAAGATGTTGAAAATGACGAAACATTAAATGAACGATATACAGAACTAGCTGATCGAGCATTACGTATGAATGGTTATCATATTCATTCGACAATTGACAAAGAAATATATGATAAAATGCAAGAAATCGCAACAAACTTTGAATTCCCAGAACGAGATATTATTAATGAAGATGGAGAAACAGAATCAGTACAAGCCTCAGGTATTATCATTGAAAATAAAACCGGAAGAATTATTAGCTTTATCGGTGGACGGGGATATACAGAGGAAAATCAATACAATTATGCAACAAAAGCAAAACGCTCCTTTGGAAGTACGATTAAACCGTTACTCGTTTATGCACCGGCTATGGAGGAAGGATTGCTTCAACCAGGTACACCTATTGCTGATATTTATACGGAAATTGGACCCGACAATTGGGATCCTGACAACTATAATTCGCTTTACTATTACGGAATGAACAGTGCAAGAACTGCCTTAGCAAATTCTTATAACGTTTCCGCCGCTCGTATTTATAATGGTTTTGATACAGCTCATGCGTACTATGCTCAAGCACGAGAATATATGAAAAAAATGGGCATAACGACGATACCAGATGAGGCTTATGAATACCCAGCCCAATCTCTTGGTTCAAGTGATGTTTACGTTGAGGAAAATACAAGTGCTTTTACTACACTCGGAAATAACGGAAATTACAACGAATCATATATGATTGAAAAAATCACGACGAGTGATGGTGAAGTAATTTATGAACATGAACAAGATGAAGTCGAAGTATTCAGTCCACAAACGACTTATCTGACCATTGATATGATGCGAGATGTTATTAGAGAAGGAACAGCCGCTTCTTTTTACAACTTTGTTCGGGATCAATCTGTCGACTGGGCTGGTAAAACGGGAACATCCCAAGATCACAGAGATGCATGGTTTGTCGGAGTGAATCCAAATATAACCTTTGGCGCTTGGCTCGGATTTGATACCCCTTATGACTTAAGTGAAGCCTGTGCTGGTTGTTCATTAAATCATACAGGAAGAATTTTGAAATTTTGGGGAGAAGTCATTAATAATATAGCAGAAATTAATCCAGATTTAATTACACCTCATGAACGTTTTAAACGTCCTGAAGGTATAGTTGAAAGAAGCTTCTGTGAAATATCCGGTGACCTTCCATCAGAATTATGTAAAGAGCTTGGTCTTGTTAGCTCAGATTTATTTAACATTGCCCATGTTCCAACAAAAGAAGATGAAAGTTTACTTTCTGGAAGTTATGTCATGATCGATGGAAAAGCTTATGTGACTGGACCAAATACACCAAAAGAGTTTGTTAAAGATGATGGCTACATGTTCAATCCTGAATTTTTAAAAGAAAGAGGCTTCGATGAACTAGACGATATTTCAGAAATTTATCCATTACATGGTAAACGATCTGCCTGGGAAAAAATAACGGCTTCTTCAGCAAATTTCGATTTCGATGAACTGGAGGATGATGGTAAAGATCCTAGCGCACCGAGAAATATCCGCCATCAAGGTGATAAAATTGTTTGGGAAAAGCCAAATAATGGGCTAATCGTTGGGTACTATATTTATGAGGCAACAAAAGACGGTAAAGACTTTAAGAAAATTGACCATACAGCTAAAACCGAATATACGAAATTCCGTGATAATGCAGCCTACGTGATTACAGCCGTTGATTATTTTGGCCGGGAATCGAAACCTTCATCTGAAATCATTATCGGAGAACTTAAAAAAGATAAAGACAAAGATAAAGACAAAAAGAAAGGTAAGGGCAAGGATAAAGATAAAGACAGCGATAAAGAAAAAGATGATGAAAAAGACAATGGCAAGGATGATAAGGACACAAACGAAAATGATGATACAAATAATGATGACGCACAAAATGACGATTCATCAAATAATGACTCGGATTAGCCTTGGATAAAAACTTTAGACATGAAACCAACAGAAATGTTAAATTTCTGTTGGTTTTTATTACATCAACAGGGTGTTATGATTGAATAAAACATATTTTGAAAGGAGAAACAAATAATGAACATTTCAGAACTTTTTCAAGCAATCGATGTTTTGGACACTATTCATCCATTAGATAATGAAGAAATTAGAGGTATTGCCTATCACTCAGGAAAGGTTAAAGAAGGATATCTTTTTGTTTGTATAAAAGGATATGAAACAGATGGACACAAATTTTTACCTATGGCTAAAGAAAATGGTGCAGTAGCAGCAATTGTTGAAGATTTTCAACATGATATAGACATCCCACAATACAAAGTAAAAAATTCAAGAAGTGCCCTTGCTCGACTAAGTGCAAACTTTTATAACTATCCATCTAGGCGGCTTAAAATGATCGGAATTTCAGCAACCAATGGTAAGACATCAACGACATTTATGACAAATAGTATTTTGGAAGAGCACCAACTACAAACAGGATTACTCGGAACAGTAGACGTGAAAATTGGCGACTGTGCTTTTCCTTCTAATCTAACAACACCTGAATCCTTAGAATTGCAGCAGTTTTTAACAGAAATGAATGAAGCAAATGTCTCTCACGCTATGATGGAAGTTTCATCTGCGGCGATGGAAATGAGTCGTGTTGAAACCGTTGATTACGATATCGTCACAATGAATAATATTAGCCGTGAACATATTGAAACCCATGGCTCCTTTGAACGTTACTTTGATGTGAAATCCCGACTGATTAAAGATGCAAAAGAAGACGCTTTTGCTATCCTTAATTTAGATTGCCCATATTCTCGGTCATTAATCGATCAAACGAAAGCCCAAGTCGTTACATTTGGCATTGAAGATACTTCTGGGCATGTAACATGTGAACATCTTGATTTATCAACAGGACGAGCTCACTTTACCTTAAAAGTAAACAAGCCTATTGAAACAAAAAATAGAACGATTGAACCACAATCCTTTGATATTCAATTATCTGTCTCTGGTTTGCACTCTGTCTACAATTCTCTCGTTGCAATTACAATTGCTCTATTAGAAAATGTACCTCCTAAAACGATTCAACGTGGTATCAATTCCTTCACTGGAGTCAGTCGTCGTTTTGAGGTCATTTACGATGAAGATTTTATGATTATTGACGATCACTTTGCGAATCGGGGAAATATTAACGTAACATTAAACACGCTAACAGCTATGGATTATAACAAACTTCACCTCGTTTATGCCATTCGTGGAAATAGAGGTATTGATGTCAATAAAGAAAATGCAGAAACAATCGTTGAATGGGCGAAAAAGCTCAATTTAAACTCTATCATCGCTACAAAAAGTATATCAAACGTTACCTATTATGATGAGGTATCCCGGGAAGAAGAAGAAGTTTTTTTACAAGTGATGGAGGACGCAAAAATTTCTGTAATATTGTATAATGAACTTG
>DATGRX010000091.1:0-7847 GCA_035303185.1 Bacillota bacterium
ACCGATTTTCTTCATTTCATCCATTAACTCTTCATCACCGAAAATACCAGCGACACTTGGGCCAAGGGCTGCGACAACAGCACCTGTTAATGTAGCAATATTTACGACATAATCCGCTTCTAATTCCCCGGCACGGATGAGGCCGTCTGCTAAAATTAAGCGACCTTCAGCGTCCGTGTTACCAACTTGGACCGTTTGACCGGTTTTATAAGTAATCACTTCGCCTGGAAGTAAAGACTTACTATCCGGCATATTTTCAACGATTTGAATGAGAGCTACGACATTTACTTTTGCCTTTGTTGAAGCGAGTAATTTCATCGCTCCAGCAACCGCTGCTGCTCCACCCATATCCATTCGCATATCACTTAAGTTTCGGCCAGATTTTAAACTAATTCCACCAGTATCAAAGGTTACTCCTTTACCAACGAGGGCCACGAGAGGTTTTGAATCGTCACCTTTATAGGTCATTTCAACAAAGGCTGGTTCATGTTTACTTCCTCGACCAACAGCTAAAATTCCGTTCATTTCCATTTCCTCTAGCTTTGCTTTGTCGTATACTTGCACTTCAACGTCTGTATTAGCAAACTCATCTACTAATACTTGAGGAAAAGTGTCCGGGTTAAGGGCTTGAGGAGCTTCATTCATCAAGTCACGGGTAAAGCTTGTTGCCTCTGCTCGTAACTTTCCGACTTCTGCCGCTTCCTTTGTCGCTTCTTCATCAGCAAAGGTTAATGTTGTGACGAATTTTTCACCCTTTGACTTATATGTTAAAAAGGTATACGCACCTAAGTTCCAACCTTCAACAAAAGCAGTAACAGCGTCTGCTTCATCCTGAGCAAAAGCTTCGGCAACTTCCTGTTCATTGACTTTTGCCTCGTCAACTTTGCGTTTTCCTAAATCCCTCGCAATATTTCCGGCAAGCATTCTTACTTCATCAAGGGTTTGCTTCTTTTCCTTAATTTCCTTGACGATGACATACAAATCGTCACCGACAACTTGAACTTCATAAGCTTGTTTACTGTTTTCTACAACGGATTGTAACGTTTTATTTCCAGTTACAACAGCGTCCTTTTCAAATACAATTGTTGCATGACTCATACGACCTTGATTCCTCCTATATGTATTGATCTAATTTCCATTAAAAATGGATTATTAATTATTTTAGCATATTTTTTGAATGTTTAGGAATTATTCGTTTCGACATACGAAATAAGTTGAACGTAGGTTTATGAAAAAGGAAGTTCCTCTTCCTTTGATAGCTCCAGTGTAAAAGGATAAATGAGCAAAACAATAATAGCGACGATAATAAAGATAGTAAGTGTATAGATTTTAGGGATGCCAGTAAGTAGTAAAAGGATGCAAAAAGGTATAAGTAATGTGTACTTTAAATACCTTCGTTGCGCACGCCGGGAAGGATATTGACGCTTCTTGCAATTTGGACAAGGCCAACCTATTTCAAAGGTAAAGCTTCGTTTCATCGTTTCTGTCCACGTCCACTCATATTGACAATGTGTACAAACAGGCATCTTCCACAACCTCCTTACATTTATTTATTCGGACCAAACACTCGCCTTTCCTCTCTTGATTCAATTCCTTTTAACCGACGATTTAACGTTCGCTGCCAATTTTCTGCTAGAAGCTCACAGGAGGCTAATTCCTTCGTTAACTCATAATTATCTTTATGGTGATACATCACTTTATTGGCATAACTAACTGTCCATTTTGGATAGGGGCGTTCGATTAACTCAAGAGGCAATCCACTTTCAATATAACCTTCTTGTATCACGCGGTAATACCAACCGGTAAATCCACTATTTTGAATTCGTAACGCAAAATCTAAGACGCGAAATCTTCTAGCAGGCTTCCAGCAAGGCCTCCGTGGCTGGGACACTTGAATAATCGCTTCACCTAACTTGAACGTGTCCCCAATACAAACGTCTTTCTCTGTCATATGTGTAACAGCTAGATTTTCACCGAAAGCACCGACACCTATTTCGTCGGTCTCTAAATCCTTTTGCCAATATGGATAATGTTCAACAGGATAAGCAAACAAGGCTTTTTCCGGGCCACCGTGCACTTTTGTATCTGCAACCTCATCACCAATTAAGTTCGTTTTTGTGAGCCACACTTTTCCTGTTGTTGGCTTTTTAAACATCCCTGTTTCCCATTCCCGTTCCATCGGGTCTTTCGCTTCTGGATCACCAAGCTGTTTTACCTTCCCCGTAAATAATTGATTAACAAAAGGAGTTTTCTCCATGTGTCTACCTCTTTCTTATGATATAGTCTATGATAACATCCTACTATAAGTATAACGCATATGAGGTGAAATCAAAAATGAGTAAAAAATTAGAGAAAGCTACTTTTGCTGGTGGTTGTTTTTGGTGTATGGTAAAACCCTTTGATGAATGGGATGGCATTCATCAAGTAATTTCAGGATATACAGGAGGCCATTTAGAAAATCCAACGTATGAAGATGTGAAAGCAGGTCATTCGGGTCACTATGAAGCCGTAGAAATTACGTTTAATCCGGATATTATTTCTTATGAAACGATCGTTGATATCTTTTGGCGACAAATCGATCCAACAGATGATGGTGGGCAGTTTCATGATCGAGGGGACTCTTATCGAACAGCAATTTTTTACCATAATGAGCAACAAAGGAAACTTGCCGAACAATCAAAGAAGCAACTAGAAAAAAGTGGTCGCTTCTCGAAACCAATCGTTACAAAAATTTTAAAAGCCGAAACGTTTTATCCAGCTGAAGATTATCATCAAAACTTTTATCAAACAAATGAAGAAGAATATTTGAAGGATCGAGAAAAGTCTGGACGGGATGAATTTATCGAGGAATATTGGCAAGATTAGGTTAGGTGATTCATAAGTGACAAAGAGCGGATCGACAACTTCATTAAAAACATTTTTATTTAGCTTCCATGCAACAAATACTATTATTATAAGCTTCTTACCTTTATATTTACGATATAAAGGTTTTTCTGGAACAGAGATCGGCTGGGTACTTGCTATTGGCCCTTTTGCCTCGATATTTTCCCAGCCTCTTTGGGGTTATTTAAGTGATAAGTACAAAACAGTTAAAACGATGATTATTATTTGTATGACAGGATTTTTGTTAACAGGTATTTTTTTCTTTCAATTAAATGCAATTATTCCTATTTTACTTGTTGGCTCTATTTTTTACTTCTTTTCATACCCAGTTAGCGCACTTGGAGATAGTCTTGGCCAAAGGCGGGCAGATGAACTTAATATTTCGTTCGGAAGTATTCGCATGTGGGGGTCTATCGGCTTTGCGGTATCATCTTTAGCGATCGGTGAAGTATTAAATCAAGTAGGGATTCAATACATCATGTGGCCATACCTAGCCTTCGGTGTAATTACACTCTTAGCCGCCTTTAAATTAACCGATGTTCAAGCAACAGATACACCGCTTCAATTGAGTGATTTAAAGCATTTATTACAATCAAAACCTTATTTATTATTTTTATTATTTACTCTTTTTATCGCAACAACTCACCGGGCAAATGATAGTTTCATCGGGTTATACATTACCCAACTTGGTGGCAGTGAACGTCTTGTCGGAATCGCTTGGTTCATCGGTGTCATAAGTGAAGCGATAATATTTGCACTTGCGGTATTTTGGTTCCGTAAATATCCCTCCTTAATCTTTATCATTGCTGCAAGTACGTTATACACATTACGATGGTTTATTTATGCAAGTGTTCACGACCCAGTCTATATACTTTTCTTTCAAGTATTACATGGATTAACTTTCGGTGTATTTTATCTGGCTGCTTTTCATTATGTCACGCGAATTATACCAAAAGATTTACAATCTACAGGTCATTTACTTTTTTATTCAGTTATGTTCGGTTTCTCCGGAATTATTGGTTCGCTCATCGGTGGTAGAGTAATTGATATTTTAGGTGGTCATTTTCTGTATTTTGCTCTTGGAAGCACCGCTCTAATTGGAACAATTTGTTTCATAACTTTTTATTTTTTTCAAATGAGAAACCCGAAAACTTAATTGTTTGGAAATTTGCGGACATATAATTTTAATTTTTTTATAATTCATGAAACTTATCTCAAGTAAAATCGTATTTATATAATATTAGGAAATAAAGAGGGGGATTTAATGAAAAGAAATGTAAAGTTGATCCTTGTAAGTATAGTTGTACTCTTTATCGTTGTTGGAACTATATTTTGGTTTGTAAACAATAAGGAATCAGATATAGCGAACAAAGAAGAAAATAATGAAGTTGAAGAAACTAACAACGAAAATAATGTTCTTGACAATAATGATAACGATAACAACTCAAATGATGAAAATAATGAACCAAAATTAGTAAATCCAATTGAAGTATTAGATTATTATGGTGAAGAATGTTTGGCGATCGAAGATACAATTGAACGGGGTGACTGTCTACAAGAACTAGGAAAAGTAAATATTAATTGGTACGTAAATGAAGAAAAACATCAATTTTACTTTCCATTTCAACGTGAACAAAGTCATTGGCAATATCTTTTTTATAAAGATGTTGATGAAAATGATCAGTTGGGTAGTGTTCAAGAAGGTGAATCTTTTGAAGAAATGGATGAGTCAAGTTTAGAAGCAGGAGAAGAAGCTTTTGAAGAGTTTTGGCATGTTATATCCAATTTGATCCCGAAAGATAATCGAGAGTATTTAAAGGCACTTTACTGGGTAGATACTGGTGAAGAATATGTATTAGCTGTGGGAAATAAAGATCCAGATTCTATGTATTTATTATTATCAGAATTAGCTACTCAATATCATCCAAGAGTTCGTTATTTAGTTTTTCATGAGTTAGGGCATGTCTTAACATTAAATAGCTCTCAAGTAGATGTCCATGAAGATTTATTTGATGCTGAAGGCGATGAGTTAGAACAAATCGTTGAAGAAATTGAGGCAAACTGTGAAACTATTTTTGCCAATGGACGTTGCATGAAGGAAGATAGCTATATTTATGATTATTATAAACAATTTTGGGAAGACATTTATGATACCCATGCAGAAATCGATTGGGAAAATGAAGAGGAATTTGAAGAGTTTTTCTTTGAATATGAAGACCGATTTTTCAATACTTACCAAGCAACATCTTTTGTAGAAGATATAGCTGAAATGTTCGCTTATTTCATTCATTCACATAGTAGTATGACGGAAGAGTCAGATATGAAATATGAAAAAATTAAGTTTTTCTATGAAATTGATGAGTTTGTTGAGCTAAGGACAAATATTTTAGAAAATTTACGTGAAATGATTATCACTGAGAATAAAGTTTATTGATGAAGTTATGAAAAAGCTGGCTACTACAAAACAGCCAGCTTTTTTATTAAGCTAAAAACATAAAATATAAGATAAACACGAAAAACAACACATACATCACAGGATGAATAACTCTTGCTTTTCCTTTTATGAGCATTGTGATTGGATAAAATATAAATCCAACCGCTATTCCTGTTGCAATACTATAAGATAGCGGCATGACAATAACCGTTAAAAATGCTGGTACAGCAATTTCAAACTTATCCCAATCAATGTTTTTAAGGGATGAAGCCATTAACACACCAACAATAATTAACGCTGGTGATGTAACTTCTGGTGTAATGACACTTAAAAGGGGTGAGAAAAAAATAGCAAGTAAAAATAAAGCGGCAGTAACGACAGATGCAAATCCTGTTCGCCCACCTGCACCTACTCCCGCCGTTGATTCAACAAAGGATGTCGTTGTCGATGTTCCAACAGTAGCACCAACAACAGTTGCTGCTGAATCAGCAAATAATGCTCGACCAGCCCTTGGTAATTTGTTATTCTTCATTAAACCGGCCTGAGTCGCCACAGCAACTAACGTTCCTGCTGTATCAAAAAAGTCAACGAATAAAAAGGTTAAAATAACAACAAGCATTTGAAGAGTAAAAATATCCCCAAAATGGGTAAAGGCTTTCCCAAAGGTGGGACTTAAGCTTGGAACCTCTCCAACAATACCACTTATACCTGTTGGTGCTTCAATTAATCCGACAATCATTCCAGCTATTGCCGTAATGATCATCCCGTAAAAAATTCCACCACGAACTTTAAGAGTTAATAAAACAACAGATACAACAATCCCAAAGATTGCCAATAATACAGTTGGTGAACGTAAATTGCCTAAAGATACAAGGGTATCCGCATCACCGATAATAATTCCCGCATTTTGAAATCCTAAAAAAGCAATAAATAATCCAATCCCTGCACCTACAGCCATTTTTAAATTTGCTGGAATCGCATTAATTACTTTTTCCCGAAGCCCCGAAAGCGTTAAAAAGATAAAAATAATTCCTGAAGCAAGTACCCCAGCTAAAGCTGTTTCCCAAGGAATTCCGTAATCTAAAACGACGGTATAAGCAAAAAACGCATTTAAACCCATACCAGGGGCTAAACCTATAGGATATCTAGCAACGACACCCATAATAAAGGTTCCAACCGCAGCAGCAATAGCTGTTGCTACAAAAACCGCTTCTGCATCCATACGGGTTACACCGTCCGGAAGCGTCTCAATCCCCGCTAAGGAAAGCATGGACGGATTAACGAACAATATGTATGCCATCGCTAAAAATGTCGTTAGTCCAGCCATCGTTTCCGTTCTGTAATTCGTCTCTAACTCATCAAACTGAAAATACTTCTTTATCAACTGTAAGCCTCCTCTTATTTTTCCCAGAAAAAAATAGCACCCTTTATGGAAGGAGTGCTACTTTACTACGGTAAGAGAAAGTATCGCAAATATAGAATAGTCCATTGATCGAACTACTCACTTTGTGTACTTTTCATCTGCGTAGTCAGACCATTTACGGCGGTCTGGTAGAAACTCCGGGCCATATTCCCTAAATTATACGCAATTTCGTATTCAGTTTTAGAGATGGGTATATCATACTAATGAAATGTTCTATTGTCAATTAGATATACACAAGTGATTGAGTCAAGTATTTATAGGTACATTTCAAAACACTTGTTGACTAATTCCTTCGTGAATGATGATAAAATATCCTAACAAGTTTACTAAAGCTTTCTTGTAAAGCACGAAAAGTAATTTTGGTAATTATTTAATGAGAATTGAGATATGGCATTCTTCATTATGATTAGGTCTTCTTTTGTTAGTTTTTGTTGGATAACTTAACTAGATAAAAGAAGGGCCTTTTCCCATGGAAATTGTTATAAATTCTTTTAAATATTTAAATTCCACTAATTTTTATATCTCAAATTGCATAAAGGACTTAAAGATCGCATGCATTTTTCCCCACAAATGTTTTACTCATAAAAATAGGGGAGCATAAATGGTATGTCAACACTAAACTGGACAGTTTTTTAAAAGGCTTGTCCGTTTATATTCAACTGGACTTTGATAGTTCAAAGATCCATGAATGCGAATGTTATTAAACCAATTAACGTAATCAAAAAGTTCAAGGTCAAGTTCTTGTTGGCAAGAAAACACACGTCCATAGACGAATTCTGTTTTAATGCTTTTAAAAGTTGCTTCAGCCACAGCGTTATCATATGGAGAACCCTTTTCACTTAATGATCTTTCGATGCCGAAGGTTTCTAGAGCTTGATCAATAAGGCTATTGTCAAATTCTTTACCACGATCTGTATGAAACATTTCTAGTTCATAAAGATTGTATGGTACAGATGAAAATGCTTGATGGACTAGTTTTGCATCCTTATATGGTCCAGCACTATGACCAATAATCTCACGATTATACAGATCAACAAGCACACAAATATAATGCCAGTTTTGCTTAACACGAACATATGTTAAGTCGCTCACAATAACCTTTAATGG
>DATGRX010000092.1:0-13574 GCA_035303185.1 Bacillota bacterium
TTTTTAATTCTATATCAAATATTGGCTCAATGGAGGAAACGATATCGGAGCTTAACAAGTAGATTTTTTAATCATTAGGGAATTTACTATCGTTACATATTATACAATTTTATAAATAATTACTTTATAAGTTTGTTAGTAAGTAGTTTATATAAAGAGAAAAATTCATTTTTTGAAAATACTTTGTTATGATGAGTTAAGATAACAAATAAGATATGGTGTGATATAGATGGATGAATTTTCGCTTATCAATTCGGTGAAGCAACCTTACTATAGACAATCATCTTTACTTAAAGGCATCGGTGATGATGCAGCTGTTTTTAAAGAAAGACAAGACAATATTGTGATTGCAACAGATGTGTTTGTAGAGGACATCCACTTTAGTCAAAAAACGATGTCACCAGAACAGGTAGGTTATCGGGCTTTAGCTGTTAATTTAAGTGATTTAGCAGCGATGGGGGCACAGCCTACATTTTATATGGTTGCAATAGTTGTTCCATCAAAATGGAAGAATAAGATTAAAGAAATATATGAAGGTATGAATAAATTAGCTCTAGAATATCAAATAGATTTAATCGGTGGAGATACTGTATCCGGGGAACAATTAACGATTACAATAACAGTAATTGGTAGTGTTTTTCCTAACTCTGTTCGTTATCGGAGTCATGCAAAGGCTTCCGATATAGTTTTTGTCACTGAAACATTAGGTGATTCACGAGCGGGATTACATATTTTACAAACGGGCAAAAATTATATAGAAGCTGAGTATTTTATCCAACGGCATCGCTATCCGAAAGCTCGAATCAAATTTGCCCAAAGTTTAACTAGTATCGATCGACTAGCTTTAAATGATATTAGTGATGGAATTATCTCAGAGGCTGCAGAAATTGCAACTGAATCAAAGGTAGATATTGTTATAGACGAAAGCTTAATTCCTATAAGTGAACATTTTTATCAGTTTGATAAAACTTTACAGAGAAAATGGAAACTTTTTGGTGGGGAAGATTTTGAATTATTAGGTGTTACATCCATTTCAAACTGGGAAAAAATAAAGAAATTAAGTGAAAAAACAAAGACAAAGGTAACTAAAGTAGGTTATACAGAAAATCCGGAGTCAATGGATGCTCCTGGTAAAGTATATTTAGAAGAAAATGGTAGAAGGACACTTATTTTAGACAGAGGCTATACGCATTTGAATGAAGAAGGTGATTAATATGTCTGAGGCAAAAAAATATATAGCCCATTCCCTAGAACAAACATATTCTTTTGCTTCCCAACTAGCAAAACAATTAGAACAAGGAAGTGTTATTACATTAGAAGGGGAACTAGGCACGGGAAAAACAGCCTTTACAAAGGGGATAGCTCAAGGTTTAGATATAAAGGAACCAATTACGAGTCCAACATTTACAATTATAAAAGAATATCAAGGTACACTGCCTTTATATCATATGGATGCATACCGTTTAGAACATTCTGAAGAAGATATTGGCTTCGATGAATATATTTATGGTAACGGGATAACGGTTATTGAATGGGCTCAGTTTATCGAAGACTTTTTACCTAATGAATTGTTAAATATTACGATAAAATATATTGATGAAAATAGTCGTGAATTTATTTTTGTCGCTAAAGGTAATTATTATAAAAAAGTTTTACGGCAATTATTTTGAAATGTAAGGAGACTTTATCATGAATATCTTAGCTATTGATACAGCTACAGACGTCATGGGCGTTGCTTTAACAAAAGATGGTCATTTAAAAGGAGAGCTACTGACAAATTTACAAAAAAATCACTCGGTAAGATTAATGCCTTCCATTCATCATGTTATGGAAGAAGTCGAAATGGTACCAGGTGATTTAACAAAGATTATAGTCTCTAAAGGACCAGGTTCATACACAGGAGTTCGTATTGGGTTATCGACAGCAAAAGCAATGGCATGGGCATTAGAAATACCTATTGTAGGCGTGTCTTCATTGGAAGTATTAGCTTATCAAGGACGTCATTCTAATATGCTTATTTCTCCTTTTATTGATGCGAGAAGAGAAGCGGTTTTTACAGGATTATACCAGTTTAAAGAGGGAGAAATTACGTCAATTGTAGATGATCAATATATAAAAATGACTGATTGGTTAGATTATTTATCTGAGCAAAAAAGGCGGATTATGTTTGTTAGTCCGAATATTTCTATGTATGAGAGAACTATTCAAGATACATTAAATGAATTTGCCTATATTGATAAAAGTATTTATCAACTAGGAAGGCCTTCAGATTTAATTACACTAGGAAAAAATAAAGAAAGGGACGAAATTCATATATTAACGCCAAAGTATTTACGGCTAGCGGAAGCAGAGGCGAATTGGCTTAAACAAAACAAAGGGCGAAATACTTATGGCTGATGGGGTAAGCATTATGAAAATGACACTAAGTGACTTAGATGACATTATGAAAATTGAGCAAGAAACTTTCACTTCCCAATGGACTCGCAGTGTTTTTTACAAAGAGATTCAACATAACCCATATGCTCATTACTATACGTTGCGGTATAGAGGTAAAATTGTAGGGTTCGCTGGACTATGGCTAATAAAAGAATCGGCTCAAGTAACAAATATTGCGATAACCCCAGAATATCAAGGGAAAAAATTAGGAAAACAATTATTTTCCTTTATTTTCCACCGAGCAATAAAAGCAGGTTGTGAAAGTTTATCTTTAGAGGTAAGAAAATCAAATACGATTGCGCAAAAGATGTATCGTCAATTTGGGCTCGTTCCTATCGATGTTAGAAAGGAATATTATACAGATAATAGGGAAGACGCAATCGTCATGTGGGTGAGTTTTAGATGAGTAAAGATACAATTATATTAGGTATTGAAACGAGTTGTGATGAGACAGCAGTAGCGATTGTCAAAAATGGGACAGACATCCTTTCAAATGTTGTTTCATCTCAAATCGAAAGTCATAAACGATTTGGTGGTGTTGTTCCAGAAATCGCATCAAGACACCATGTGGAGCAAATCACCGTTGTTTTAGAGGAAGCTTTTCGACAAGCTCAAGTTACATGGAATAAAATTGATGCTATTGCTGTTACAGAAGGTCCAGGCCTTGTTGGGGCATTATTAGTTGGGGTAAATACTGCAAAAGCTCTTGCCTTTGCAAAAAATAAACCATTAGTTGGTGTGCATCATATTGCGGGCCATATTTATGCTAATCGATTTGAGGCGGAATTCAAGTTTCCACTTTTATCTCTTATTGTTTCTGGTGGACATACAGAGCTCATTTATATGGAAGAACACGGGAAATATGAAGTAATCGGATCAACGCTCGATGATGCAGCGGGAGAAGCCTTCGATAAAGTGGCGAGAATGCTTGATTTGCCATACCCTGGTGGACCTGAAATCGATCGTTTAGCAAAAAAAGGTAAAGAAACGATTGATTTTCCAAGAGCATGGTTAGAGGACACATATAACTTTAGTTTTAGCGGATTAAAATCGGCAGTCATTAATTATATTCATAATGCAAAACAGAGAAATGAAAGGATTAAGAAAGAAGATATCGCAGCAAGTTTTCAAGCGAGTGTTGTAGATGTACTAACGGAGAAAACATATCGAGCCGCAAAAGAATATGGCGTAAAGCAAGTTATCGTAGCCGGTGGAGTTGCCGCTAATAATGGTTTACGAAAAACTTTACAAGATAAGTTTTCATCGACTGATATTCCAATATACATTCCACCACTTTATTTATGTACGGACAATGCTGCGATGATCGCGGCAGCTGGAATGATCGCTTATGAACAAGGTCGCCGTTCTGGTTGGGATTTAAACGCGCATCCGTCCTTAACGATAAAATAATTTAACCTTGAGTTATTCACACGCTGTGGATAACTCAAGGTTTTTATATACTTTAACTCCAGATACTAACAAGTTTGTGGAAAACATATATTTTACTTGTGGATAACGTGGATAAGTATGAGCATATCTTGTGAAATCAACGGGTATAGTTAAATAGTATGTGAATAACTCTGTGGATGATTATTCATGTAATTGTTCCCATTTTTCCATATACCTAAAAATGTCTTGTTTTAATTTATCGGCTTTTTTTGATAGCTCAAGGGATTTTTCATAATCTTGATATACGTCTGGTTTAGTCATTTCTGCTTCAACGTTATTAAGTTTTTTTTCTAATTTTTCAATTCGTTGTTCAAGTTCTTGAATTTTTCTCTTTCGTCTTCGTTCTTCCCTTTGCTTTTTTCTACGCTTTTCCAAAGATTGTTTTCTAGAAGATTTTGGTTTGTCTTCAAAGTGTGTACTTTTTTCTTCTAAACGTGCACGTTCTTTTTCTTCTTCTTTTTTCTGTAGAAAATAATCGTAATTTCCCAGGTAGACAGTTGCCCCTTTGTTTGAAAGTTCTACAATTCGATCAGCAATTTTATTAATAAAATATCTATCATGGGAAACAAAAACGATTGTACCTGGATAATCTTTTAATGCTGATTCTAAGATTTCTTGACTATCAATATCTAAATGATTCGTCGGTTCATCGAGAATGAGTAAATTTGCTTGTTTCATCATCAGTTTAGCTAAAGAAAGTCGAGCCTTTTCTCCACCACTTAAAGAAGATACTTGTTTTAAAACATCTTCACCAGAAAATAGAAAATTACCTAAGACCGTTCGGATGTCTCTTTCATTTACATGCGGATATTCATACCAAAGTTCAGAGAGAACAGTTTTTGTTGGGGTTAATAATTGTTGTTCTTGGTCGTAATAGCCAACTTCTACATTTGTTCCGTGTTCGACAGTTCCATAGGTTGGATCTATTTGTTTGGAAATAACTTTTAAAAGAGTTGTTTTTCCAATTCCATTCGGGCCAATAAGAGCAATTCGCTCTCCGCGATGGACATTGAATTTCACTTGTGAAAACAAAGGATTCTTTTTATCATAGCTAAAGGCTATATCTTTTATATGTAAAACATCATTTCCACTACGACGATTTATTTGGAATGTAAATTTTGCCGACGCTTCATCTCCAAGAGGTTTTTCAATACGCTCCAGGCGCTCAAGTTGTTTACGTCTACTTTGCGCCCGTCTTGAGGTTGAAGCTCTGGCTATATTTCGTTCAATGAACTCTTCCGCTCGTTTAATTTCCTCTTGCTGTTGTTCATACCTTTTTAACTGGATTTCATAATCGCTCTTTGTTTGTTCTAAAAACTTTTCATAACCGCCAATGTAGCGTTTCATATGTTTATGAGCAATTTCATAAATAATAGACACTGTTTGTTCAAGAAAATATCGGTCATGAGAGACGATAAGTAAAGCTCCGGGATAGTTTTTTAAATATGTTTCAAGCCAAGAAAGGGTTTCAATATCTAAGTGATTTGTTGGCTCGTCTAAAATAAGTAAGTCCGGGCTTTCTAATAATAGCTTTCCTAAAGCTAATCGTGTTTTCTGTCCCCCACTAAGGGTTTGAATTTTTTTATGATAGTCTTTTTCAGGAAAATCAAGACCTGATAAGATGTTACGTATTTTCGCTTCGTATTCATAGCCGCCAGAGTTTTGAAATTTTTGAAGGAGTTGATCATATTGCTCAAGTAATTCTTCATTGATATATTCTGAATGAGCCATTTTTTCCTCTAATTTTTGTAAGGCATGCTGCATATTAATTAATTCTGAAAATACGCTCTCCATTTCCTGCCAAATCGTTTGAGTTGATTGTAAATCAGTATGTTGTGATAAATAACCGATCGTAATATCTTTTGGCTTTATAATTTCTCCATAATCATAGGAAAGTTCTCCAGCTAATATTTTAAGTAAGGTTGATTTTCCACACCCATTTCGTCCGACAATAGCGATACGATCCTTTTCCTTTATTTCAAGTTTAATATTTTTTAAAATTTCATTTCCACCAAAGGATTTATATAAATCGTTTACCTGTAATACAATCACGACTAGTCACCTCATTTATTATGTCTATTTTACCGTATAAATGTTTAAGTAGGCAATGAAGTGAATTAATTTGCGACATCTTTTAAGTTATCTGTTAATATATAAGATAAAGCGATTATTAAAAGGAGTGAATCAATTGTCAGAATTTACTCATATAAATAAACAGGGCAGGGCGAAAATGGTAGACATATCTGGTAAAGGTGTTACCGAACGTACCGCTAGAGCCCAATCAAGTATTATTGTCACGAAAAAGATTTATGAAGCGGTAACTTCACAAAACGTGAAAAAGGGAGATGTCTTGTCCGTCGCACAAGTAGCCGGGATTATGGCAGCGAAAAATACGGATCAAATGATCCCAATGTGCCATCCTCTTCAATTACGAGGTGTTGATATTTCCTTTGATTGGTATGTTGAGGAAGAACATTATGAACTAATCATTGAAACTTTTGTAAAAACAAAAGGAAGCACTGGTGTAGAAATGGAAGCTTTAACAGCAGCATCAGTGACAGCATTAACGGTATATGATATGTGTAAATCCTTTGATAAAGGATTAGTCATCGGAAAGACATTTTTAATAGAGAAAAAAGGCGGAAAATCCGGTGATTATTCATATAGAACATAGGAGGAACGATGATGGATGAGCGTAAAATACCGAAGGCAACAGCTAAACGATTACCACTTTACTATCGATATTTAAATAATTTAAATCAACAAGGAAAAACCCGTGTTTCTTCACAGGAACTTAGTGAAGCGGTGAAGGTAGATTCAGCAACGATAAGACGTGATTTTTCTTATTTCGGAGCCCTAGGAAAAAAAGGTTATGGCTATAATGTAGAATATTTACTTTCGTTTTTTAGAAAAACGTTAAATCAAGATGAAGTTACAGAAGTAGCATTAATTGGTGTTGGAAATTTAGGGACAGCTTTTTTAAAATATAATTTTTTACGAAACAATAACATAAATATCGTCAAGGCTTTTGATTCTGATCCAAAAAAAATAGGTACAAATGTGGGCAATGTACCTATTTATGACATAGAAGATTTGGATGAACACATAGAAGATATAGAAGTAGCGATCTTAACAGTACCGGTTTCCGAAGCAGAAATCATCGCAAATAGACTCGTCGACAAAGGTATTAAAGGTATTTTAAACTTTACACCAGCTAGAATCACAGTTCCAAATCATATTAGAGTTCATCATATTGATTTAGCTGTCGAATTACAGTCTCTCGTTTATTTCTTGAAACATTATCCTTTAGAAAAGGGAAAAGAATAAGATTACATAAAAGCATAAGGTGGATGCAACGTGAGAATTAGATTGTCGTTAATAATGTTTGTCACGGCTTTAGCTTTTTCATTTACAATAGCTATTATTGATCATTTTATTCATCGAGAAGAAGCTATTAAACATTATGAAGAAAAGATTGACTTTATTGAAGAAACAATAACTGAATCATTACAAACGATTGATAAAGCTCATAACGCATTTGGGTGTTCAACAGACAAGAAAATGCGAGAAAGTACGGATTATTTATTAAAATTATATGAAGGAAATTCAGATTTAGACACGTGGGACTTTGATGAATTATATGAAAAATTAGATCTAGATATATACATGATTAATCAAGATAATGTCATTACTCATACGACATTTAAAAAAGATCTTCATCTAGATTTTAACGAGTGTTGTTCTACATTAAGTCGGATTTTAGATAATCGCCGCAAAATGAGGGATTTCTTTATCGACTATATCGATGTAGAACAAATGACCGGTGAAACAAAGAAATATAGTTATCAAGCTACTCCAGACAAAAAATACATCATTCAGTTAAGCATCCCCATCGAAGAGAGCCCTGTTTTTGAACACTTTAGTTTTTTCCCAACGATAGAGGAATTAAAAGAGAAACATAGCATGGTTGAGGATATAAATGTATTAAATATTGGTGGACATGCTATTGGAAAAACGGATTATCCTTCAACAATGACACCAAAACGATATGATGCTTTTTTACAAGCACGGGATCTTTCCGAACGAGCAGAAATAAAAGATAAGCATCATGACAAAGAATTTATATACCGTTATGTATATTATGAACCTATTGACATTTCACAAAATGCGGAACAACGTGTGTTAGAAATTATTTATAATGAGGACGAATTAAATAAAACATTAGCGAATAATACGAAGCGACTGATCTATCAATTATTAGTTGTGCTAGTTATCATTCTTGTAACAATCTTTGGAATTCAAAAGTGGATCTCAAGACAAATATACTTAGCACGTCACGATAATTTAACAGGGTTAAAAAATCGTCGTGCATTTGAAGAGATTTTTAGAAAGGAAATTCAAAAAAGAAAGGGCTTAACTGCACTTATCATGATTGATTTAGACAACTTCAAGTCTGTTAATGATACCTATGGTCATTTAAGAGGCGATGGCGTATTAAAACTTGTCGCTAATACATTACGTAAAACGATCGAAGAACCCCACGAAGTTTTTAGAATCGGTGGCGATGAATTTGCGGTTATTTTAGGTGAAACTGACAAACCATTTATAAAAGAAACTGTTCAAAAATTAGAGAATAATATTTCTGAAGCGATCGCTAAAGAAAAAGATTTAGAAGGATTCAATATTCAAGCAAGTATAGGATTGTCTATCGCTCCACTAGATGGCATTTATTTAGAAACACTTTTTGAAAAAGCAGATGTAGCGATGTATGATGCAAAAGAGAAACAAAAAAAGTATGAAAGCTATTTAGATTTCCGGCATTGAAATTTAGGCATTGATTTACGAGTATGCTTATGTAAAATAAAAATTATGACTCAGACAGAGACATGTGGCCCATATAAATAGCAAGTTAGCTACTTATATGGGTTTTTTACTCTAGCTCGATTATAGAGGGGCGGTCATTCATGATAATTACTTTTGTAAGGTATGGAAACACAGATTGGAATAATGAAAAACGTGCTCAAGGTCATTCAGATAATGATCTTGAGCATTTTAGGGAAAGAGCAAGTTAAAGAAGTTGCGAAGCGATTAGATAATCATGATTAGGATGGTTATTATATCGAGTGATTTGTTTCGCACATTGGAAACAGCAAGAATAATTACGGAAGAAGCAGGAGAATCGGTAGATTTTTATGATAAAACAATTATTGGGCAAAAAAACGTACAAAAGGCTAGAAAACACATCTGTTACACAAATCAAAATTCAGAATCTGGATGATAATTTTTATTATACAATTGCACAAAACAATTAAAAAATGTTCGAGATAAAACTTTTAATAAAAGTAATAGAATTATGAGAAAAGTGTAATCATTTGATTAAATGCATGTTTATTATATAATATAGGTATAAAGTCCTCCTGCTTTAACACTGTTGTTATCGTAGAAATCACACCAATGTTATTTATATTCAATATTTATATAAATAATAAAACAAATGGGAGATGATACGATGAAAAAGAAATTGTTAGTATTTGTTGGAATCATTGGACTAATTTTGTTAGTAGCATGTGGATCAGGTGATAACAACAATAATAACAATGCAACAAAAGATGAAGCAGAAAATAACGATGTTGTCACAACAGAAGAAGTTGAGGAGTTAGTCAAAGGAAATTGTACAAATTGTCACGGTGGGGAAATTGATTCTGTTCCTGGAGACCATTTATCCGTAGCTGACTTAAAAGAGGTCATTTTAGAAGGAACAGGAGATATGCCAGCTATAGATGTGACAGATGAAGAAGCACAAATGATTGCTGAATACTTAACAGAATAAGTTAAAAACAAGGGGGCTCACATTGATGTGTGAGCCTCCTTGCTTTTTTTAATGTCATTTAATGATGTTTCCCATAGCACGTAAGAATGCACCAAAACCGATTGTAGCTACAATTAAAAATATAACTGGATTTACTTCCCATACTGTTTGCTCAATACTATTTATTGCAATAAATGTAAAAAACACACCTGTAGCAAAATAAATAATAGCCGTTATTAATCGATTAATTCCCAAGGAAAATCATCATTTCTTCAAGCTGACGTCTCATCTGTTCAAGTTGTTCCGGTGTAACGGAGTATTGTAGTAATACAGTAATTGAATTCATTCCAGCATGGGCAAATATTGGTACAATAATTCGATTTGTCATCTTATATAAAAAGGCAAACACAAAACCCATAGACGCATAAACGAGTAAATGTTGTGGCTCTCCATGAATAATGCCAAATACTAATGAGGAAAGTAATGCTGCTATAAAGAAATTAACCCGTTTATGGAGAGTACCAAAAATGACTTTTCGGAAAACAATTTCCTCAAGGATAGGTGCGATAATAGCTGGGATAATCATAAATATAGGGAAACTCCGAATGATCTCCATAATAAACATCGTATTATCGGAACCTGGTTCAATCCCGAGAACTTGTGTTTCAATTAAACCTGCGATGATATTTACAATAAATGCAAGAAATATGCCAACAACTGACCAAAGTACCGTTATTGATATAGGACTTGCATTTCTTTGGCTACCTCTTTTTATATCCCCTCTTAGCAAGAGTAAGATAACAATTAATCCTGCGAAGAAACTAATGATATTCCAATAAGCAATTGTTTCATTGGGAGAAAACCCAAGTATATCCATCATGATCGGTCTAGCAACGATACCAGAAAGGTGCATAATTACGTATGTTGCTACGATCAACCAGTAATTTCTCTTCAAGATAAAATCCCTTCCTTCATACATCACGACTTCTATTTTAGCATAATTACACACGAACAGATAATAGTTTATAAGGGAAAATTCCATTTCCATAAAATATAAAAAATAATAATTAAATTACTTGCATTTTATAAGTGAATTATTTATTATATAAATTGTCGTTAGCACTCACTTGGTTTGAGTGCTAAAATGAAAATGTTGGAAAAGAATTAAGGAGGTAGTCTAAATGATTAAACCTTTAGGAGATCGTGTCGTCATTGAAATTGTTGAAACTGAAGAGACGACCGCAGGAGGTATTGTTTTACCAGATTCTGCAAAGGAAAAACCACAAGAAGGAAAAGTCGTAGCTGTAGGTTCTGGAAAAGTCGTCGATGGAAAAAAAGTAGAACTTGAGGTAAAAGAAGGAGATCATGTAATCTTTTCTAAGTTCGCAGGGACTGAAGTAGAACATGCAGGTACAGAATACTTAGTCGTAAGAGAAGATGATATTTTAGCTGTTATCGGCTAAACATTTTATAAGTATAGAACGAATCATTTAGGGAGGTTTTATAGGAAATGGCTAAAGAAATTAAATTTAGTGAAGAAGCACGTCGAGCAATGTTAAAAGGTGTTGACACATTAGCTGATGCTGTGAAAGTAACATTAGGACCAAAAGGTCGAAATGTTGTTTTAGATAGATCCTTTGGAGCACCAATGATTACAAATGATGGTGTGACAATCGCAAAAGAAATTGAATTAGAAGATAAGTTTGAAAATATGGGTGCTCAACTTGTTTCCGAAGTTGCATCCAAAACGAACGAAGTTGCTGGAGACGGTACAACTACAGCAACAGTGCTTGCACAAGCAATGATCCAAGAAGGACTTAAAAACGTTACATCTGGAGCAAATCCAGTAGGTCTTCGCCGTGGAATTGAGCAAGCTGTTGAAGTTGCTGTCGAAGAACTTGGCAGTATTTCTCAACCGATTGAAGGCAAAGATTCCATTGCACAAGTAGCTGCTATTTCTGCTGATGATGAGGAAGTAGGCGAGCTTATTGCAGAAGCGATGGAGCGTGTCGGAAATGATGGAGTCATTACCATTGAAGAATCCCGAGGTTTCCAAACAGAACTTCAAGTCGTTGAAGGAATGCAGTTTGATCGAGGATATGCATCTCCATACATGGTAACAGACCAAGATACAATGGAAGCAGAACTAGAAGATCCATATATCTTAATTACAGATGAAAAGATTAGTAATATTCAAGACGTATTACCGATCTTAGAAAATGTTGTTCAAGAAGGTAAGCCACTTTTAATTATTGCTGAAGATGTTGAGGGTGAAGCCCTTGCAACACTCGTCGTAAACAAGTTACGTGGAACCTTTGATGCAGTAGCCGTTAAAGCACCAGGATTTGGAGATCGTCGTAAGGAAATGTTAGAAGACATCGCGATTTTAACTGGTGGAGAAGTTATCACAGAAGATCTCGGCTTAGATCTTAAGTCTACACAGTTAACACAGCTAGGTCGTGCGTCAAAAGTTGTTGTTACAAAGGATGACACAACAATTGTAGAAGGTGCGGGCGAGCCAGATGCAATCGCATCCCGTGTATCCCAAATCCGTGCACAAGCAGAAGCATCAACTTCAGACTTTGATAAGGAGAAGTTACAAGAGCGACTCGCTAAATTAGCTGGAGGAGTTGCAGTTGTATCTGTTGGTGCAGCTTCTGAAACAGAGTTAAAAGAGCGTAAAGAAAGAATGGAAGACGCACTTAACTCGACACGAGCTGCTGTTGAAGAAGGAATCGTTTCCGGTGGAGGTACAGCACTCATGAACGTGTACAACAAAGTGGCTGAGTTAGATCTTGAAGGAGACGAGGCAACAGGAGCAAATATCGTGTTACGTGCCTTAGAAGAACCTGTTCGTCAAATCGCTGAAAACGCAGGATTAGAAGGTTCAATCGTTGTTGAACGATTAAAGAATGAAGAACTTGGTGTTGGATTTGACGCTTCAGAAAATGAGTGGGTAAACATGTTTGATGCAGGTATTGTTGACCCTACAAAAGTAACACGTTCAGCATTACAACATGCTGCATCTATTGCTGCTATCTTCTTAACAACTGAATCAGTCATTGCTGATTTACCAGAAGAGGAAGATGGAGCAGGCATGCCAGACATGGGCGGCGGCGGAATGCCAGGAATGATGTAAGTTCAACTTAATAAAGGTTGATATGACGGGGTTTGCATGATGCAGATCCCGTCTTTTTTTATGGAACTTTCTCATTTATATCACATTAATTTTAAAAATCCCGCTCTAACTTCATTATTTAAACAATGAAGATTTAAGTATGTTAACGAATCTTATTATCATTTCCTTATTAGTCATACTTACATTTCGGGTGAGACAAAATATATTTAACACGCAAGAAAGTATGACAGGATCTTAAAATAAAAAGACGTCAGTCATTGAAAGTAGGTTCGATTATTACTGACGTCTTTTACATTTAAAAATTAGAGATAGGTATCGATTTACGGAAACATATTATCTTCTCCCGTAACTTGTCACTCTTCTCCAAGCTCCTCTTTTAATAAATAAAAGTCATCCATATTTGTGCGCTAAAAAGATACAACGTAATCATTTAACATTTACTTTGCATATTAAGCACTTTTTTCATCCGGATCAATTTCATCTTTTCGCTTTTTATTCGCTGTAAAAATACGGTATGTTCCGATGATTAAAATTGGAATACCATATATAACGAGCATGGCCCACCCAAGTACAGTGTAACCTGTAGAAACTAGATCTTGGATACCAACACTAGAAACAATTGCTGAAAGACCAAGAGCAACAATCGCAATTATTCCCCGCATTTTCCCAGATAGTGGTTCTTTACCAACATCTTTTAAGTTTTGTTCAACACGTTCGACAAACGCGTAAATCATTCCAGTT
>DATGRX010000093.1:0-32559 GCA_035303185.1 Bacillota bacterium
TTTATTTCAAGCCATACATACATATGTTACACAAAAAAGACAGTTTAAAACTGGATTAAGCGATCAAGGAAGAACTCAGTTTCGAATAACGAAAGATGTAGAGCTCCATACAACATGGCATAAAATTCAAGAAATCGCCAAAAATGTTACCTTTTACATAAACGAATTGTTACTTTTTTTAAAAAAGATTTTGTCAAATATTGATATAATGGAATTTTCTGATGAGCAGATCACAAAACATATTAAATATTACGTTGACACATTCGCAAACTATTATGAAACATTACGTGAGTTTTTTTTAAATCATAATGAATTAAGTGAAGTGAAATGGGTAGAAATAGAAGGCCATGAAAAAGTCTTTTTATATCAAAAGCGAGTACAAGTATCGTCCTACTTAAAAGAAAATTTCTTTAAAAAGAAACAAAGCGTTATTTTAACGAGTGCAACGTTAACGGTGCGAAATTCATTTTCCCACTTGTTAAGACAATTAGGCTTGGAAACGGATGAAAGAGTTTTAACAAAGCAATTTCCTTCACCATTTCAATATGAAAAACAAGTAAAGTTTATGGTTCCTAACGATTTTCCACATATTAGAACCGACGAAGAACAATTTATTTTTGCAACATGTGAAGCCATCTCATCAATAGTTGAAATTACAAAAGGGCGCATGCTCGTATTATTTACATCTTATAAAATGTTAAGAAAATGTTATTATTTATTACAAGAAATAATCGATATTGATGAATATATGATAATTGCTCAAGGTATTACAAGTGGGAGTCGAATGCGGTTAAAGAAGAACTTCCAAAGCTTTGATAAATCGATTTTGTTAGGAACTAGTTCATTTTGGGAAGGCATAGATATTCCGGGAGAAGATTTATCAAGTTTAGTCATTGTTAGATTACCTTTTCAACCACCAAATCATCCGACTTATGAAGCAAAAGCTAATTTGTTGGAAAAGGATGGTAAAAA
The DNA here is from genome assembly GCA_035303185.1 of Bacillota bacterium. Classification (GTDB taxonomy): domain Bacteria; phylum Bacillota; class Bacilli; order Bacillales; family Amphibacillaceae; genus CALAMD01. Next base: position 973 of record DATGRX010000093.1, read on the forward strand.
TGCTTTTTTAAATTTAGCGTTACCTGATGCCGTTATTCGGTTTAAACAAGGCTTCGGTAGATTAATACGCTCCCAAAAAGATAGGGGAGTTATATTTGTCTGTGACTCTCGATTAATGACGGCAAGATATCGTTCATTTTTCCTTGAATCGATTCCAGATATTAAGATTCATTATGAATCGACATCATTATTAATGGATAAGCTACATAATTGGTTTTAATTATTTATTTAATGGTATGAATGTCGAATTTTTGATAAGATAAGTAAAGTAAAATCTATAATAGAGATAGGGTTATTCTTATGAAACAGAATGTTCAAAAGCACAATAGAATGAAACTATGGATCGGAGTTGCAATCATTATCGCTCTCTTTATCGCAGTTCTTTTTTATGGTATGTACTTATATCGAACGACAATAAACAGTAAGTATGTAGATGTTTCTAAAACAAAAAATTTTATTTTAGAAAATAATTACCTAGAAAGTATCGAAGAAATGGATGCATTTTATGAAACGGAGACATACCATATATTTGCTGGTCGAACAAAAGATAAAAAAGAGGCTTTTGTATTTCTCCCGATCCCATACAATGACAAAAAGGAAATTATAACTATTTTCAAAGACGATATTATAAATAAAACTGAAGCTATACATACACTTTTTGAAGAATGTTCATCCTGCACACAAATAAATATTAAACCAGCAATGATTAATAATAAGCCATTGTGGGAATTAACTTATCGTGATGGAAAAGAACGTTATAACTTTGATTATATTTCGATGGAAGATGGCTCTAGGTATGAAAGACTACAATTAAAACAAACGTTTAAATAAAAGGAGAGATTGATATGCAATTATCAAAACGAGTTAAAACATTAACACCCTCATCAACTTTAGCTATTTCTGCTTTAGCAACGGAGCTTAAAAATAAAGGCCATGATGTTATCGGTTTGGGAGTTGGTGAACCGGATTTTAATACACCGGATTACATTATTCAAGCAGGAAAAGAGGCAATGGATCAGGGTTTAACTAAATATACACCCTCTGGTGGAGTTCTCGAATTAAAAAACGTTATTATTGATAAATTTGCTAAAGATAATGACTTAACATACAAACCGGAAGAAATTATCGTAACGACCGGTGCAAAACATGCCTTATATACATTATTTCAAGTCCTGCTAGATGAAGGAGATGAAGTCGTTATTCCAGCTCCATATTGGGTTAGTTATACCGAGCAAGTAAAATTAGCAGGCGGGAAGCCAATCATCGTTAATACCAATGAATCTACAGACTTCAAAATGACAGCAGAACAATTAGAAAAGGCTATTACTGAACGAACAAAAGCAATTATTTTAAATTCACCAAGTAATCCTACCGGAATGATGTATACCAAAGAAGAATTAGCAACTTTAGGTGAAGTTTGTGAAAAACATAATTTGTTTATCGTCTCTGATGAAATATATGAAAAGCTAATATATACAAATGAAAAACATTATTCCATGGCTCAAATTTCCCCAAAATTAAAGGATTTAACAATAGTCATTAATGGGGTTAGCAAATCCCATGCGATGACAGGCTGGCGAATTGGCTATGCTGCAGGTCATAAAAAGATCATTCAAGCAATGACAAATCATGTATCCCATGCAACATCAAATCCAACGACAATTGCTCAATACGCTGCTATTAGTGCTTATAAACATGACACAGGTTTTAGTAAAGAAATGCAATCTATTTTCTCAGAGCGATTAAATCTTTTATATGAAAAATTAATCGAAATGCCGGGAGTAGATTGTATTAAACCTAGTGGAGCGTTTTATTTATTCCCAAATATTAAGGAAGCAGTTCATAGGTCTGGTTTTCATTCAGTAAATGATTGGGTTACAGCTTTACTTGAAGAAGAAAAGGTTGCGATCGTTCCAGGTGAAGGGTTCGGTTCGCCAAACAACGTAAGATTATCTTATGCTATATCTATCGAACAATTAGAAGAAGCAGCAGAAAGAATTCATCGATTTATTACAAACAATATTAAATAATCGGAGGTACATATCGTGAAAACAACAATTTCTAAAGTGAAAAATTATGAAGGAAAAGAAGTAACACTCGGCTGTTGGCTTGAAAATAGACGTTCAAGTGGTCGGATTGCATTTTTACAATTAAGAGATGGAACTGGATTTATGCAAGGTGTAGTTTCTAAAAATGATGTTTCAGAAGAAGTATTTGAAGTAGCAAAATCTATCGGGCAAGAATCATCCCTTTATGTAACGGGCAAGATAGTGGAGGATCATCGCTCAGAGCTTGGCTATGAAATGCAAGTAAACGATATTAAGGTAATCCAGGAAACCCATGATTATCCAATTACACCAAAAGAACACGGAACAGAATTTTTAATGAACCATCGACATATATGGTTACGTTCTAGAAGGCAACATGCCATTATGAAAATAAGGAATCAAATGATTAAATCTACATATGATTATTTTTATTCAAAGGATTTCGTAAAAATAGATCCACCAATTATCACAGGATCTTCTGCAGAAGGTACAACAGATTTATTTCACACAGACTATTTTGGAGAAGAAGCTTATTTATCTCAAAGCGGTCAATTGTACATGGAAGCAGCGGCCATGGCCTTTGGAAAGGTTTTTTCCTTCGGTCCAACCTTTAGAGCTGAAAAATCTCATACGAGACGACATTTAATAGAGTTCTGGATGATTGAACCAGAAATGGCCTTTGTGGAACATGATGAAAGCTTAAAGATTCAAGAGGACTATGTATGTCACTTAGTGAAAGACGTATTAAAAAATTGCGAACGAGAATTAGAAATACTCGGCCGTAACATTGAAAAATTGAAAGCTGTCCAAGCTCCATTTCCACAAATCACATATGATGAAGCTATTGATATGTTGCATGAACAGGGGTTTGATGATATTGAGTGGGGAGATGATTTTGGTGCTCCCCATGAAACAGCAATCGCAGATCATTTTGAAAAACCAGTATTTATTAAGTACTATCCTGCTGACATTAAAGCCTTTTACATGGAACCCCACCCGGAAAGACCAGAAGTTGTTTTATGTGCTGATTTAATTGCACCAGAAGGTTATGGTGAAATTATTGGTGGTTCTGAGAGGATTTCAAATTTAGAACTAATGGAAGAAAGATATAAACAACATAATTTATCCGGTGAAGCTTATGAATGGTACTTAGAATTGCGTAAATACGGTTCCATTCCACATTCTGGTTTCGGATTAGGATTTGAACGGGTAGTTGCTTGGATTACTGGTGTAGAGCATGTCAGAGAAACGATTCCCTTCCCAAGATTATTAAATCGTCTACATCCATAATCATCGTTTTAAAAAAGATCCCTTGTTTTAACAAGGGATCTTTATGTGTAAACGTAAAAAGAAAGAGGTGTTTAACTTTGTCTAATGCAATGAATATAGAGCATTTAATTGTTGATCAGATGACGATTCCAAAAAAGCTATTAACAAGTTATAAAGAGCTTAATTTAAAGGAAATAGATGTCATCGTTATTTTACAAATCCATCGATTTTTTTTAGAAGGAAAACAGTTTCCTACTTTGGAAGAAATTAGTCGTCCGTTAACAATTCCAGAACAAGAGTGTGCACTTATATTGCGGCATTTAATACAAAATCAACTATTATTGATAGAATCTCAAGTAAATGAACATGATCAGCTCGGAGAAGTGTATTCGTTAAAACCTCTCTGGGAAAAGCTGTTTATCGAAAAGGATAGACAAACTGAGGAAAATAAACATGAAGGTACGATATTTATTTTATTTGAACAAGAGTTTGGCCGCCCATTATCCCCGTTTGAAATTGAAATGATAAATTCATGGTTAGATGAAGATAAAATAGCTCCATCTCTCATTAAAGCTGCCTTACGTGAGTCAGTTTTAATGGGAAAGTTAAATTTCAAATATATTGATCGTATTTTACAAGAATGGAAGAGAAAAGGTATTCGTACAGTTGATCAAGCAAGGGATGTGGCAAAATCATTTAGAGAACATCAAACAAGGAGACAACAAGAGACATCTGAAAAACGAAAAGATCAGTCCTTTTATTATAATTGGCTAGAGGATGATGATTAATATGTTAAATAAAAAGGAAATCCGTTTTGTCTTAGATACGATGGGAGAGATGTATCCTGATGCAGATATTGAGTTAGAGTTTGATAATACATTTGAACTTGTCATTGCTGTATTACTATCTGCACAAGCAACAGATGTGTCCGTAAATAAAGTAACTAAAACTCTTTTTACAAAATATAAAACCCCTGAAGACTATTTAGCTGTTCCATTGGAAGAACTTCAAGATGATATTCGTAGTTTAGGCTTGTGGCGAAATAAAGCTAAAAATATACAGAAATTGTGTAAAACTTTAGTTGAAGAATTTGATGGTAAAGTACCAAGTGAAAGAAAAAATTTAGAAAAACTAGCAGGTGTTGGAAGAAAAACGGCTAATGTAGTCATGTCTGTCGGATTTAATAAACCAGCTATAGCAGTTGACACACATGTAGAAAGGGTAGCTAAACGATTAGGTATTTGCAGGTGGAAGGATAATGTAAATCAAGTTGAACAAACATTAATGAAAAAAATTCCCGAGGAAGAGTGGAGCGTTACACATCATCGAATGATCTTTTTTGGTAGATACCATTGTAAAGCAAGAAATCCAAATTGTTCAGAATGCCCGTTACTATCTATTTGTCGGGAAGGTAAAAAGAGAATAAGAAAGCTAGAAAAATAAAAAGTGATGCAAGTACCTTTATATACTTGCATCACTTTTTTTATATTTCATTGTTTGTTTCAGATTGTTCTTGTTCATTTGTATTTGCATTGATATTATTATTGTTGTCATTATTTTCATCGGGTGGACTAATATAAATCTCAGTTGATTTTTCTGGACCTTCCTTACCTTCATTAGTACCTTCAGCACCAACAGGTTTTACAATAATTGTATAATTCGTATCACTCTCTACATTTGTAATCTGGAAATTATTTGATGCTATCGTATTTTGCTCCCCATTGACAGATATAATAAATTGAGCAGGCGGTCCATCATAAGTCCATGATACATTAATTGTATTATTAGTTTCATCAAATTGGGCATTTAAGTTATCTACAGCTATTAAGTCAGGATCCGGTTCTTCGTTATTATAATTATTCTCATCGTTTTCTTCTATGTCAGGCAATTTGATAATTGTAGTCTTTGCTTCACTCCTATTAGAACTGTCCTCCAAATCAATAGCGACTACTTGGATTTCATATTCTGCTCCTAATTCAACATTCGAAATTTCAAATGAATTGTCCTCCGTCGTGGATAAGTTATTCATTGAACCTCCATTAACACTTGCACTAACTTCAAAGATTGCATTCTCATTGTAATCCCAAGTTACTGAAATCATTTCTGTCTCGTTATCAAAAGACGCTTTTAAGTTAGATACTGGATCAAGTTCATCAAATCGTTCTGAAGTCTCTGATGGCTCATGACCTTTAACGAACAATTCCGTAATTATATTTTCAGAAGGTGTATATTTACTTGGTAACTGAGGTGGATTCGTTCCTCTTTCAATAGCGACTTCAACGACAGAATTTGGCTTTTTAAAATCAGCTGTTTCAACATCTTTCGATAACTCTGTCATTGTATGTTTAAACAATGTTTGAGCAATAGAACGTTGTCCTTCAATTAATGGTTGATTGCTTTTCTCATAACCCGTCCAAACTGATATTGTATAGTTTGTTGTATATCCAACAAACCAGGAATTATTCGCACCGCCACCTAAATCATCTGGTAAATTAGTTGTCCCGGTTTTACCAGCTACAGGTAAATTTGGTATATTAGCATAGGTTGCTCCTGTACCATGAGTTAAAACATCTTTTAACATATCAGTAACCATATATGCCGTGTAATCTGCCATTACTTCTTCTGCTTCGGGTGTAAGATCTACTTCCTTTCCATTTGGATAGACGACTTTTGTTACAGCAAACGGCTCATTATAAATACCTTCATTTCCAAAGGGACGGAAAGCTCCAGCTAACTGTAAAGGTGTAACATCTGTTTTGTGACCACCAATAGCTTCTCTAATATTTATCGGATCTTCAGCAAATTCAATACCTAATTTCTCTGCAAACTCCTTTGACTGACTATAATTATTTTCCTTTCCAATTTCATCCATCAATTTTACTGTAGGGACATTAATCGATGAACTTAAGGCTGTACGAGCTGAAACCCAACCACGATATTGTCTATCTACGTTTCGTATAGGATTAGTACCTGCTACTTCATAAGGTTTGTCATCATTCAATTGATGATAAGTAGATATTTTATTATATTCAATCGCTGGACCAAAAACTATTAACGGTTTAAAAGTTGATCCAGGCTGTCTTTTTGCTTGTATTGCGTAGTTATAACTATCTGTATTATCCCGATTACGTCCACCACCAATTGCTAAAATACCACCGGTCTTTGTATCTAAAACAGTCATTCCAGCCTGGAGCTCATCATTTACATAATCTACAAGATTATTTTCTTTGTCGTTTAGTAAGGATTCTACATAACTCTGTGCTTTTGGATCTAAGGTCGTATAAACTTTTAATCCATCAGAATATAAGTTTGTATCATCTAGTTTTGTATGAATCTCTTCCCTAACTTGTTGAATAAATGCTTCATAGGGTGTACCATTTTTATTTTTCTTTCCAGCAAGCAAAGAGGATATATCAATTTCTTTTGCTTCTTCAGCTTCTTTTTCTGAAATTTTACCGTGTCTAACCATTAATTTTAATACGGTATTTAATCTTTGTTCCGTTAGATCGGGATTTTCATACGGATCATAGGCTGATGGTCTTTGAGGAAGACCTGCCAATATAGCAGCTTCGACTAAAGTTAAATCTTGTAAATTTGTTTTACCAAAATATATTTCTGCTGCTTTTCCAACTCCATATGCACCGCTACCATAGTAGATTTTATTTAGATACATTTCTAAAATTTCTTCTTTAGAATATTCTCTTTCTAACTTTAAAGACAGCCATTGCTCCTGTACTTTTCGCTTTAGTTTTTTATCTGCTGTCAAGAAGGAGTTTTCAACGACTTGTTGAGTAATTGTACTAGCACCTTCAGCACCAAAGCCTCTCGTTATATTTGCTAATATAGCACCACCAATTCTCCTGAAATCAATACCTATATGGTTAAAAAATCGATTATCTTCTGTTGCTAATACAGCATCAATTAATATATCAGGAAGCTCATCATAAGATACCTTTTTTCGTTGTTCTGATCCTAAATCCGTTACTAAATTACCATCTTTATCATAAATTTCAGAGGAAAAAGGGTCTTGTAATTTATCGATATCTAATTCAGGTGCCGTTGCAATATAGTACGTAAATAAACCACCAATACTAAGGCCAACTATGAGGATTGCAATTAAAGCATATTTCCCGAGTTTTTTCCATGAAAATTTTTTCTTTGATGTTTTCTTTTGATGTCTATCCATTCGTGTTTGCCTATTTTCTGTCATCTTTCATCTTCCTCCGTTCTAAAATAAAGAGAATCTACTACTTTTAAATAATTGACTCTAGCTTGATAGTCAAAAGGTATAACCACAGCTTTATTTTGAAAAGTTTTATATGGTATTGATTTTCTGCCTCCTAGTAACATGTTATCCCAATAGGTTAATAAGTCTTTAGCCTGTAAAAAAAATGTTTCATTATGGAAAGAAAATCGAATGATGAAAAATGCTATTCCATCATGTTGCACAACAGACCTCATATGTTCTATTTGATGCTCTTGAACATTTCCTAAGGGAAAAGACGTTTTATTTTTTGTTTCTTTTGCTTCAAAATCAATATATTTTCCCCGATAAACACCATTATAGTCAGTCGTTGAAGCTTGTTGATAATATGCTTCTGTAATAACTGCCGCACTTCGTTTTGGATAATGGACATTAACAACTTGTATAGGAGTCGGCTTTTTATGAATGACTGCTTTGTTTGTTGATAAATAAAATTCATTCGTCATATTTATGTCTTCTTCTAAACTCATACCACGATTTTGATAATTAATTTGTCGATTGTAATTTTTGGTCATTCTTCTTCGTGAACCATCTGGATAATTCATTTTATATCCTCCAATATGAATATACATTCATATCTTTATTATATCCTAAATTGAAATGAAACAATAGTAGTAAAAGAAAAATGTGACTTTTATTTGATTCCTATTACCATCGTTTACATTTTTACACAATTATAGCCGTGTATATCGAATGTTTGTTGTATATTGAAAATTCGCCATGAACGATATATATTAAAAGTATAGATATTATGTCTTAAAGCTAGTAAAATCTAGCTAAAAATATACGAGGGGGAAATTAAATGTTTAATCATCCAGAATTACTTAGAATTCCTGGTCCTACGCCTATACCACCTCAAGTTCAACAAGCGATGAATGAAGTTATGTTTGGCCATCGTAGTGAAGATGCCAAAAACTTATTACAAGAGATTAGAGATTCTTTACCAAAAATCTTTGGTACAACAGAAGAAGTAATTGTTCTTTCAGGAAGTGGAACGTCAGCATTAGAAGCAGCTGTTGTCAATAGTGTTTCTGAAGGAGATGAAGTACTCGTAGTTGTTTCGGGCGCATTTGGAAAAAGATTTGCTCAAATATGTGAAACTTTTAACTTACGTGTACATTACTTAACCTATGAGTGGGGTGAAGCCGTACAACTTGATGATGTCGTAAAAATGTTAAAAAAATATCCAAATATAAAAGCGGTGTTTACGACTTACTGTGAAACATCTACTAGTGTTTTACATCCTATTCGAGAAATAAGTGAACTCATTCAGCAAAAAAGTGATGCACTAATGATCGTTGACGGTGTTTCAGCTGTTGGAGCTGTTGAAACAAAGATGGATGAATGGAATATTGATATTTTAATTTCTGGTTCTCAAAAAGCGTTTATGCTTCCACCAGGTTTAAGTTTTGTAGCTTTAAGTAAAAAAGCCCAAAGGCAAATTAAGACAAATAAACAACCACATTTTTATTTAGATGTTTTAAAACATAAAACAGCATTAGAAAGTAGTTCAACTCCTTATACGCCAGCTTTATCTCTATTAATGGGGTTACGCCAAGTATTAGTCATGTTTAAGGAAGAGGGATTAGAAAATATTTATAAACGTCATCTTTTAATGAAGGATATGGTCCGTTCCGCTTTACGGGCATTACACATAACACTTCTTGTAACAGATGACAAATATGCTTCTCCAACTGTAACTGCTGCTCGTATCCCTAATGACCAAGCCGATGAGCTAAGGAGTATCTTACAAGAACAATTTGGCCTTATTTTTGCCGGTGGTCAACAAAAATTAAAAGGTGAAATAATCCGCATTGGACATATGGGATATTGCACCCCTGCACACATTTTACAACTATTAAGTTTACTAGAAATAGGCTTAAAAAAGATAGGATATGATATTACCCTCGGATCAGGAGTAGCAACTGCACAAGATGTATATATTTCTGGAGGGTGGTAAACGATGACATATAAAGTATTAATTGCCGATCCTATAAGTGATGTAGGTATTCAACCCTTAAAAGAGGCTAAAAATATAAACGTTAAAATAGCAACAAATTTAACGTACAATGAATTATTAGAAGAAATTGAAGATACCCATGCACTAATCATCCGTAGTCAAACAGAAGTAACAAAAGAAATTATCGAAAAAGGGAAGCAATTAAAAGTCATCGGAAGGGCGGGTGTCGGCGTTGATAACGTTGATTTAGAAACAGCTACCGATTATGGTATCGTTGTTGTAAATGCTCCAAATAGTAATGTAAATTCCGCTGCCGAGCACACAATTGCAATGCTCATGTCCCTTGCTCGAAATATTCCTCAAGCATGTTACTCACTAAAAGATAACGAGTGGAATCGTTCTCAATACATTGGTGTAGAAATTCGGGGGAAAACCCTTGGCATTATTGGATTAGGTCGCATCGGAACTGAAGTAGCTTTCAGAGCAAAAGGTTTAAAAATGAATGTAATTGGTTATGATCCGTTTTTCTCAGAAAAGAAAGCAGAATCAATCGGGATAAAATTAAAATCTTTAGATAAAGTTTTACAACAGTCTGATTTTGTTACTATTCATACTCCATATATGAAAGATACTCATCATTTAATAAGCAATAAACAATTGGATATGATGAAAAACACTGCCTATTTAATAAATTGTGCTCGCGGTGGTATTGTTGATGAAGAAGCCTTATACAAATCATTAACAAAGAAGAAAATTGCGGGAGCGGCTCTAGACGTTTTTGAAGAAGAACCACCAATAAATAATAAATTACTAACATTAGATCAAGTTATCGTAACACCACATTTAGGTGGAAGTACTGTAGAAGCTCAAAAAAGTGTTGCTAAAGTTGTCAGTCAAGATGTTGTCGGACTACTTTCGGGTAGACTGGCTAAACATCCAGTAAACATACCATCACTTCCTGTAGAAGTTTTACAGAAAATTCAGCCATATTTTGAATTAGGCGAGAAGTTAGGAATGTTTTTATCTAAAATAAAATCAACGGTTATCGATGAAGTCCATGTATCCTATGCTGGTGTACTAAATGATATTAATACAACACCGATTACAAGAAGTGTTGTGAAAGGATTGTTATTACAACATTTAGGAGAACGGATAAATAATATAAATGCAATTCGATTAGCGACTAAACGAGATATTGAAATTCATCAACATAAATCCGGCGCATCAACCAATTTTGCAAATTTAATTAAAGTAAAAATTAGAGCAAATGACGAATCCTTTGTGGTTTCAGGAACACTTTTATCTGGTCTAGGACCAAGACTTGTTCAATTTGATGATTACACAATTGATATCGAACTAAGAGGGCATATTCTTTTTATTAATCATAAAGATCAGCCTGGTGCTATTGGATATGTAGGAACAAAATTAGCTGAATATGGCATTAATATTGCTACGATGCAAGTTGCAAGAGAAAAAGAGGGTGGGGATGCAATTATGTTTCTTAGAATAGATAAGCAAATTCCCCAATATATATTAGATGAAATTGAACAAATAGACGATGTTTATCAAGCGAAATTAATTAATGTATAAAATTAGAGCTGTCTAGGAAACGTAGACAGCTCAATTTGATGATAATACATTTTTAGCTAATGGATATGTTGTTTTTTTACGATTTGAAAATGTTTGAATATGTTCATAACCAACGGAACGTGCAAGTTCAATTGATTTTTCATAAGCAAAGCCGACGGTTTCTGGTTCATGAGCATCAGAACTTAATACAATTTCTACTCCAGCATCAAAGCATGTTTGCAAAAATGAAGGATCGGGATATATTTCTCCAACAGGCTTTCTTAAACCCGCTGTACTAATTTCTATACATGTCTTAGAATGTGCAAGGGATTCTGCAACTCGCTCATACTCATGTTGGATGAAATGTTTATCCTTCGGTTTGTAACCAAATATTTTAATTAAATCTACATGACCAACAAAATCAAACAGTTGTGATTCTGCTAAAGTAACAATTTTATTAAAATATCTCTCATATACCTCTTGAATGTCATGTTCATCATATTTCCTTTTATGAATATCTAAGTCAATACCCCAATTATCAATCCAATGGACTGATCCTATTACATAATCAAAAGGATGATTATCAATAAATTCTTCCATTTCTTCTTCTTTACCAGGCGTATAATCCATTTCTATACCCATTTTAACAGGTAAATCTTTTTCATTCGCACGATCAAAAAAGGTTTGATATTCTTCAAAATATAAATGCCGTCGATTATCTACCCAATCATTTGACAAAATATCTTGTGTTTCATAAAAGAAATATGCATGTTCAGATATACCAAGTTCTTGAATACCTTTATTTTTTGCATTCTTGATATATTGTTTTAAATAATTTAAGGAAAAGCCGCCGGTTTCCGCCATATGTACGTGATAATCAGTTAACATGAACTAGATGCTCCTCATATTCGTAATTAGTAATATCCTATCATATGTTAAATGAATTTCAATGAATATTTATCTATTTGTTCACAATAAGAATATATGTATTTTTGTATAAAAAATGATAATATATATATACATAAAGAAAGTTCACGATTAGAAAGGGGATTGTTAGTGATCATAAAGCATCAAACGGAAGAACTAATTGCATGGATGAAAAAGCTTAAAGAAAGATTTGAAGCTAATAATCCACCAGAACACATGAGTGATCATACATTTTTTCAACAAATGAAAAAGGAGACAGAACCACTTTTTCATCTGTTAAATGATTGGGAAAAAGAAGTAATAGCTTACATAAAAAACAATCATGATATAAATGTATATTTTCCACAAATTGTTGCAACAAAAGAAAATGTAGAAGTTCTAATTTTACATAGTTATTATGTAGATATCCGACGTCGATTATATATGGAAAGATATAAATCATCTTTATTAATATTTGAAAAAATACTCGAAGAAATTGAAAGAAAAGAGGAGCTGTAAATGAAGGAAAAATTAATAGAACAAGCAAAACATATTAGGGAAAAGGCTTACACACCTTATTCAAATTTTAATGTTGGTGCTGCATTATTAACGAAATCTGGGGAAATATATACAGGATGTAACATTGAAAATGCCTCATATCCAGTGAGTTGTTGTGCAGAAAGAGTAGCTATTTTTAATGCGATTTCTGAAGGTCACAAACAATTTCAAGGAATGGCTGTAGTTGCAGATACTAACGGTCCTGTTTCACCATGTGGTTCGTGCAGACAAGTTATGGCCGAGTTTTTTGATAAAGACATACCTATTTATTTATTAAATTTGCAGGATAACGTTATAGAAACAAATATTGAAGAACTATTACCTAGTTCATTCCAACCAAAGCACTTAGAAGAAGGAAAATAAAATCATTGGTCATATTCAATTTCTTTTTTAATAATGATATACTAATGTGTAGATGTTTAAAAGAAATCTCATTTAATTTATTTATAACAATTTTATAGTATAAAAATGGGGTGATTTAAATGGAAAAATCAATTACTCAATTATCGGCACAAGACATTTTAGATAAAGAATTTAAAACAGGAATTAGAGGATATAATCAAGAGGAAGTAGATGAATTTCTAGATATGATTATTCTAGATTATCAAGCTTATGATAAGAAAATTAATGAACTGCAATCCGAAATTAAAAATTTACGTCGACGTATAGATACTGAGCAAAGCCGATCTCACTCACCTCAACGTACACAACAAGTAAACTATGATATTTTACAAAGACTCTCAAATTTAGAAAAGGAAGTTTTTGGAAGAAGTACTCAAAGTTTGAAATAACAAATACTTACAATGAATCATCTTTATTTATATGTTATAATGCATATTGGAAGTTGAATACTCACATAATCGCTGCATGATATTTTCATGTAGAGGAAAGTCCATGCTCACACAAACTGAGATGTTTGTAGTGTTCATGCTTGACGAAACAATAAGTCAAGGTGACCTTTGTTGAAAGGTTAACGGCAGGTTCATATTCCTAAGTCTTTTTGATATGGAATAACCTTGAAAGTGCCACAGAGACGAGCTAATATGGAAACATATTAGGTGGAACGGGTAAACCCCATGAGTGAGCAACCCAAACATATGGTAGGGGCACTCCTTTAACGGGAACTCAACTGTTAAGGAGGCAGGTAAGTAAGATTACCTTGCAGATAGATGATTATGACTGGAGTACGAGGCTGACCACCGTTTGCAGTACAAAAGGTACAGAACATGGCTTATCGAGTATTCAACAGGTCGTAAATCCTTTCTAATGTTATGAACACATTAGAAAGGTTTTTATTTTATACATAATCATGGAAGAAAGGAAGCAATTATGAAGCAAGAAGTTACATTAATAGCTACGGCTGCAATGGGTATAGAATCGGTTGTTGGAAACGAAGTACGTAAATTAGGTTATGATCCAAAGATTGATAATGGTAAAGTGACATTTAAAGGACCTCTATCGGCAATTGCTCGAAGTAACCTTTGGTTGCGTGCAGCGGATCGAATTAAATTACTCGTAGGTGAATTTGAAGCAACAACTTTTGATGATTTATTTGAACAAACGAAAAATTTACCTTGGGAACAATTTATTCCTGAGGATGGAGAAGTACCTGTTATTGGTCGTTCCGTAAAATCAAAATTACATAGTGTTCCGGATTGTCAAGCGATTGTTAAACGGGCGATTGTAGACCGTTTAACAGTGCATCACGGGTTAGCATCCCGATTACCCGAAACAGGGGACTTATACCGAGTAGAGGTTGCTATTTTAAAAGATAAAGTTACTCTAACGATTGATACCTCTGGTTCAGGATTGCATCGTAGAGGTTACCGAGTAGAACAAGGTGAAGCACCACTCCAAGAAACATTAGCAGCAACTTTAATATTACTTACAAATTGGACACCAGATGAACCATTTATTGATCCATTCTGTGGCTCTGGTACAATTCCAATTGAAGCAGCTTTAATCGGACAAAATATAGCCCCAGGTTTTAACAGGGAATTTGCTTCTGAAAATTGGGATTTTATTCCTGACGAAATTTGGGATTTAGCTTTAGAAGAAGCCGAAGATTTAGCAAATTATGATCAATCTCTTGAAATTATCGGATCAGATATCGATCACAAAATGGTAGATATTTCAAAAAATAACGCACTAGAAGCAGGTTTAAGTGATTTAATTGAATGGAAACAAATGCAAGTTGCTGACTTAGCGATTACAAAAGAAATAGGGTACTTAGTCTCAAATCCACCGTATGGAGAAAGAATTGGAAAAGACAAAGAAGTGACACAAATTTATAAAACATTAGGCAATATCATGCGTAAACATCCGAAGTGGAGTGTATATGTTTTAACAGCTAACCGTTATTTTGAAAGACATTACGGTAAAGATGCAACTAGAAAAAGAAAACTGTTTAACGGATATATAAGAACGGATTTTTATCAATATTTTGGAAAGAGATAAATAAAACCGCCACTAATGGCGGTTTTATTGTTTACATTTTATTAACGGCTCTCATCATACGCTTATATACTCTATCTGTATCAAAACCTTTACCCATTGGGAATTTATCGATTAAATTATTTTTCTCATCTAAGAAAAATGTATATGTTGTATGAATAATATCTCCTGTACCTGGATCACGATACATAAATCTAAAGGCTTCTGCTAATTCTTTAGTATCTTCATCTGTTCCTCGTAAAAATTTCCAACCATCATCAGCTGACTCTACTTCAAATCTTTGAGCGTAATCTTGGAGAATTTCATCTGTATCATGCTCTGGATCAATCGTAATTGTTAAGAATTCTACCTTATCACCAAAAACGCCCTCTTTCATGAATTGCTGTCTTAATTTAGACATTTCAGCAGTTGTTACTGGACAAACATCAGGGCAGTTTGTATACATAAATTCAATGAGACGCACCTTTTCGGGCATATCATCGAAAGAGTATTCACCTTCAAATGCGTTATCCATGACAATGTTGTCTGGTATTTTAGTTGTACCCGGTCGGATAACTTCTAAGTAAAAAACACCTGCTGCAATTCCTAGAATGATAACTACGGTAAATATGATATAAGTTCTCTTTTTCAAAAATATAACCTCCTATGCACATTATTATAACTCAAAAAGTAATTTATAACATAAACAAATAAAAATAAATATAATGGCAAAATAATAGGAAAGGGGAGGGGGATAAAGATATCCTCCTCCCAATTCCCCAAAATATAAATCTTAATACAATTTAAATCCTGGTGATCCTGGT
Organism: Bacillota bacterium; assembly: GCA_035303185.1. Classification (GTDB taxonomy): domain Bacteria; phylum Bacillota; class Bacilli; order Bacillales; family Amphibacillaceae; genus CALAMD01. The sequence goes on from DATGRX010000093.1 coordinate 16,804, forward strand.
GGTGCATTTTGGATAATATCGATAAACGGTATTGTGTAGGCAAACAAGATTAGTGCTACTGTAATACCAATCCAAAGTGGCCAATTTTCAAATACAGCTGGTGTTTCCATAGCTGTTTCTGCTTCTGTTGCAATTGGGAATTCTTCTTCTCCCTTTGGTGCAAAAAAAGCTAGATAGATGAAAATACCAATCATCATAATCATACCAATGAACAGAATAGCTCCACCAACAGCTTGGAACATTTGGAAGGGTATCCATGATGCTGTATCCGCATTTCCGGCATATTCAGAGAACGCTGAACGTCTTGGTCCACCGAGTAATCCTTGCCAGTGCATGGATGTAGACATGAAAAGCATTCCGACTGTCCATATGATTGTTTGATAGATTCCAAGTTTGTTAATCGTCGATGTTAATTTTCGCCCCGTTAAATGAGGAATGAGCCAATAGGCAATTCCGAAGAACGTTAAAATAACGGTTGTTGCTACGGTTAAGTGGAAGTGTCCAGTAACCCACATTGTATTATGAACGACTTGGTTCATTTGGTTTGATGCGTTAATAATTCCTCCAGCTCCTCCAGGGATGAATAAAAGCATTCCTATGAATGGAGCGAAGAAGCGAACATCTCCCCAAGGCATTTTCTTAAGCCATCCAAAGAGACCCTTAGCACCTAATTCACGACCTCTTGTTTCAAAGGTTGCGAAAAGGGAGAAGGCAGTCATTAATGATGGTATGACGACTAAGAATGTTAAGATAACTTGAATATACTTCCAGAATGGATCAATACCAGGCTCTGTTAACTGGTGGTGGAATCCAACTGGAATAGAAAATAATAATAACAAGATAAATGATAATCTAGCTAATGCATCTGAGAATATTTTTGCTCCGATAATTTTCGGAATAATGACATACCAAGCCATATAGGCAGGTAATAACCAGAAATAAACAAGTGGGTGTCCGAAATACCAGAACAATGTTCGACTGACTAGGACGTCAATTGAATCGACAAATCCTAAAGACCATGGGATAAATTGTAACAACATAGCAGATGCGACACCTAATGTTGCAATTTGCCACATCGCAAAGTTTATAACAACCATGAAGCTAAATAAAGGTGATCTTTCACCTGGATTTTCCTTTAAAAATCTACGATGCCGCTTATATGCTACAAAAGCACCAAACCATGTTCCTACTACGACTAGCGTTAAACCAATATAGAAGGAGGAGTGGGCCATCATTGGTGCATAGAATGTATATAATACTGTTGCTTCATTAAGTAAAATGTAAACAGCTGCTAAAATACTTCCAACGAGCATGAGCCAAAATCCAACCCACGCAATATTTCTTTCTGCGTTAGTGTACTCCCCAGCTGTCCTACTTTGACCAGCTAACATAAAACCAATAATAAAGAAAGTAGTCATTACAAGACCAAGTGTTACACCGTGAACCGTTAAGATTTGATAGTAGCCGATTCCTGCAGGTAATTCAAATTTACCTGTTCGCTGAAGAACTTGAAGTAATCCAGCCGTTGCCCCTACAAATAATGCAGCAAAAGCTACATACATATGGGCCATAGCTAATCTTGCGTCTTTTTTATTCAAACGTTGAATTGATTTTATCATTCGTCTACCACCTCAATAGTCGCATGCATTAAATGGTGCCCTGTACCACAATATTCGTTACAGATCATTGTGTAAGTACCTTCCTTTTTGAATGTATTCGTTAATGTACTTACATAACCAGGTTCTAACATCATATTCACGTTCGTTCCAGCTATTTCAAATCCGTGAATAACATCTTTCGTTGTAACATTAAAGTGAACAGTAGCTCCTTTTGGAATTTGTACGACTTTGTCTTCTTCACCGACATCGTAATTAAATGCGGATGCTACAATCGTAAATTGATATTCATTATCACCAATTTCTACTAGTCCTGGTTCATTGAATGGTGCTTCCTCATCGACGAGTGCTGGGTCTAATGTGACTGCACAACTTGGCGGTTGATTACCCATATAAAAAGCACTAATTCCAACAACAATGAGGAACACGAGCAATGTACCTGTTCCAAATGCTAACCAAATTTTTTCATACCTATGCATTTTCATATTTGCATATCCCCTTTGTTTCATTTGTAAAAGTTATCGAATTAAATATAGTATTAAAACACCTACCCAAGATACGATAAGAAAGCCACCTAGAAGCATTACAGAAGCTAGGGTACCAGAAAGTTCTTCCTCCCCTTCTTCATGTTGCTGTTTTATACTTTCTTCGTGTTTTGCCATGTACGTCACTCCTTTCAAGTATTGTTTGCAAAACATTATCCATTCACTTGAACAAGGCTTCAAATCAGCCTCAATTAATATGATACACAATTCATCAGTCTTAAGTAATGGTGTTTGGCAACGTTTCACAAATTGTTCAAAATGGATTAAGACGCTATGTATTAAGCACTTTACTAACAATTTTGTTAATAAAGTATATGACAGTTATGTGACAAAATTATTAGTAAATCGTGTCAATATGACGATTTTTAAAAAGGAAAATTATCTTGTCAAGGGGATTTATCACATCATTTAAGACTGAAAAAATAATAAAAAAACAGCAATCTGAGCGATTCAGATTGCTGTTTATATATTTTTGCTACCTTATAGTTTTATTACATTAGCAGCTTGCGGTCCACGTTCACCTTCGACAATTTCAAAGGAAACTTCTTGACCTTCCTCTAGGGATTTAAAACCTTCTTCTTGAATGGCGGAGTAATGAACAAATACGTCATTTCCTTCCTCAAGTTGAATAAACCCATAACCTTTTTCAGCATTAAACCACTTTACAACGCCATTTTCTACTTCATTAGACATGTAAATATTTACCTCCTAGGATGTGTATCCATTATTGATTATGCAAAGAGAATAACAAATCAGACAGAAAGAAGGTTTATATGAAAAATAAAACGACTCTTTTATCTACTCATTATTATCTTTGCTTGTTTCTAATATAGCTTGTTTACGGTTATAATGTCAAGAATACTAAGGATGAGAGTTATTTTTCATTTATTTATCATATATTTATGGTAAAATTAACAATATAGATAAACAATAATTAAATAGAAAGGAAGATATTTATGAAAACAGATATTGAAATTGCACAATCGACTGAACTGAAGCCTATCAAGGATATTGCAGAAAATTTACAGCTAACTGAGGAGGATTGGCAACCTTACGGACATACAAAAGCTAAATTAGCTGACAATTTGTTAGAAAAACTTTCTGATCGACCAGATGGAAAAGTTATTTTAGTTACATCCATAAACCCAACACCTGCAGGAGAAGGGAAGTCAACGGTGACAGTAGGTTTAGGTCAGGCTTTAAATAAAATTGGTGAGAACGCTGTCATTACTTTGCGTGAGCCATCTTTAGGTCCCGTCATGGGAATGAAAGGTGGAGCAGCCGGTGGTGGTTATTCACAAGTGCTACCGATGGAAGATATAAACCTTCATTTCACCGGAGATATTCATGCAATTACAACAGCAAATAATGCATTATCTGCCTTTATTGATAATCATATTCAACGAGGGAATAGATTAAATATTGATCCACGTCGAGTGGAATGGAAACGAGTTATGGATATGAATGACCGTGTGCTACGTGAAATCGTCGTTGGACTTGGTGGACCATTACGCGGTGTTCCAAGAGAAGATGGATTTGATATAACAGTAGCTTCGGAAATCATGGCCGTATTATGTTTAGCAACAAGTTTACAAGATTTAAAGAATCGAATTTCTGAAATCATCATTGGTTATACATACGATGAAGAACCTGTACGAGTAAAAGATTTAGAAGTTGAAGGTGCATTAACTTTATTACTGAAGGATGCGTTTAAACCGAATCTTGTCCAAACGACGGAAAACACTCCAGCGATTATCCATGGAGGGCCCTTTGCTAACATTGCCCATGGATGTAATAGTATTATAGCGACGAAAACGGCAGCTAAACTCGGAGATTATGTAGTAACTGAAGCTGGATTTGGCGCTGATTTGGGAGCTGAAAAATTCCTGCACATTAAAACAAGAGCCGGAAAATTTGAGCCGGATGCAGTAGTCATTGTAGCAACTGTACGAGCTTTAAAAATGCACGGTGGTTTAGATAAAAATGAATTAACAACAGAAGATGTCGATGCTCTTGCAGCTGGAATGGAAAACTTAGAAAAACATATTGAAACCATTAAGCAATTCGGTTTACCTTTTGTCGTAGCGATTAACAAATTCCCAACAGATACGAAATCAGAGACAGACTACATTGAAAATTGGTGTGAAGAACGAGATATAGATGTTGCATTAGCAGATGTGTGGGCGAAAGGTGGAGAAGGTGGAGTAGAATTAGCTAAAAAAGTTGTTGAAACAACCAAATCTACTGAACGAAACTTCACCTATTTATATAATGATGAAGATTCTTTAGAAGAAAAAGTACGAAAAATTGCTCAAAAAGTATATGGAGCTAAAGATGTTGAATTTTCAAATAAAGCTAAAAGCCAACTAGAATTTTATGAGAAACAAGGTTGGAATCATCTGCCTGTTTGTATGGCAAAGACGCAATATTCGCTCACTGACGATCCAACAAAAGTTGGTCGGCCAAAAGATTTCATTTTAACAATTCGTGAATTAAGTCCATCTATCGGTGCTGGATTTATCGTCGTCCTAACCGGGCAAATGATGACAATGCCAGGTCTCCCAGAGAAACCAGCAGCACTAGATATGGATGTTACAGAAGACGGTAAAGCAGTTGGCTTATTTTAACAGTGAACTAAAGCATATTAACGCAATTGAACAATACGTAGAAAGCCTTTTCTCAAAAGATAGTACTGGTCATGATTTTTACCATATGAAACGAGTTGCACGACTAGCTAAAATAATCGCTCAAAAAGAAAATGCTGATGTTTTTGTTTGTGAAGCGGGTGCACTCGTTCATGATATTGGTGATAAGAAGCTGTTTGAGCATCCTGAACAAGCCATTGAAAAGATGAAACATTTTTTTCGCTCAATTAAAATAGAAGAATATGTTATTGAACAAATATTCATAGCTATAAAAGACATATCTTTTCGTAAACAAAGAGTACCTGAAACAAAAGAGGGAAAAATCATTCAAGATGCTGATCGACTAGATGCGATAGGGGCAATAGGCATTGCACGCACTTTTGCCTATGGAGGAGCTGCAAATCAATTAATATATGATCCAGAATCAAATAAGAATACAACTATTCATCACTTTTATGAAAAATTACTATTAATAAAGGATCAAATGAATACGAATTATGCAAAACAAATAGCAGAAGAACGACATCAATTTATGCAATTATTTCTAGAAAAGTTTTATGATGAATGGTAAAGCACGAGTTTACTACTCGTGCTTTTTTTCATGGAATTCGTTTTGAACCTAAATATCTACTTTTCCAATAGGGTTCATTTAAATTGGCCTGTTCAACGCCATTTGATAAACCTGCATGAATAAATGTATCATTTCCAATATATACACCTACATGGGAGGGACCAGCTTGATAGGTTTCAAAAAAGACGAGATCTCCAACAGAAGGTGAGTCAACAGGTGTTGAGAAATTCCAAATATCAGATACTGTTCTCGGTATTGTCATGTCCTGTTCACTGTATAAAAATTGAATAAAGCCACTACAATCAAAACCACTTGGCGATGTTCCACCCCATTGATAAGGAGAACCAATTAAGGATTTTGCAGATTGAATGAATGATTCTGTTCTACTTATTGTTTTAATATCATTATTTTTTTCAGAAACAACTTCCTTTTTTTCAATTTCCTTCTTTTCTTCTTTTACAATCATCTTTATTTCTTCCTTTGTTAACTTATCTGCTAGGTGTAAATCATAAGTCCTGTCTGCTACATGAATAGCTTCTTCAGTTAAAGGTCCATATATTCCATCTATTTCTCCCGTATAATAACCTAAGTCTGCTAAAATCTCCTGGATAAGAATAATATGATCACTTTTGTTGCTCGTGTCAATTTCAGCAGGTAACGCTTCAAGACGTTCTAATTTTTTATCTAAATCTGTTTTTACTACTAGCTTAATAGTCGCTTCATTCGCTTCACCAGTTGCAGTCATTCCATATTCCATTTGTAATTGTTTTAAAGCATATTCTGTATAAACACCATAGTAACCATCAATCTCTTCCTGATATAAGTCAAAATCTTTTAATTTCTTTTGCAAGATGCGAACAGCTTTATTATGTTCCCCATACTGGAGATGACTTGTTTCTAGTAAGATCCTATGTTCAATTTCAGGGTATGCGTCGACATAAACGGTAAAAGGCTGACTTAAAATATAACTATACAAAAATGTTTGCTTCATTAAAGAATCGACATTACCACTGATCATACATAAAACTCCTTTCTTATTTACGTACTTCTTATATTTATGAAAATATATTATTAATATGAGTAAAAGTTTATGCTATAATGGAGAAAATATATTTATATTTTAAAAGGAGGATATTAATGACAGCAGAGCAGCAATATTTAGATTTGTGTAAGCTTGTTTTAGATAAAGGTGTAAAACGAATGGATCGAACAAATACAGGAACGTATTCTGTTTTTGGTCATCAAATGCGATATGATTTATCCGAAGGCTTTCCGCTACTTACGACAAAAAGTGTTCCATTTCGTTTAATTGCAAGTGAGTTGTTATGGTTTATTAAAGGAGATACGAATATTCGTTATTTGTTAGAAAATAATAACAATATTTGGAATGAATGGGCCTTTAAACGTTGGGTGGAAAGTGATGAATATACAGGACCTGACATGACAGATTTTGGAAACAGAAGTTTAACGGATGCAGAATTTAAAGAAGAATATGATGAACAAATGGAATTTTTTAAAGAAAAGGTTCTAGAAGACGATGAATTTGCGAAGAAATATGGCGATCTAGGATTTGTATATGGTAAACAGTGGAGAGACTGGAAAACAAGTCAAAATGATACAATTGATCAGCTTCATGACGTCATTCAGGAAATTAAAAATAATCCATATTCACGACGACATATAGTTTCAGCTTGGAATCCGGAAGATATTCCACATATGGCTCTGCCGCCATGTCATACATTGTTCCAATTTTATGTTGCAGATGGAAAACTATCTTGCCAATTATATCAAAGAAGTGGAGATATCTTTTTAGGTGTTCCTTTTAATATTGCTAGTTATGCACTTTTAACACATTTAATTGCCCATGAAACGGGATTAGAAGTAGGTGAGTTTGTCCATACAATTGGAGATGCTCATATTTATGTTAATCATGTTGAACAAGTCAGGACTCAATTAGAACGAGACCCAAGAGAGTTTCCAACCCTTACATTAAATCAAGATAAAGATTCAATTTTTGACTTTGAAATGTCGGACTTTACTGTAGAAAACTACAATCCACATCCAGCAATCCGAGCACCAATTGCTGTATAAATTAGGAGGAGCGGATGAATGATTTCACTAATTGCTGCCATGGGAAATAATCGTGTTATAGGTATGAATAACGATATGCCGTGGCATTTGCCAAAAGATTTAGCACATTTTAAGAAGGTGACATCTGGCCATACTGTTATTATGGGAAGAAAAACATATGAATCAATTGGTAGGCCTCTTCCAAATCGAAAAAATATCATCTTAACGAGACAACAATCATTAAACGTGCCAGAAAAAGTACAACTAATCCGAGATTTAAACGTTGTCAAGGAATGGAACGAACAAAACCCTCGTGAAGAATACTTTATTATCGGTGGGGGCGAATTATACAAACAGTCAATTGATTTTGCTGATCGCTTATATATTACAAAAATTGATGAAACCTTTGAAGGAGACACAGTTTTTCCCCTGATCGATGAAACGAAGTGGGAAATCGTATCGGAAAAAATAGGCGAACGTGATGAAAATAATCCTTATCATTTTAAATTTCTTATGTATGAACGTAAGAAAAACGAAACGTAAGGTGGAATTCCTATGGATATTTGCGCAGTTGTATTATGTGGTGGAAAATCAACAAGGATGGGTACAAATAAAGCTTTGTTGCCGATAAATGACAAGCCTGTTATTGAACATATTATTCATAAATTGCGTAAATTGACAGATGAAATTATTTTGATTACGAACGACAAAGAGGCTTATGAATATTTACAATTACCAATGTATCGTGATCGGTTTGATGATGCTGGTCCACTAGCAGGTATTGAATCAGCGATGTATCATGTTCATGCAGAAAAATATATGTTTGTGGCTTGTGATATGCCTTTTATTCAAGCAGATGTTTATAAATATTTGGTACAAACTATAGCCCATCATGATGCAGTAGTACCTATATTTGAGGGACGAGTTCATCCACTTGCCTCCATATATAAACGCACAGCTTTACCGATTATTCAGGAAAAACTCTTAAAAGATGATTTACGAGTAAGAAGTTTTTATGACGAAATAGACATTAAATATGTCGATAAATTTCCTAATGTAGATAAAAAAACAATAGAACAACATTTCTTTAATATGAATAATCCTGAGCAATATGAACAGGCAAAAGAAATATTTGATTAGCACATAAATATAATATGCGGGCTTTTGTTTATATTTGAAATATCAAACAAAAGCCTTTCTTTTACCATTCCAGCAAAATCTCTATTTTCCATTCGTCTTCTATAATTTCTATCATGTCTTTTTGTCAATACTTATTTCCTATAAATTTTCTCAAGAACTCTTTTAAGTTGTGTAAATCTCATTAATCCTTTAAAATAAGTAATAACATGAACGGTAAAATATATAGGTAATGTGCACTGTTTAAAATAAATTGAAAAAAGAGGTGCAGCTTATGTTTGCAAATCTTGGTATCCCAAGTTTAATTTTAATTTTAGTCGTTGCATTAATTATATTCGGTCCATCTAAATTACCTGAGATTGGACGTGCCGCTGGTCAGACTTTAAAAGAATTTAAAAAAGCAACAAGCGATGCTCTAGGAGAAGATACAGACGAGGATGAAAAAGATCAAGAATAAAAAGAAGGTGTAAGATGTTGGACGTGTAACGTGTTCATCTTACATCTTCTTTTACGTCATTTGGAGGAATTTTTTATGTCTAGTCAAAAGGAAATGAATATCGTTGAACATTTATCAGAGCTCCGAAATAGACTCATTGTAACAGCAGTCTTTTTCATTTTATTTTTTATTGTCGGTTTTATTTTTGCTAAAGACGTTTATTTTTTCTTCAAAGAAGACATAGATTTTCCTTTACATATTACTGGAATTACAGATACATTAAGAATTTATGTGAAAATAGCAACCATTATCGCTTTAGTCGGAACAATTCCAGTCTTTAGTATCCAACTTTGGTTATTTGTTAAACCTGGATTAACAGAAACAGAAAGAAAAGCATCCCTTAAATATATTCCAGCTGTTGTTATTTTATTTATCGTGGGATTAATATTTGGCTATTTAATTTTTGTCAATTTTATTATGCCTTTTTTAATTTCTTTAAATGATGATATGTTTACGGAAATTTTTACAGTTGAAAAGTACTTTGGATTTTTATTTAAAATTGTTTTACCTTTTGCCTTCATTTTTGAAATACCTGTTTTGTCTATGTTTTTAACGAGCTTAGGATTGCTTTCTCCCGCAGCATTACGAAAATTTCGAAAATATGCTTATTTCGTTTTACTTATATTGGGTGGTATTATTACTCCGCCAGACATATTCTTACAATTAATAGTAGCCATACCACTATTTTTATTATATGAAGTAAGTATTTACACAGCTAGAATTGCGGAGAGAAATCGAGAGAGAAGAGAAGAGAAAGCCATGCAAAGCTTGTCATAGGAAGGTTATATATGAAAACATTTTATGAATTTATGTTAACGTTTCGCGGAAAAGTTATTGCCGATGAACAAAGTAAATTAGCCGAGTGGGTATTTCATGATCATTCCTTTCCGAAACATTCAACAGATTATGATGAAATAAGTGATTATTTAGAATGGAATAGCCCGTTTGTTAATGCCTTAAATGTATTTGATGAGTTGTGGGAGGTTTATGAAGAGAAAGAGCTACGAGATTGAAATGATTTGTTCGATAGCAACCTCCTTTTCATCATTTAAAATGACTGTTTTTGAATGTTTCCGTATACATGTAACTATCCCCTTGTACATATAAAATTGTCCATCTTCATATAACTTCATATGAATATTTGTTCCGTATTTGTAAGAATTGATTAGTTTTCTTGCGATTATTTCCTTCATTTGTTCATCTAAAATAGGTTCATTTTGCTGTTCTTCTTCTTCCCATAGTTGTTTTAACAATTGTACGTGTTCAGGTAACATTAATGATGTCCATTTTATCGTTCCCCGATCCTTTATCATTCACATCACTCCTCTTATATCATTGTATAGGAATGTACGTTCGCGTTCAAGGGACATGTTTCGACAATATCTACTCCTTTATTCTAAAATAAAGAAATTTTATGTAATATTGTGCGCTTGCCCGGGAAATAATCAGCCTACACTATTTACCATCTTAAAACGTACAATATACATGAAAAGGAGGAGAGCATAATGTTTTATCCAATGAGAAATGTAAGGAGAACTCCATATCAAAATCCAAATATCCATCCATTTCCACATAATAATCCTCGATCGATGAATCGTTCAGCTAACCAGTTTTCGCAAATTGCAGAAAAGGGTGTAGGGAGTTTATCAAAAACATTAGGCAATATACAACAGATCTTACAACTTATTGAAACTGCTGCACCAGTTGTAGAAGAATATGGACCTATGCTAAAGAATTTACCTGCATTGTATAAAATGATGAAAGCTGTAAACAATGCAAGTAATACCGATCAAAAAGAAATTGAATCAACGAAACAAGTGAAAAACGTCGTTGAAGAACAAAAAAATGTTGATCAAAAACGATTGACAGATGGTCGTTCTAAGCCTACATTATATGTTTAAAATTGACTTTCATAAGGATACGTTGTCATAATATATATATACTTACCATATTCATAAAGGAGGACGACAATGGCTGAACAACATGAATTAGCTACTTTTGCTGGTGGATGTTTCTGGTGTATGGTTGAGCCTTTTGATGAGAAAAAAGGAATTATTAAAGTTGTTTCTGGCTATACCGGTGGCAAAACGAAAAATCCTACCTATGAAGAGGTCATTACAAATACTACTGGCCATAGAGAAGCTGTACAAATTACTTTTGATTCAAAGTTAATTTCCTATGAAGAACTATTAAATATATTTTGGCAACAAATCGATCCAACCGATGAGGGTGGTCAATTTAATGATCGTGGTGAATCCTATAAAACAGCTATTTACTATCATAATGATGAACAAAAGAAAAAAGCTATTGAATCAAAAGAAAAATTAGATAATAGCGGTAAATTTTCTAAACCAATTGTTACAGATATTTTTAAAGCGATGACATTTTACCCAGCAGAAGATGAGCATCAAGAATATTATTTAAAAAACCCTACACATTATCAGCTATATAAACATGGTTCTGGAAGAGCTTCTTTTATTAAAAAAACATGGAAACAGCGAGAGAAAGAAAGTTTACGAAGACAATTAACCCCAATGCAATATCATGTCACACAAGAAGACGGGACGGAGCCTCCATTTCAAAATGAATATTGGGATCATGAAGAAGAGGGTATATATGTAGATATTGTATCAGGTGAGCCGCTTTTTTCATCCAAGGAAAAATACGATGCTCAATGTGGATGGCCAAGTTTTTACAAGTCAATAGCTGAAGATAATCTAATCGAAAAACTCGATACGACCCATGGGATGATACGGACAGAAATTAGAAGTAAACATGCTGATTCACACTTAGGACATGTTTTTCCAGATGGACCACAGGATAAAGGTGGTATGCGATATTGTATAAATTCAGCAGCTTTACGTTTTATTCCTAAGGATAAATTGAAAGAAGAAGGATATGCTGAATATTTAAAACTATTTGAAAAGTAAAAAATGTTTAGTTAACCATAATTATATTATGTAAACTAAGAGGTGTTTGTTAATATGATACATTTAAATTGGGAAGATAATAAAACGATTAAAAAAATTACGTGTGTGCATACAGATGCAAAACAATATAAAGTAGATAATACACTAACAAAAGGAAAAGTTTACGAAGTAAAAAATGAAACTGATGAGTTTTACTTTATTATTGATGATACTGGAAGAATTGGCGGCTTTAAAAAATATTATTTTGAAGAATAGAAGAAAATATGTATGTAACGAACATTTAAGAACACTCTATACTTAAACCTTAAGTAAGGAGTGTTTTTTTATGGAGCAAACAAACATGCCACAATATCCGCTTTCATACTGGTTAGATAATGATAGTTCACCAAGTTTTCCACGATTACAAGAAGATATTGAAGTTGATGTTGGCATAGTTGGTGGAGGTATTACAGGTATTACGACTGCATATATGTTGTCCCAACAAGGTTTAAATGTTGCTTTAATTGATGCGGGAAAATTACTTCATCAAACGACTGGTCATACAACTGCGAAAGTTACCGCACAACACGGCATGATTTACAACAAACTAATCGAAAACTTTAGCAAAAGTGATGCGTTATTATATTATGAAGCTAATGTTGAAGGAAAAGAAATAATCGAAAAACTCATTAAAAAATATGATATACAATGTGATTACACTGAAGAAAATGCATATCTTTATACAAATAGCGATGATTATATACAAAAAATTAAAAAAGAACAAAAAGCCTATGAACAATTAGGTATTACACATGAGGAATTAGAAGATCTGCCATTAAATATTCCAATCAAATTAGCTTTAAAACTCCAAAACCAGGCACAATTTCATCCCATAAAGTATTTACAAGCACTCATTGAACAATGTAAAAAAGCAAAAGTTCAAATGTATGAACATACGACCGCAATTGATGTTGAACAACGAACAGATCCAGCAATTTTAACGAAAAATAACAATCGAATACAATGTAAGTATGTAGTATCAGCATCCCATTATCCATTTTATGATGGTCAAGGCTTCTATCCAACACGTATGTATGCTAGCAGATCCTATGTCATAGCTGTAAAATCAGAACAAAATTATCCTGGTGGTATGTATATTAACGTAGAAAAACCAACACGATCCATACGTTCAACAAACTTTCAAAATGAAGATCTATGGCTTATAAGTGGTGAAGATCATAAAACCGGTCAAGGAAAATCAACAATTAAACATTATGAAGCATTACAATCTTTTGCAAAATCAACCTTTAGCATTCAAAATTATTTATATCGTTGGTCAGCCCAAGATTTAGTAACAATAGATAAAGTTCCATACATTGGACAATTAACAAAAACCAATGAAAGAATCTTCGTAGCTACAGGATTTCGTAAATGGGGAATGACGACCGGAACAATTGCTGCAAAAATAATAACAGATACAATTACTAATAAAAATAATCGATATTTACAATTATTTCAACCAACAAGATTCCATGCAAAACAGACATTAACTAATTTTATGAAGACAAATGCGGATGTCGCTAAACATTTATTAAAAGGTAAATTAACATATACAAAATCTGCCGAACAACTAAAACATGATGAGGCAGCAATTATTCGAATAAATGGTAAACGAACAGGTGTATATGTAGATACTGAAGGAAAAATTTACGCTGTCGATACAACGTGTACACATTTAGGTTGTGAAGTTGAATGGAATTCTGCCGAACGCTCGTGGGATTGTCCATGTCATGGATCAAGATTTAATTACTCTGGAGAAGTTATTAATGGTCCAGCAAAGGAAGCTTTAAAAAGAATAAAATATGAATAATACCCCAAAAAATAAGAAAATATCTCAATAACTCAAGTATACATTCATTTTGAGATATTTATATGTTTCAAATAAGCAACTTCCTATAATATATATTATGTAAACTAAGGGTGGGAAAGATTTTAAAGTTAAGTAATCCTAATAGTCATACGCTTTTTCTAAAACGGATAAAATGCTGGATAACAAGCTCTCGCTTCCTTGGATAAATGTAATGGAACCTTTCCTTTGAATTGAATCTTCTATTCTTCTAATGGACCATTTATCTTTCCAATACAAAAACGTTTATTTAGAAACAAGACAATCGTTTTAATGATCGTCTTGTTTCATTTTTGCCCCCAATAGCACAATAAGAGTAAAAATGAGGTCTCCTTATATAAGAAGAGCTCATTAAATTATATCGCTTTAGCCTTAATAATAAAGCGATGCTGTTTCACATCAAAAAATCCTTTTGACTGAATATGTTTGTGTATATTATATAAACTTTCTTCATATTTTTCGATACTAAAGTCGGGAACTTGCCAAGGTATTGCTTTTAGATAATACACTAATGCACCCACATCATAAAATCGTTGAATTGGGTACTCTTCATTACTATACAATACTTCGAAATTATTCTTTTTAAGTTCCTGTAAAGCTGTCGTCAGGTTCCAATTTTTAAACTCAATGTTCAATGAAACAGAAAATGATTCATTAATTTCTTTACAATCTAAGCCTCCAACTTGCTGTGTTAGAAATATACCATTTTTTTGAATTATTCTTCTGATTTCTTTAGGTGAAAATGATTCATGCTGATTTAAAATTAATTCAAACTGATTATCATTGAATGGTAATTCAGAGTCCTTCTCAAATGGGACAACTTTTACTCCCAATGGCTCAAGATTTTCTTTTGCTATTTTGAAGTTGGGTTTGTAACCTTCTGTTGCATAAACAGAATGAGGGAATGGTCTCAACCTAGATAAGAACTCTCCACCACCAGTACCCATGTCTAACATTGAATCGACATTTTGAATTAATTGTCCTGCCATGCTCCCATAAGACCACGATAGTAAGCCACTTCTCATTCGTCCAGTTCGCGTAATAAATGAGAAGTCCCATCCAGAAAATTCTTTATTCACATCGTTTATATAACTTAAAAATTGATTATCTCTTATCATAATTTACCTCCCAAATTGTTTAAAATTAGGTATGAAACGTAGAATGGGAGGTCCTCTTACATAAAAAAGAAGTTGTTATATTTCATGTTCTAATAAATTCATATTTAAACACCTCAAATAATAGTAAGTTTTTTTATTAGCTAATTATATCAGAAAAATACATTTACTACATATTATTTGCTTATTCAAAAATGGAATGTCAACACTAAACTAAACAACTTTTTTAAGGGTAGCAAGTTTGTACTCGACTGGACTAAAATAGCCAAGCAAACCATGAATTCAGTCTTAAATAGCTTAAAAGTGGCTTCTGTTACAGCATTATCGTAAGGATTACCCTTCGCGCTTAAAGAACGTTTGATATCAAATGTTTCAAGTGCGTCATCAATTAGTTCATTAAGCTTTTCCATTGATAACGATCTATTTGTTATTATTCAATATTTGAAATTGTTAATCTTTACAATAATCATCCTATATAAATTAATAAAAAAAACTTACGAACAACAGAACTTAAAATCTCTGTGTATCGTAAGGATAATATATGATTATTTATTTAAGATAATTTTCCATAACTACTATTGAAATATATTAAAGGTTCTTGTTCAGTAATAATTGCATCCGTTACTTCAGCTATTAAGATCATATGATCTCCTGCTTTTTTCATATCTTTTACATAACAAGATAAGGATGCTAAAGAGTTTTTAATAATTGGATTGTTATCGAGTGTGTCAAAATTTATTTTTTCT
>DATGRX010000094.1:0-11394 GCA_035303185.1 Bacillota bacterium
TTTACGGGAACTAAATCTAAAACAGATATATATGCATCGTTAATTTTTTTAAGTGTCATAAAAATCCTCCTAAAAGAACTAATACATAAAATGTTACGTTGTTTTTCATGGACCGTCTAACAATATGCAAGCAAAAAAAAAGAGACTTTTCTTAAGAAAAGTCTCTTCCTGTGAAAAATATAAAACTTACACTTCTTCAGGTTTTCTTTGATCAACAAAGGCATAACGTAAAACATAAAGTAACATAAGGAGTGTAATTATAAAGAATCCCCAGCCTAATAGCTTTTGTTCCGTTTCTAAATAGTTATTACATATTGGAATCGGTGAGTCAATATATAACCAGGCCATGATACCGAACATCGGGATATAATTAAAAGCGAGAAAACTCTTCGCTACCTCACTTAATTTTGGCCAACTATCATATAAGAAGATTCCAACGAGAAAAGGTAAACTAATAAATTTAAAAGTTTCAGCAGTGTGTAACATAATCGCTTCATCCATTGCTCGTGGGATCATCCAATACATCGTAATAAAGTAAACAAGTAAGATGCCAGGGATTCCATTTTCATTGTACGCGCTAAAAAACCTTTTATATTTATTGGTAATAAGTTGTCCCATTAAATATCCTGAAACGATTAGTAATGGCATTTGCACGAGCATATGGGTAGCCATCCATTTTTCTAGCAAAGTAACAATAGGCGGGAGTAGCAAGATTACATACAAACTTAATCCGATATAAAATTTACGTTTCACAAACAACTCCCCCTTTATTTATTTTGTTATGTGACAGTTGGTTTTCGTTTGCGTAAATATCCAATGAGTCGAAGGAAAAAGACGGTGATTGAAAGGATTAATAATATTCCAGCAATTCCCCCGAATATAGCAGGTGCTTGCCATTCTGCGAAATGTTCCGCAAATTTCCTTGGTGTACTTAGTGAACCAGATGTTAAAAATCCAAAGCTTATTCCCATAATCGAAGTTACATACATGACGTAAGCAATACGTTCTAATGTATTTGGTTTTAAGCCGACTTCATTTTTTGCTAAGTAGTACATAAAGCCGA
Source organism: Bacillota bacterium (assembly GCA_035303185.1). GTDB lineage: Bacteria > Bacillota > Bacilli > Bacillales > Amphibacillaceae > CALAMD01. The sequence goes on from DATGRX010000094.1 coordinate 1,064, forward strand.
AGATCATCGCGATAACACCTAAGCCCATGTACATGTGGAAATGTCCTGGAACCCATTTTGTGTTGTGCATGACATGGTTAATCATAATTGCTGAGTCTAAAATGGCGGGAATAACACCTGCCGTCCATCCGAACATAGAAACGAAAATTAATGCTGAAGCCATATCCCATTTAATTTTAGATTTGTAAACAATCATTAAAGCGCCGTATGCAGTTACAACGAGTACAGGCAAACCGTTCGCAAAGGAAAGTATTTGTCCCATGAGGAGAGCCCATGTCGGCATAACTGTATCTTGTAACAAATGGTGTGGATAAACGAGCATTGTAAATACGGTAGACATTGTCCAAGCAATTAAAAATACTCGATTTGCTTTCCAAGGACGCTTTGTTGATCGGGATAATATTTCATAGACAGCGATGACTGCCATATAAATCGTAGAGTTTGCTAAAATGTGCCCAAAAGCAAAGGTTAAGTTTTTCGCAAGTAATGGATCGAAAGTAAAGGACGGATTTAATACAGTGATGATGTTCATAATGATGACGATTGTTCCAGAAATTAAAGCAGCAGTATTGACGATAACAACCATCGTACTTGCTACAACTGTGGTCGGTGGTGCATCATCTTCTGATTTTTTTCCTAAAATAACATCCCAACCTAGTCCTTTGGCTAAACTACCATACTCTTTAATAATCGCTCGACCACAATCTAAAATTAATAAGAGTAACCCAAGACCGACGATTTGTAAACCGAGTAAGTAACAAAGTGCTCCAGCGACACCCCAAGCCCCTCCAGATATTGCCGGTAGTGGGTAAAGAAATGTCCAAGAACTAGAGTAATCAAAGGCAAAAACACCGATAATGATCATAACGACACCGATTACGAACAATGCTAAATTTATTTTCAAAATTCTTTTTGATAACTTCACATAATGACTTAGGAAATACCACATAATCCCAGCTGTTGCTAGTGCAGCCGTTCCAATCATCCCTGTTCCGTGAATCGTTAAAAATTGATAAAAAGCAGCAGGCCCAAAATCAACAATACCACCTTGTTGTAAAAGCATTAGAACACCGAACACCATCATAACAATGACAATTAAAGCAGAAATTTTTAATTGAGTTATAATCGCATTATTTCTCGTTAATTTTACGTGATTCATTTTTATTTCACACTCCATTCTAGTAATTTATTTCACGACAAATTCCGTTTTCATAATATGGTGACCTAACCCACAATACTCAAGACAAAGAACTTCATATGTTCCAGGTTCATCAAATGTAATGTAAAAAGAGTTTTCATACTCAGGCATTGCTTGCGTTTGTGCGATTAACACACGGTCAGGATTATAGACACCAAACCCATGAGTCACGTCTCTAGTCGTTACATTAAATTTCACAGTATCCCCTACAGAAAACTCATCTTGAGATAACTCGTAACCGAATTGAAAGGATTCAGCATCAACTTCAATGATTTCCGAGCTTTCAACATAGGAAGGTTTGTTAAACGGTAATTCTCGTAATGTGTAAATCGTGACAGCAAACATGACAAGAACGAGAATAACACCATAGACGGATCTCGCCTTATACCACTTCTTGACAATTGGCTTATAATCACTTTCTTCCTTCGACTTCACAGCAACCCATAAAAACATAGCAGCAATTAAAATAATTATTATTAAAGATGCAAACCATACGACTGTTTGTATCAATGTCATTCCTCCTTTAATAAATGTTTAAAACAACTGTTTATCAGTCATTTTTTAATGACATGTGAGAAAGGGTATCGTTTTTCCTTTTGGCGATAAGATGTAAGGCTAAACCGGTAAATAAAAATCCACTGATAAAGTTTCCAATCGTGACAGGAATTTGATTCCATAACCACCAGTCATTTAATCCGATGTTCGCATCGAGCATCATCGCTGCAGGAATGACGAACATATTGACGACTGCGTGTTCAAAACCTTGGGCAAAGAAAATGAAAACTGGCATCCACATAGCAGCAATTTTTCCGATGGTCGCTTTAGATGTAAAGTTCATCACTGCTCCCATCGTAACCATCCAATTACAAAGTAAAGCATTGACGAACATCGTAATCAGTCCACTCATTCCTAAAGACTTGTAACCTAATGTTTTGTTTGAAGCAACAGAGATGATTTTTTCGATTAATGGTGAATCCATTGAACTACCAAACTTGGAAACTGAAATGGCAAACAGCAAAGCATAAAATATACTACCGAGTAAATTTCCAAAGAATGCCCAACTTAAGTTTCGAAACATCGATGAAGTTGTTACCTTTTTTCTAAAATTTGCAATCGGGATAATCGCAAAGGATCCCGTCACAAGCTCTAAGTTTAGAAGTAAAATCATGACAAATCCAGTTGGAAAAATAATCGCTCCGACAATATCGAGTCCAGTTTGCACAGAAGCAGTAAAGGCCAATGTTGTAGCAAATCCTAAAAAGGCTCCAGATAATATAGACTTAATTAATATCTCTCGGATGGATAGTTTTGTTTTTGCTTCTCCAGCTTGCGTAATCGAATGAACAACATCATCAAACTTCACATAATCAATAGTTACCACCCCCTCGTTTAAATAGTCTTTTTCAAAGTTTTAATGTCGATTTGTCAATGTCACGTTCATCTTAGCACTGAAAAATGTTTAAAATTGTGACTTATATCACAAAAATAGCAAGTATTGTTACAAATTTTAGACAACATTTCTTAGCCTTTTAAACTTCAAATTAACAACACGTGAAAAAAGCCAACCTAAATTAGGTTAGCTAATAAAATAATGATTAAGTTTTAGAAAGCGGAGAATTTTAACGTTACTATAAAGAGAAGAGGAGATTGCAGAAAAAACATAAAAGATACTTTACGTTGTCGTTTTGTATCTTTTATGTTTCATCACGTTTTAAGTATGGTTTTAATTCATTTTCCTTTGTGGAATCCGCCATTTTCACATTTGCACGATAAGAAGCGCGTAAAACGAGGTGACCAGAAACAGGAGCTGTTAAAAAGACGAAAACAATGACGAGTAATACACGAACACTAAAGAAACCTTCGACGAATAAAAAATAGAGAAACACGCCGAATAAAGTAATTAAAACAGCAAGCGTAGTCGTCTTGGTGGCCGCATGGGCTCTAGAGTAGACATCAGGAAAACGAATCATACCGATCGCACTGACAACACTCGTAATACTACCGATGAAAATAATAATGACACTAATAAGTTCAATCACGTTTTCGTTCAATGATATAACCCCTTTCAATAAACTTCGAAAAGGCAATCGTACTAATAAAAGCTAAAATACCGAGCACAAGAATAACTTCTAAAAAGGCTTTCGTGTTAAATAAAATCGATAAAATTGCAATGGCTGAAAGTAAATTCACTCCGATAACATCCATCGCAATGACGCGATCGGAGAACGAAGGTCCTAAGATGATCCGTATAAATGTAATAAAGATGGCTATCCCAAATAATATGAGAGAAAGTGTTAGTAATATATCGATCATCTTGTCACCTCCATAATTGCCTTTTCAAATCTCGCTAAGGAGTTTTCTAAATCTTTTCGATGCCGTTTAATGTCCATCGCATGGATGAAAAGTTCATTTCCCTTTGGACTCACTTCCATGACGACAGAACCAGGTGTTAATGTAAGCAATAATGAGATCGTCGTTACTTCCCAATCCCCTTTTAAACTCGTTTCATACCTAAAAATTCCCGGTTGGATATCGATCTTTGGACTTAAAATTTGTTTAATGACGAGCACGGCTGATTGAAAAGTTTCCGAAATAAAAATTAAAATGAGTTTGATGATAGAGTAAAGTCGATGTAAGTAAAAGCGACCGCCAAAAAATCGCCTCATTATAAAGACGATAACGAGTCCGATGAGAAAGCCTGCATAAAAGGTTTCTGGGACAAATTCCGTTTGGTCTTTAAAAAATGTCCACAACAAAGCGATAAATAAATTTAACAAAAATTGTGCGGCTGTATTTGGCATGGTTCATTCACTCCCCATTATTTAAGAACAGCATCGATATAAATTTGTGGATTGAGTAATGTTTCTGCGGCATCGGTAATATAAATAGCAACTGTTTCTGCTCCCATTCCTAAAGCAATTGTTAAAATAGCAAGAAGTAAGGAGGGCATGATTAGTCCTTTACGTAAAGGTTTCTCATCCTCAGGGCTAATTAATGTTTCACCCCAGAAGCAATTCATAAACACTCGCAGTAAAGAATATAAAACGAATAAACTTGAGGCAAACCCTACGAAGAGTAACACATAGGATTCAGCTTTGATAGCTCCTTGCCCGATTAAAATCTTTCCAACAAATCCACTTAACGGTGGAATTCCGACTAAAGATAAAATCGTTAGGAAAAATATCCAGCCGAGAACCGGATAGTTTTTTATAAGACCACTTAACCGAGACATCTGTGATCTTCCTGTTAAATAAATAGTCGTTCCTATGACTAAAAAGAGTAATGCTTTTACGATCATGTCATGGATAATGTAAAAAATACTTCCTTCCATCGCTTCCGGTGTCATGACGGCTAAACCGATTAAAATAAATCCAACGGAAATGATGACATTGTATGCGACGATTTGTCTTAAATCTGTATAAGCTATTGCTCCGATACTACCACCGACTAAGGTAACAATCGCCAAAATCGTGATAAGTGTATGGGTAATTTGCTCCTCATGGTAAAACAATAGCGTAAAGGTCCGGAATAAAGCATAAATTCCTACTTTTGTTAAGAGCGCCCCGAATAGTGCCGCAATAACTGTCGGTGGAGCACTATAGGAACGCGGTAACCATTGATATAAAAACAGCCCTGCTTTTAAACTGAAGACGAGTAAAAAGATAATGCTAATAACTGTAAGAATTGGTGTCTGTCCAACTTCTCCAATACGTTCGGATAAATGGGCCATATTTAATGTTCCGACTGTTCCATAAATATAAGCAATACCAATTAAAAAGAATGATGATGAAATAATATTTATCGTCACATATGTAATCGAACTGACGAACTGCCGACGTTTTCCGCCAATAACAATTAATATGTATGAAGAAACGAGCATTACTTCAAAAGCGACAAATAAATTAAACAAATCTCCAGTTAAAAAAGAACCATTTACACCGGCAATTAAAAATAGTATAAAGGAATAAAAGTATCTCTTTTCAATCTGTTCCTCTGTCGCATACATACTGTATAAAAGAACTATAGCCGAAACAACACTCGTCGATAAAACGAGTAACATTGCAAAGGAATCAGCAACGAATAATATGCCAAAAGGTGGCTCCCATTCTCCAAAATCTAAGCGCATGATACCCTTTGTTTGGATATTGTGTAATAAATATAGGGAAATAACACTATTAGCTATTAGGATCATAAAGCTAAATAACCGTTGCAATAAAAGATGTTTTTGTAAAAAGACAAGTAGTATTCCAACTAATATTGGTAAAACCATAGGAAGTACAATTAAATTATTCATAGAAAAACCCTCTTAAATCCCCTAGATCATCCGTGTTCGTCATTTGATAAGTTCGGTATGCGATGACTAGAAAGACCGCTGTTACACCGAAACTAATAACAATAGACGTTAAAATAAGTGCTTGAGGAAGTGCATCAGCATATTGCTCTCCGCTTTCACCTAGTAAAGGGACATTTTCATTAGCTAATCGTCCCATGATCATTATTAAAAGGTGGTTCGCATGGGTAAATACAGCCGTCCCTAAAATAATTTGAATTATATTTTTGGATAATACTAAATACGTTGCAACGGTCACTAAAACACCTGTTAGGATGATCATAACTGTTTCCATAAATTACACATCCTTACTAATACTTAAAATAATTGTTACGACAACTCCTAATACAGCTAAAGCTACACCGGATTCAAAAATCGTCATCGTACCAAACTCAATGTTACCAAAAATCGGTACTTGAATGTGAAAGATCGTTTGATATAAAAAGTCTTTTCCGAAAACCGTGGCACCTAATCCAGTCGCTACGACGATAAATGCTCCTAAAGCTGCAATAAGTTTAAAATCTACGGGAAACCCCTTATCAATCGTTTCTGTATCAAAAGCTAACGTTAGCAAAACAAAAGCAGAAGCAAGCACTAATCCACCGACAAACCCACCACCAGGCATATGTTGACCTGAGAAAAACAAATAAATGGCAAGAGTTAAAATAATAAATACAACAAGTTTTGCAATCGATTGTAAGATGACTTCATTAATTTTCATGCGTATCAGTCCTTTGTTTACGATTGCCCGCATTTATAATCGCATAAACGCCGATTCCCGAGATGAATAACACAATTATTTCTAACATCGTATCAAAGGCTCGGAAATCCCCTAAAATCGCATTAACAATATTTTGCCCCCCGGTAAGTTGATAGGCATTTTCAAAATACGATGAAATGGATTCAAACATTCTTTCACTATGCACAGACAATGTTACAAGTGTAAAGGTGATTCCAACTAATATGGAAATGAGTAAATTTGTCCAGTTTATACGAACGTTTCGCATTTTTTTCGACCATTTTGGTAAAAAGTAAAAACTTAATAAAAAGAGTGCTGTCGTAACTGTTTCAATGACGAGCTGTGTTAAAGCTAAATCCGGGGCACGAAATATGACGAACAATGTAGCGATCGAAAAGCCAATAACTCCGTTAAACAATATGGCAGAAAGTCTTGAAGTTACGAGTAATATCGCAATTGCTGCCATAAATATAATCACAACGAGTAATGCGACAAACGTACTCATCGTTCCATCTTCAGAGCCATCATAAGAAAAGGCGCCAGCGTAAAGGAAATAACCCCCAGTTATGGTAATGAAGAACACCATCACGTAGCGAATATAATGTTGTAATGAATCAGTCATATATACATTCGTAATAGTCCGTGAACTTGCTTCTAGTTTTTCTAATGTAAAGTTGTACAAGGCATCAAGGGAGTACTTTTCAGGAAATAATCGGTAAATCCTCTCCCAATAACGCAATGTTGTATAAAGGATCGTCCCTAAAACAACAATACCTATCGTCATCAGCAATTCTGTATTAAACCCTTGCCATAACGCAATGTCATAATGTAGATGTGTAGAAAATACTTCAAAGGGATAAATAGCCGCCATGGCCGGTGCCACAAGATACTTTCCAATCGTATTAGGAAAAAAGAAAATAGCGACGACTAAGATCCCAAGAATTGTCGGTGAAATGAGCATACCAGGCTTTGGTTCTTCAATATGACCGAGTTCCTTTTTATCAAATGGTCCAAAGAACGTTTTAAAAACAATGATCATACTATATACGAAAGTAAACACACTAGCTATCCAAGCAATGACAGGAAACAAAGTTCCAAGTGCATCTAATGAAAAGATTTGTAAGTCTTTCACCTGAAGCATAGCAGTAAAAAACATTTCTTTACTTAAGAAACCGTTAAAAGGAGGAAGCCCTGCCATGGAAAAACTACCAAATAATGCAATCGTAAAGGAAACGGGCATAAGTGCAATAAGACCGCCGAGCCTTCGAATATCCCTCGTTCCAACTTGGTAGTCAACGATTCCAATGACCATAAAGAGTGCACCTTTATACGTTGCATGGTTAATAAGGTGAAAAAGTGCAGCAAAGGTAGCTTGCGTATAAAAAGTAATATCTATTTTTTCTTGGGCATATAAAGCAATTGAACCGACACCGATTAAACTCATGATCAGTCCAAGTTGGCTCACTGTTGAATAAGCAAGTAAAGCTTTTAAATCGGTTTGTCGTATTGCGGTAAAAGCGGCCCAGAATAACGTGATCAATCCAACTCCACTAACGAGCCAAAACCATGTTTGATGTCCAGCAAAAACTGGGGTAAGCCGGGCGATTAAGTAAATTCCTGCTTTTACCATTGTTGCTGAGTGCAAATATGCACTTACGGGTGTAGGAGCTTCCATCGCATCTGGTAACCATATGTGAAACGGAAATTGAGCGGATTTAGCAAAGGCTCCAATTAAAATTAATACCATCGCTGGTACGAATAATATATGATCTGTTCCGTCTGTAAAACTTGTAATAATCTCTTGAATGCTAAATGTCTCATAAATTCGCTGTAGCATAAGTAGCCCAGCGAGCATAGACATTCCACCGGTGACAGTCAATAGAAGTGATTTTTGTGCCCCATAACGGGATCCTTTCCGGTGGAACCAATAGGCAATTAGTAAAAAAGAGGAAATACTCGTCAGTTCCCAAAACATGTAAAGTCCGATTAAATGATCGGAAAAAATGACACCTAACATACTCCCCATAAATAACAATAAATATATGTAAAAATGAGCAAGCATTTCATCTTTTGATAAATAATATATGGAATATAATGTAACAAGTGTTCCAATTCCGGTAATGAGTAGGGCGAAAATTAAACTTAGTCCATCTAAATGTATACCTAATTCAATATCAAAAGAAGGTATCCACTGAAATACATACCCGAAAGTTTTTCCGTCAGCAATTGGTTCAATATACTTAGCTAGTAAAATAAATAAAATGGCTGGGATAAACAGGGCAAACCATCCAGCATGAAAACGAGTATGTTTATGAATAAATGGAATGAAAATAGTTGCAAGAAAAGGTATGAAGATAGCGAGTAATATTGTATTCAAAAGGAAACCTCCTTTACAACAAATTTTGTTAAAATGCATCAAATGATGATTTTTACTTTGTTCATTATATAATAAACGCGAAATTCATGCACATTATCCGAATGATATTGGCAAATCCAGATGACTTCGTATATGCTATAAGGTAACAAATGTTTATTATTTAAGAAGGAAGCATTAGCATCAATGGTGAGGTGGTACGAACAATGAATGATGGAGTAGGACATATGAATGAAAGTATTTTAGTTTGCGTGTACTATGGACCAAACGGGAGACGTCTCATTAAACGTGGCCATCAATTAGCCAAAATTATTGAATGTCCATTATACGTTTTAACAGTAGATGAACTCCCTTATGATGAATTTGATGAAAAAAGATCCCGTTATATCGATGAATGGAGAGAATTAGCCCGTGAATTAGATGTAAAGGAGTTTATTTTACTTGATAATGAAAAGCGCCCTACATCTAAAGCAATTGCAGATATCGCCCATCAGTACAATATAACGCAAGTAATTATTGGCCAAACACCTCAAAATCGTTGGGAAGAGATTACGAAAGGCTCTTTTTCAAGTGCCTTACAAAGGGAAATTTCATCTTTTGTCGATATTCATATTGTTTCCATGGACCGTTCTATCCAAGTAGATGATGATACAAGCTATGAACCAGGTGTTCGAGCTTTTCTCCAAAAAGATGGAAATAAAATGAGACTTCGCTTTACAAAATCTAAAAACAATGACTATGAAGGTATATTTTATAAAGAAATCGGAACAGATTTCAATAATGGAAAGTTCAAATTCGTTTACAAAGGAAAGACATACCAAGTCGATGTAGCGGAAGACATCGTTACTGAAAAAATTAAAGAACCACCAAATGTTTAGCATACGCGAAAATGTGGCATAGAATAAAACATTCAAAATTGTTTGTTCTATGCTTTTTTGCTAAAGTGAAACATTTTCCTTAAGTCATACGTTTATATAGATAAGATGCTATAAATGAAATGACGATTTAAGAAGGAGATGCTCATGAGTTTTTTAGCTGTATTATTACAAGAAGAAAGTTTATTATTCAGTAAAGAACATTTACAAGATATCCGCCAAATGTCCCAACGAATGAATCACCGCGGGAACAGCGATTTATTACATGATAAACAGTTTGCTCTTTTTTATCACATTCTCCATCCCGAGGAAAAGCCTTATTATTTTTCAGAGGATCGCTATGTTCTTATATTCGATGGAGCAATTACAAACAAGCAAGAAATTTACAAGCTTTTACAAGAAAAAGGATACATATTAAAGGGAAAAAGTGATCATGAACTACTAGCAAAATTGTTTGCATATAAAAAGACAGACTGTTTTTCCTTACTGCAAGGGTCATTTATTATTCTTATTTGGGACACGGTAGAAAAAGTGCTCTTTGGTGCTCGGGATCCCTTCGGAAAAAAACAATTATATTATACAGAAAGTGCGGAAGAAACAATTCTGACAACGGAAAAGAAAAGCGCCCTCTTTTCTTATTATGAAGATACTTTTGATGACTATGCATTTCATCATTATATCGACTATGGATATGTTCCCGAACCACACACCTTAACAAAAGGTATTAAACAAGTGAACAAGGGTCATTATTTTATAAAAAGATTAGGTGATCCCCTTACATTTATTCGCTATTGTCAAATGAGTTTTCCGAAACG
>DATGRX010000095.1:0-6066 GCA_035303185.1 Bacillota bacterium
AAAGTTTAAAATCGCCAACGAACAAGTCCCTTTCATATCTTGTCAATTTTTTATGTTTACTTATAATGATATGTAATTAACGCGTTAATTTATCCTTAAGGAGTGGAATTTAAAAATGTCATTGACAGCAGGAATTGTCGGACTTCCAAATGTTGGAAAATCTACTTTATTTAATGCAATTACCAAAGCAGGAGCGGAAGCCGAAAACTATCCGTTTTGTACGATCGATCCAAACGTAGGAATTGTTGAAGTTCCAGACGGTCGTTTAAATAAACTTACTGAAGTTGTTACCCCGCAGAAGGAGATCCCAACAACCTTTGAATTTACGGACATTGCAGGAATTGTTGAGGGAGCTAGTGAGGGAGAAGGTTTAGGAAATCAATTTTTATCTCATATTCGCCAAGTAGATGCTATTTGTCACGTTGTAAGATGCTTTGATAATGATAATGTTACCCATGTATCTGGAAAAGTTGATCCCGTTAGTGATATTGAAGTGATTAATTTAGAATTAGGTTTAGCGGATTTAGAAACAGTGAATAATCGATTACAAAGAGTAGAAAGTCTTGTTCGCCAAAGGGATGAAAAAGGTCTAGAAGAACATGAAATACTTACAAAAATAAAGGATGCTTTAGAAAACGACAAACCTGCCCGTTCCTTAGAGTTTACAAAAGAAGAACAAGTTTACGTTCGTCAATTACATTTGCTAACAGCTAAGCCAGTACTTTATGTAGCAAACGTTAGTGAAGATGATGTTGTCGCACCAGAAGATAATGATCATGTTCAAAAAGTAAAAGAATTAGCAAGTGCAGAGGATGCAGAGGTAATTATTGTTAGTGCAAGTATTGAAGAAGAAATTTCAGAGTTAGATGAAGATGAGAAACAGATGTTTTTAGAAGAATTAGGTATAGAGGAATCTGGTCTTGATCAACTCGTTCGCGCAGCCTATGATTTATTAGATTTAGGCACTTATTTTACAGCTGGTGAAAAAGAAGTTAGGGCATGGACGTTCAGAAAGGGTATGACAGCTCCACAAGCTGCGGGTATAATTCATACAGATTTCGAACGTGGATTTATTAGAGCGGAGACTGTTTCCTATGAAGATTTAATTGAAGCAGGTTCGATGGCTCGTGCCCGAGAATTAGGAAAAATCCGTTTAGAAGGAAAAGATTATATCGTTCAAGACGGTGACGTTATCCATTTCCGATTTAATGTATAAATTTTATTTGTGTTATTTGTAAAAATTTGATATTATTTTAAGATGTGAGTAATTAAAAAATCAATTACTCCTTGCTCTTTCTGACAAAAACTATAGAAAGGGCCGTTAAGTCCAAAAGGAGGTGTAACGGATGAGAAAATATGAAATTATGTACATCATCCGCCCAGATATCGAGGAGGAAGCTCAAACAGCATTAATTGAGCGTCTCAACAGTGTTTTAACAGATAATGGCGCGGAAATTGAAAATGTTGAAGAAATGGGTAAAAAGCGTTTTGCCTATGAAATTGACAATTATCGTGATGGTTACTACGTTCTCATTAACTTTGAGTCAACATATGAAGCGGTTGAAGAATTCGATCGGCAAGCAAAGTTCTCTGAAGATGTAGTTCGCCATCTCATCGTTCGTGAAGACGATCAATAAATAAGGAGTGGTTTTGATGATGAATCGTGCTGTACTTGTCGGAAGATTAACGAGGGATCCGGATTTACGATATACTCCTAATGGGGTAGCCGTAGCAAACTTCACACTAGCTGTCAATCGACCGTTTACGAATCAACAGGGTGAAAGAGATGCAGACTTTATTAACTGTGTCGTCTGGAGACGTCAAGCGGAAAATTTAGCGAACTACATGAAAAAGGGTAGTATGGTCGGTGTCGATGGACGGATTCAAACGAGAACTTATGAGGATCAAGATGGAAAGACTGTTTATGTTACCGAAGTAGTAGCAGACAACGTACATTTCTTAGAATCCCGGGGTTCTTCTCGAAGACAAGAGGAAAGTTCAGGCATGGGAACACAAGGTTTCCAGCAAGGAACACAGCCAACTCATGATCAAGGCCAGCAAGATGACAGTCCCTTTAGTCAAGACGGCGAACCCATCGATATTTCCGATGATGACTTGCCCTTTTGACGGATGATAAACACAACAAGATCTACTGTTCATATATAGTAGTATAAGTATTGTTGTTAAAGGGTTTTGAAGGAATTATTTGTGTGTAACAGAGTGTGTAAGATAAATGTTAGATATAGCATTTATGCTAGATGAACACTTGTGTAAAATTGTGTGTAATATGTGTGTATCATTAATAATAAAGAAGATCACTTTTGGAAGTTTTAATACTTCTTAAAAAGTGATCTTTTTTTATTTTATATGTTTTTGTAAGATATTACTGCAAAGATTTAACAAACATATGAATATCTTTAGTAAAGTATAAAACTATAAATTCCTTAAAAATTTTTAAATATTCTATAATTTTTATTAAGAATTTATGTTAAACTTGATTTAATGAGTCATATTATTCAACAAACGGGCGAGATTGTTCGATGGAGTGAACAAAAGCATTTTAAAAGAATAAAAAAGATTAGGGGATAACAATGGACAAATGGAAAACGGTGAAAACGGAGTATCTCCACAAAAGTCCATTTGGGAATATCAGAAAAGATAGTTGTGAACTTCCAAATGGTATTGTGATAGATGATTATTATGTAAATGAGTATCCTGATTGGTTAAATGCGGTTGTAATAACTAGAGAACATAAAATTGTGTTAGTGGAACAATATCGTCACGCAGGTGAAGATTTTTTTATTGAAGTTCCCGCGGGAAAAAAAGAAGGTAATGAAACAGATGAGGAAGGTTTAATTAGAGAAGTAAAAGAAGAAACAGGTTACTCCTCTTTGAAAAAACCCATTTTCTTGGGTGAATTTATGGTTAATCCAGCCACGCAAAATAACAAAGTGAAGACTTATTTAATATTAGATGCGTTCAAAGCGTATGAACAAGATCTGGATGACACGGAAGAGATAAAAATTAGATTATTTGATTTTGATAGTTTCGGAAATCAAATAATAACAAACAAAATTCAAACACAACTATTTACTGCTACTGCTTATTTTATGGCTAAAAATTTTATCCTTGGGAATTTACCGAAAAATTAATAATCTATAACGGTTATGTCAGGAGGACTAACATTGTTATATCACAGGTTTATGGGAAATAAATGTTAAGAAAATGTGTGTAATATTTGTTTAAATAAAACAGTGACATAAGTTTGTTCTGAGTACCTGTTTTATTCATGTGTAATGTGTATATCATTAAAATTAGAAAAAATCACTTTTGAAAGTATGAAAATTTCTTTAAAAGTGATCTTTTTTTGTTTGCAACACTATGGTTTGAGAATTTGAAAGGAATTACACAGTAAAACTTCGAAAAGAATATTATTTCTTCGCCTGTAAGAGGGTTCAGTTTGAATTACTATTGATGTTTTATAAAAATGATTTAATGGATTTATTTATCAATTTTTTTAATGACATTATATTTTATTGTTACTTTTTAAATTAGGTGAAAGAAAGGAAGCTAATTAGTAAAGAAAATAAGTCCAGTAACTGAATAAAAAAAGATAGAGTTTATGAAGTAAAATTATAAAAACGATTTTAGGATTGACAATGACCTAGCCCAAGTGAAGTATTTTCTGATTTTTCTATATTATTAATTAAGAATTTATGTTAAACTTAATTTAATAAAATTATTCAATAAACGGGTCATTTTCGGAAATATGGGGAGGAAAACATGAAGCCAGAAGTTATGATCATAGGTGTTCATCACTTAGGAGAGACTCCAGATTTAATAAAAGTTGAACAAAAAAGTATAAACGATTTGAAGGTACAGTCAAAAGAAGTAGTTGAGGTACTAAGTCAATTCAATCCCACAAAATTAGCTGTTGAAGCTGTGTATGAGGAACAAGAAAACTTAAATAAAAACTATCGAAACTACCAATTAGGTGATTTTAAACAGAGAAAGAACGAAATAGAATTGATTGGATTTCCATTGGCGGAAAAAATGGGGATTAGTGAAATTTCTTGTATTGATTGGATGGGAGACGAAAGTGAATGGGCGGACTTAGGTGATATCCTTCAATATGCTAAAAAGCACGAGAACGAACGTTATAATCACATAATGCAAGAATACATCGAACCGATACAACTCCTAGCTGAGGAATTATCAACTATTTCAATTTTAGAAGCCTATAAACGTTGGAATAACATAGAAACAATTAAATTTTTACACGAGGTATACATGGAAATTGCCATGATTGGAAAAGAAAAAAATTACTATGGAATAGACTGGTTAACTTGGTGGTATAAACGAAACTTAATTATATATACAAATTTGAGAAGAGTAATCACAAGTTCAGAGGATCGGGTTTTGTTGTTAATTGGAGGTAGTCATGTTCATCTTATTAAACAATTTTTACAGGAATCCGAGGCTTGTAAAGTTATTGATGCAAATGAGTACTTAAAATAATTGGGAATTAATATTCTGTAATAGATAATTGCGCGATTTTATTGATAGTGATTGGACTGATAGTTGGTAATAAGGTTTATCAAAAACTATTTAATGTTCAGCGTCATTAATCAGCCAGGGTAGCTAAACATTATTAAGTTTTTTAGGGAAGATTTCTGATGTGTAAATTGAAAGTTTATGCTATTTGACGGTATTATTCAAAATCGGTTCAGGTTGTTTAAAAAGGTGGGATTTTCATGCCAGTTTGCACAAATTGTCATAAAAAGTGGAGTTGGAAGCAAACGGTTAAGAAGACGAATTCTTTATATCCTAAAATGACTTGTCCTTTGTGTGGAGCAGCTCAGTATCATTCAAGAAAATCCTTAAGAAGAGGCGCTTTTTTAAACTTAATGATTTTATTACCACTTCTTATTCAACTCTTTTTTGATGTGCCGGGCATTATTTTGCTTAGTTTGTTTCCGGTTTTAGCTCTTATTGTTTATATACTTCATCCATTTACTACAGAGTTAAGTAGTAAGGAAGCTTTTCCTTTAAGGTAAAAGATAAAGAGTTATGCTCCAATCAGGCGCGATTTTTTAGTAATTGAATGTGTTTTATGGTACTAATAAATAATAAAAGTGCATAAAAATTATATAAGATTAGCTTAAATTTTATTAATATTAAAAGATCACTTTAAAAGGGGTTTCAAACTTTTTAGAGTGATCTTTTTTATGTGAAATAATTTTTGTTTGATTTTGATTGAAAAAATTAAACGAATGTATATCCCTATTTAGGCGGAAGAGTTTACGGTAGTGGTAACCTCAGAAAATTCCAAACATTCGATAACGTCCATTAAGAATTTATGTTAAACTTACTTTAATCAGAGGATTCAGCAATTGAGCCAGATTGTTTAATAGAGAAAGTTATCTCCTTCGCGGGAGGCGTTATGGTTGGAAACAATAGATAAAAAGTTAACACGTGCATTTGAATTATTTAATAATGGAAAGTTGCTTGAAGCAGAGAAGTTATACGGTGAATGCCTAAAAAGTCCCGATATAACTCCCGATGAATATATCAATGCTTTACATGGATTAGGATTTGTTAAATCCCATCAAAAAGATTTTAACCAAGCGCGACAAATTTATCTTGAACTTAGAGAAGTTACACTAGCTAATAGAAATTTCCAAGATGAGCATATTGCAATACATCAAATGGGAATGGTTGAACGCATGGCTGAAAATTATAGCAAAGCACAAGAGTTATTCGAGGAAGAATTAAGATTATTAAAAAATAGTAAGCCTGATTTTCAAGTGGCCTTTGCGGCAAATTACTATGAACAAGGACTAATCATGTTAAAAAGAAATTGTTTAGAAAAGGCGGAAGAACTTATGATGCATTCGCTTCATTATGCCGAACAGTCAGATGACCAAATTTGTTTGGGGTGTTCTTTACGGGGTCTTGGTAAAGTTTTTGCAGCTAAAGATGAGAAACAAAGAGCAAAGAATTACTATTTAATGTCTTTAAAGGCATTTAAAGAAGCTAACGATGAGTCAGCTATTAATGGGATAA
>DATGRX010000096.1:0-8127 GCA_035303185.1 Bacillota bacterium
GCTTCTATCGCTGATCAACTTACTCGAAGTTATGCTGGAAAGTCTGGTTCAACGGATTTTGATAGTTGGATGGTCGGATATAGCCCTTCCCTTGTAACGGCTATTTGGCTAGGTTATGACGATCATCGGAAATTACAGAGCTCAATTGATTACACCTTTGCCAAACAAATTTGGGCACAATTTATGGAAACAAGTCATTTAGGGACGGAACAAGAGACTTTTAAAGCCCCTCCGGGAATTGTTCAAAAGAGCATTGATCCTGAAAGTGGCCATATTGCTACTAAGAACTGCCCACGTCAACGAAAAATGTATTTTAAACAAGGAACAGAGCCGAGAACTGTTTGCTCATTACATGATGTAGTACCGAAGGAAAAGGATGAACAGAAAAAACGTGGTTTTCTAAAAAGGTTATTCGACTTCATTTTCCCCGAATAAAAAAGACACTGACTCCCATTTGTTCTTAATGATAGTCAGTATCTTTTGTCCTAGTAATATATTTAGCCCTTGTAAATATATATTACAAATTTATTTCTATTTATACAAGACGAACGATTATTTTAACAAATTTGTCACAATTTTGGCTGATGAATTATTACATTTGAAAAGCTTCTTTTATTTCGTCTCTGGAGTTGTTCCACAGCTTTCCGTCATCATAGTTTTTTAAATATTCTCCTAGTAATTGTCGGGAATGCTCATCCATATGATCGACTACAATTTTGCCTGCTAAAGATTGCTCCATATGTTTTACATGTTCTGGCATTGATTTATATGCTCGTTTATTAGGCTTATCAATTAATAATTCGCTAGCTGTCACACCGTCATAATAAAGACCATTCTCACCAACATCGACAGTTACCCATGCAATCCAATATAGCCTACCATCTGGAACTTTTGACTTATCATTGTAATACCGAACGCGTCGTTCAACATCACTTCGAGCATGCATGGCGTCCATTTCTAAATAAGCTTGGTTCCCCTCCGGATCAACTATAATGGATGACATGTTTTCTAAGCTAATAGAGCCAGCTCCATAACCACCATGTCCGTCTGTCGCATCGTCTTTGATAATCGTGAAAGTCTGTTTACTTCTTCTTTTAGGAGTGTTGTCCCTTTTCATACTTATGAACCTCCTTTTGACATGATCACGTTTTATTGTAGCATACCTATTTGTATGAGTTCATGTTGTTTGATTTCGCAATTCATTATCTTTCCATTAAAACTATCGATACAGAGACCCCTAGAAAAAACGTCACCATCGAAGAAATCATCATCGGCAAGTTAAGGTCAAATTGCACATGGTGTAAAATGGCATAGATCGAACCCGTCACTAAACCAACCATTGCACAGTATGTTTCAACTTTATAGTTTTGTAACAGAAAGCGGATAAATTTACTTGAAATAAGCACACCTAAGAAAACGCCACTTCCAATTGATAAGACAATCGGTATTTGTAATTGGAGTAAAGCATCTTTTGCAAATTCATATACACCAAAAATCGTTAAAATAAGCGCACCACTAATTCCTGGTAAAACTAATGCTGTACTAGCGATAAAACCGACACTAATGAGAAAGACGTAATGATATGCGGAAAGGTTACCGACATCAAGTTCACTCACGACATTTAAAGACTGACCAAAAGCGACCAGACTTAAAAAGATGATGAAGATACTAAAATGTCGAATGGATAAACGACCATGAGCAAGCTCGAGCGTATCACGACCTAAATAAGGAAGAAACCCAAAAATAATCCCAACGAAAAAGATTAATGTCGGCATTCGATAATTCGTTAATAATAAATCAATGAAAAAGAGCGAACAGCCAAATCCAATGACCATTCCGATACAGAAAACAAATAAAAATGGATAAGCTCTTTTTCGCTCTTTTGTCGTTAGTAAACTTAAATTCTCTATCAACTTTTCATAAATACCTAAAATCATAGCTACTGTACTACCACTAACACCAGGAACCGTTTCCATTACGCCAACAACAAAACCTCGAAACATTAATCCAAACAAATATCTTCAACACCTTTTAAAAATTAAGAAACATCTTCATACTTCGTTAAAATATGCATGATTTCCTGTATAAGCTTTTCATCTTCATGATTTTCCAATAAGTCAAGTGGGAAGTATAATTTGTAATCCTTTCTTCTTTTTCCAGAAATCGCATCAACAAGTGCCGATTCCTCTGACAACTCTTTTAGCGAGCCATCGGGCATGAGTAATTGAATGGCTACATTTTGTTTACCATTTGATTTTTCATAAACATCGTAGGGTAAGTCTGAAGATTTATCGATCGCTAAGTAATACGCTGGATCGATACCCGCTTCTTTAAATAATTGTTGTAATCTTTCATAATCAGCCGCTTGTTTTTCCGGTACAAAATGAACATATTTAAATAACCTT
The DNA here is from genome assembly GCA_035303185.1 of Bacillota bacterium. Classification (GTDB taxonomy): domain Bacteria; phylum Bacillota; class Bacilli; order Bacillales; family Amphibacillaceae; genus CALAMD01. Next base: position 2,406 of record DATGRX010000096.1, read on the forward strand.
CGATTGATAAATCGGGAACAGAGATCCCGTAAAATAAAGTCGTTTTCTTTCTGCCATTGTTGAAAATAATAATGAACAATCGTCTCATCTAACCGTAAATATTGTTCGACAGATACGTCGCCTGCAAATAATGCCGTAAAGTGAACAGGCTCTAATTGGAATTCATAACCATTTTCGCACAATTTTTTGACACGCTTAAAAATTTTCATTAACAAAACTTCCGCACTTCTCGTCACAGGGTGAAAGTAAACTTGCCAATACATTTGATAACGGCTCATAATGTAATCCTCTACCGCATGCATCCCTGTCGATTTGATAACGACTTCATTTTTAAAAGGTCGCATAACACGCAAGATCCGCTCCATATCAAACAGACCATAACTAACACCTGTGTAAAAAGAATCCCGCTGCAAATAATCCATACGATCTGCATCAATTTGGCTAGAGATTAAACTTTCTACTAACTTGTTTTCGTACTCTAAATTAATGACACTCGCGACTTTTTGAGGGAAATCATCACTGATGCTGCGCAACACTTCATTTACTTCCGTGTCACCTAAAATAATTTTTTGTGTGTATTTTTCATGATCAAGTTCAAAAACCTTTTCAAAAGAATGGGAAAACGGTCCATGGCCTAAATCATGTAAGAGAGCTGCACAAAGACTAACGAGTCGCTCTTCCTTATTCCAATTTGGATTTCCCGTAAAATTTTTAACCATTCGCCGAACAATTTCATACACACCAAGGGAATGGTTAAAACGACTATGTTCAGCACCATGAAAGGTTAAATATGTTGTCCCTAACTGATTGATGCGTCTTAACCGTTGAAACTCTCGGGTAGCAATTAAATCCCAAATGACTTGATCTTTGACGCGAATATATTTATGAACAGGATCTTTAAAAACCTTTACTTCACCGAGCTCAGACTTTTCATTATCCATACGATCAACCCTTTTCTTTTGTCGCAACTTGTACATATTATATAATAGAACAATGGAAGAAACCAACACCAAAACAACATTTAAGGAGATAACAATGAAAACGTGGCAAGATATAATTACTTATGATACATTTCGATTTTTTGATCATACAAAAACCGAAAGAATTTTCGAACAACCGAACGATGCGATTACTTCTTTTGCTATAGATGACGCTTTATCTTTATCCGTTAGTGAGCGAGTGTCTCACCCTGTCGTTCGTGTGTGGAGTCACCCGGACACAATCGTGCTCGGTATTCCCGATTCCCGCCTTCCTTATTTAGAAAAAGGTGTTCGATTTTTACACGAACAAAACTATGAAGTAATGGTAAGAAACTCAGGCGGGCTTGCTGTTGCTTTAGATCGCGGAGTTTTAAATATATCTTTAATTTTACCTAATGTAAAAAAACTATCGATCGACGATGGCTTTCAAGCGATGTATCACTTTATTCAACATATGTTTCAAGATATAACCAATGAAATTAAAGCCTATGAAATTGTCGGTTCTTACTGTCCTGGAGATTATGATTTAAGTATTGATGGAATAAAATTTGCTGGCATTTCCCAAAGACGAGTTAAAGATGCCGCAGCTATTCAAATATATTTAGACATTGAAGGAAACAGTTATGAACGGGCGAAACTCGTTCGAAAGTTTTACGATCTTAGCTTACAAGGGGAAGAGACGAAGTTCGTTTACCCTACGGTGGAACCTGAAGTTTTAGGTTCTCTTTCCGCATTACTGAACACAAAGATCACGATAGAAAATGTCATCGAGCGAGTACGAGAGGCCATTAGCACAACGGGTACTCACATTATCGAAGGTATTTTCACGGAAAATGAACGGGAACATTTTAGCAAAAGATATGCCCAAATGGAAAAGCGAAATGAAATTATTAAAAAGATAAAAAAATGAAGTGGAGTCTCGTCATGAAACTCCACTTCATTTTTAATATTGAGAAAGTAATCCTCGTTGCTTTGCTGCTAACTCACATTTAATAAAAACAAAGATACCTATCGATAAATAAACGATAGCATTTACACATAAGGACAAATAATCCATGACTGTAAAATCAATTAGCGTTAGATCCTTCATCATCACATCTCGAAGCATATTCACACCTTTGATAAAGGGCAAAACTTCTAAGAACGGAGCAATTGTTAGCGGAAAAAAGACGACTCCCATTAAGATAAATTGTAAGATTTGCAAAATATTTTGAATTTGCTTAAACACCATGGCAATTCCCGCCATCATAAACCCAACCCCGACCATACTTAAAAAGGTAACTGCCATAATCGGGATTGTTGTTAATGGATTAAAATTTAGCCACTGATTCGTTGTTATTTGGATAATGACAATTAATATAAAGGCCATAATTGCCGTTAATAAAAGTTGAGACACAATCCGACTAAACATAATTTTCCACGTTCGATAAGGTGTTAAATATAATTGTTCAAGCGTGCCTCGTGTTGCTTCTTGTAAAATCGTCACACTTGGATTTCCGAAAGAAGCCATCGCTAACAACCAAGCTAGCATACTTACGATCGTATACTGAACATTATCATCAAAACTGGCAGGATTCCCAATAAACTTCAATCCTAAAAAAGCAGCTAAAAACATTAAATATAATGAAATAATTTGCGCAATCGTATTCGGATAATATCTTATCATTTCGATGAATTCTTTCCTAAAATTCGCCTTAAACAGTTGCCACATACTCGTCTCCTCCTTGGACTAGATTTAAAAACACTTGTTCAAAGGGTGTGTCTTCATGCCTTAGTCGGATAATCGGTGTTTGATCAAGTTTCAAAATATCGAATAAGACGTATATTTGCTCGCTGTCTGTTAAATGAATTTGGATACTTGCTCCCTGTTCCTGTTCTTCGTAAACTGAATGTGGAAAGATTTTTTGTAATTGTTCCTGTTGCTCATGGGTTAGCACTTTTGCAATTTCAACGGTGTAAAATTCCGTCTCAAACAACTCGAGTAAATTTTCTACCCGATCATCGGTTATAATTTCACCCTTGTTAACAATAATCACGCGTTCACAAAGATCTTCAATGACTGGCATGTCATGGGAGCTAATAATAACCGTGCGATTTTCCTTCTCCGCAATTTCGCGAATTAACTTTCTTACCTCATAACTAATTTCAACATCAAGACCCAGGGTAGGTTCATCAAGTAAAATAATTTCCGTTTTGGCAAGGAGTGCAACGGCAATTGCTAACTTTTGCTGCATACCACGGGACAAACTATGAACGAGTTCATTTCTTTTATCGATAAGTTCAAACCGCTTAAGAAGTTTTTCAATCTCCTCCTGGATATCCTTTCGCTTGATACCACGATTACCCGCAAAATACTCCATGTTTTCCTGCACAGTAAGCCGCCAATATAAATTCCTATTTCCTTCTAGCACAGCACTAATATATTGATTCGTCTTTGCCCGTTTGTCTAAGGCATCTTTTCCTAAAATTTGAATGTCCCCACCATCGGGATTGATTAGACCGCAAATCATTTTAATCGTCGTTGTCTTTCCCGCTCCATTCGGTCCTAACAATCCGATAATCTCCCCTTTTTGAATGTCAAAGGAAATATTATGAACTGCTTTAATCACATTCTTCGTTTTTCTTTCTTTATAATGCTTTTGTAAGTTTCTTACCCGGATAGCTTGCACAGAAATCAACTCCTTAAACTAAATATTTAATATATTAAATAACACTATATATTATATTTAAGTTTATTTCAATATATTAAATGATTTTTTTGATATATTAATGTACAATTGATATATGAAACATCAGTGGAGGTGGAAAAGGTGGAACATATCGGCAAAAATATTAAGCGCATCCGCCAGGAAAAAAATATGACCATTGCTGATCTTGCGAATGAACATATTTCTGCTGGAATGATTAGTCTTATTGAAAATAATAAGACGAAACCTTCCATTGACAGACTGCAACATATTGCTACCAATTTAAACGTTCCATTAAGCGATATACTAGGAAAATATTCACGAGAAGAGTTACGAAAAATAATTCAAACCTTTAAAGAAAAAGCGAAATTAAACGATCCGGAAATGACGATCGAACAACTGGAAAAATTGCAAAATCTCTTACCTCATTTAGGTGAAATGTATGAAACAGCGATCATTCATGAACTTATCGCTCGTCATACATATTTTTTATTTGCCCTTCACCCTGAACCTTTTAAAGAGTTATCTAATCAAGATTGGAAATATCATGCCGAAAAGGCAATTTCTTTGTTTAATCAATTACAAATGGAATGGCGGGCATTAAGTATCAAAGTATTGTTAGCTAATGCCTCCGCCCTTGAAGCAAACTATGAGGAAGCGATTGAAATCGTTGACAAAGCATTGAAAGAAGATATTTTTGAGGATAATAAAGATGCCCAAGCAACATATATCGATTTGCTTTATATAAAAGCTATGTCATTAGAATCACTAGGAAAGCGTGAAGAAGCTTATGCGATTGCCCAGAAAGCAATCGACTATATGAAAAAGCACTTCATTATGAATAGGTTTTTTGAAATCAATAATATGGTAGCTTTACTTCTTTATGACAATTTTCGCTTTTCGGAAGCAAGAAAGGTAGCCGAGCAAGTAGAGCAATTCGTTACCCTCACTGAAAACGACGAATTATGGTTAGATATGTTATTTAATCAAATTCACTACAATGAATTTTATGAGGAAAATTTCAAACGAGCCTATGAGCTCATCGATCAAACAAAGGAAGCATTAGAAACAGAAAGGTATGCACATTTAGCAGATTATCAAATTAAAGATGTACATACTTTTTTAAAAGATGCTAAAGCTCGCTGTCTGACACGGGAAGGTAAATATGAACAAGCTATACCAATCTTTGAAAACAATGAACATTTCATCCCAGAACATATTACAATGAACCCAGTTGACACTTCTTTACGAATAATTTCTAAAAGTTACTTAGCCCGTTGCTATTATCGTGTGGGCAAAAGAAAAGAAGCACGAAAGCTAGCCTATGATACTTTTAACATACTAAGTGACTATCCGCATACATCCTACTACTTTTTTGCCCGGGAAGTTTTAAGAGAAGTAACTAGATAAAAAGTCAGACAATGACAACAAGCTATGATATACTAAAAACAATTGTACTGCTATGAACGGAAAGGAGTTATATGATGTCGAACTGGATGTATACGATTTACTTTATTATTATTGCTGCGCTAGCTATTATTACCGGTGAAATTGTCTCCTTTATTATGCTTGGTCTTATTCTGCTAACATTAACAAACATCCACCGAACCTTACGAGAAATTAATACGAAATTAGACAAATAAGAAAAGGTAATCCCTTCATAATAAAGGGATTACCTTTTTAACACTTCTTTCATCAAAGGTTCTTCCATATGAAAATGTGTGACAGCTAGATGCTTCAACTTTTCGCGATGAACAACTTGTTTTTTTCTCTTGCCATTGACAACCGTCGTGAAGGAATCGTCTGTTAATGTTTGGTGTCCATCCTTTGTTAGTTTTGTGATTAAAAGGGACTTATTAAAGGAAGACCGTTCATCCTTTGTGATAACATGTTTTACTTGATTTAAATACTTTTCATCTATTGGTTCTAATGTAAACAAATACCTTATTTGTAAATCCCCATTCACATACTTTTCAAAATAATATTTATCTGTTGTATACTTTTTCTGAACAACTCGATAAGAACCGGTTTGGGAGGTCATTAACTCCCCATTAA
>DATGRX010000097.1:0-16085 GCA_035303185.1 Bacillota bacterium
ATGAATATGTGAAAATGATCAATGATTAAAGGGAGATATTTTATTAATGCCTAATTATAAATTATTAGCACTAGATTTGGATCGGACCTTATTAAACAAAGAAAAGGAAATATCAGCTGAAAATAAGTATTGGATAGAAAAAGCAAAACAAGCAGGTGTTCATGTTATTTTTTCAACGGGACGAGGAATCCAGCGGACAGAACACTTAAGAAAAGAATTGCAATTAGAAGGTCCACAAGTTCTACTAAATGGAGCAGATGTATGGGAAGCACCAGGGAAACTATTAAGAAGAACATATATGGATGATGCGGCTATAACATATATGTATGAAAGGGCGGCACAATCAAAGGCTAAAATTTGGAGTTATGACGTAGAAAGTATTACTCACTATAGAAACCCTAAAGAAATGAAACCTAAACTAGGTTTGTTGAAGTTGGGAATATCCCATAAGGAACCAGAGGTAATTGATGAATTAAGAGATGATTTTAACCATCTTGAGACAATTACAATTACAGATTCCCGGGAAACAAATTTAGAGATTTCTGCTAAAAATGTGACAAAAGCATCAGGGGTTCGCTTAGTTCTTGAAAAGCTAGATTTAGATTTTGCTGATGTTATGGCTGTCGGTGATAGTAATAATGACTTTTATTTAGTTCAAGAAGCAGGATTAGGTGTCGCTGTAGGAAATGCAGCAACAACTTTGAAGGAAGTCGCTGATGAAGTAACGGAAACCCATGATAATAACGGTGTAGCTCAAGCAATAAAGCGATATATTTTTTCAATAGATGATTAAAGATTGATGTGAGACGTTAGTGATTTGTTATTAATCATTAACATCCTTATTTAAAATAAGTATAAAAGTGTGATTTATATCACGGCAAATCTCCTCCTATCTGGGTATTCTTAAGACAGTACAATAAAAAGGAGGAGATTTTTTTGTTTCATGAACAAAACACACCTGCAGAAGTGATCAAGAAATATCCGCAAGCAAGTGACTTGTTTAAACAGTATCATATTAACTTTTGTTGTAAAGGGGATCGTACAATAAGTAATCAATGTGAGGATTTAAATATAAGTCCAGCAACAATCGTCAACGAATTGAACGATCGGTATGATGTTTGGAAAAAGGAAGGGCGAGCTGCTAAGGAGTGGGACAACATACCTATTCCTGAGTTAGTTGAAATAATTCGTTCTAAATATCATATATACCTTAAAAAGGAATTAGTGATGCTTAATGAGTATGTAACAAGGGTAAACCATGTCCATGGACAAGAACAACCACATTTAAATACATTGTATGATCTTTATGAACAGGTTAAAGATAATATAGTGACTCATATTCAACTTGAAGAAAGGGAATTTTTCAACAATTTACAAACTGGAGAAGATGCTCATCAGGAAAAAATTGAAATGGTTAATAAGTTAGAAGAAAACCATGAGAAAACGTATGAAATTTTACAAGCTATTCGAAAAGTAACGGAGGATTTTGAAGCTCCAGCTCATGCTTGTGGCACATACCGTGTTACTTATAGTAGATTAAACGAATTAGAAGCAAAGGTACATGAATATATCCATTTAGAAAACAATATTTTATTTCCGCGAATAGCTTAATTATATGAATGATTGTTAAGTGACCTCTAAGGATGGACACGTTGTCTATCTTTAGAGGTTTTTTTATAGACAGAAAGATATCTTTTTAAAAACGTGACAAAAGTGTTACAAACCTTTGAATGAACTTTGTCAAAAAGGGCTCCCTTTTTGTAAAATCTTTGCAATAATTTTTGGAGGATAGCCTGTAAACGTTGATAAAACAATGTTTCTTTTCATTCTCAATTAAATTCATCGAATTGAGAATAACGTGATTTAAATCACATCATGAGGTGTAGTAAAACCCTATACTTAAGTTGAGTTAAAAAAGACAAAGAGGAGGGTGTTCACATGAGTAAAAATATTATGGAAGAAACAAAAATAGACGAGGAAGAAATGAACTCATTAAAAGGAACATTATTTTCATCTTTAGTTTTTGTTGGTGGTGGAATTGTCATTTTTATGGTGACATTATTTGTCTTTTACATGATTAGATTATAAGGAGTTGATTATTCATGAAATTACATCGTTTTGAAGAAATTTGGCTTGTTTTAGCAGTCATCGTTATCATTTTATCCATGCTTATTACGGGATATCAGACCTTTGCTTTAGATATGGGTCCACCAAGTCATAAAGAGACCCTTGATCCACAAAAAGTTGATGAACATGAGTTGTTTAAAGATCCTGGAGTGTTCGAGGTTGGAGAAAATGAATATGATGTCGTTATGACACTCCAAGCCTTTTCCTTTGATCCAGGAGATATCGAAGTTCCAGTCGGTTCTACTGTGAACTTTATTATGACATCTAAAGACGTTGTTCATGGTATTCAAATTATTGATACAAACGTAAACGCAATGGTTTTACCCGGACATATTCAAACAATCTCTCAAACCTTTGATGAACCAGGAGAATATTTAATTTTATGTAACGAATATTGCGGAACCGGGCATCAACTTATGAGTACAACGATCACGGTGAAATAGAGAAAGGAGGAATAAATAATGGAAGCTACAATGAATAAATCATTTACAAATAAAGTAAAAGAAAAAGTTACAAAGTTTACGGCAACAAATCCGAAAGACGGAAAAATTACACTTTCATTTTTCACAGTGTCCTTTATCGCACTATTTCTCGGCGGTATTTTTGGATTATTACAAGTTTTAGAACGAGCCAATCTGATAACTATGCCTAATTGGTTTGATTATTATCAGACATTAACGACTCACGGGGTTCTTCTTATCCTTGTATTTACAGGAACATTTTTAATCGGGTATGTATATGCGGGGGTATCCCATACGTTAGGCGGGTTACGTCCGATTACTCGTAAGCTAGGATGGACGGCCTTTGGTTCCATGCTTTTTGGAACAGCATTAGCTGCTTCACAAATTATCATTGGTGAAGCATCTGTATTATATACTTTTTATCCACCAATGGCAGCATCACCTTGGTTTTATATCGGACTTGTCTTCGTCGTTTTAGGTATATGGCTTGCAGCAGCAGGTATCTTTATTAGTGTCATACATTGGCGAAGAAATAATAAAGGAAAGAAACTACCATTACTAGCGTTTTTTGGAACAGCAATTTTTATTTTACTCGTGACAGGTACTATAGGAGTAACATATGAAGTACTCACATTAATTCCATGGGCTTTTGGTTGGACAGAAACAGTAAACGTCTTACTAAGCCGAACATTATTCTGGAGCTTTGGTCACACGCTCGTTAATGTTTGGTATTTCACAGCTGTATCTGCTTGGTATGTCGCCTTTCCGAAAATTATCGGTGGCAGGCAATTTAGTGATACGTTAGCAAGGGTCGTTGCGATTTTAATTATGATTTTAAACGTACCCGGTGGATTTCACCACCAAATTATTGACCCAGGTTTTTCAGAAGGACTTAAGTATTTACACGTCTTTATGAGTTTATCTATCGGGTTCCCATCTTTAATGACCGCTTTTGCGATGTTTGCGATTATGGAGCGAGCTGGTCGTAGAAAAGGTGGAACAGGATTACTCGGATGGTTTAAGAAACTTCCTTGGAAAGATGCACGTTTCTTAGCATTGTTTTTCGCTATGGCGACGTTCATTCTCGGTGGAGCTGGTGGAATTGCCCAGACAAACTTCCAGTTAAACCAAGTTGTGCATAATACGTTATTTATTACCGGACATTTCCATTTAACAGTAGGTGTAACAGTAGCATTATCCTTCTTTGGTATTGCATACTGGCTCGTTCCACACTTATCTAAACGTGTAATGACGAAAAAAATGAATAAATTAGCTGTCACACAAGTCATTCTTTGGATGGTTGGAATGTTTATTATGTCAGGTTCCATGCATTTGGTCGGATTATTTGGAGCACCTAGAAGAACGTCTTTCACAACATATTTTGATAGTGTGCAAGCAGCAGGTTGGGATCCATACTTACTCTTATTACCTATAGGTGGAACACTCCTTGCTATATCAGGATTGTTAGTCATCTATATCGTATTCCACTTAATGTTTAAAGCACCAAAAGGGGAAACAGAGTTCCCAATTGCTGAGGAAGAGGATGACGCAAGTCCAACACCAAAATGGACAGAACGTTGGGGATTATGGATTGTGCTCATGATTGCTGTTATCTCAATGGGTTATGTCATACCACTTGTAGATATTATTATGAACGCACCTCCAGGATCACCACCATTTAAAACATGGTAAATTAATGAGATGAAAGTTTAACAAAACATGAATCGGTGAAGGTTTCATCCATGTGAGGAAACATGGGGGGACATGAGATGAACCCTTCGTCGTTCATCTAAGTTACTAGCAGGTAAGAAAGGTGGGATATTAATGTTTTCGAATAAAAAACAACGAATAAGTATTATTGTCGTCCTTATTTTTGGAATTTTAATGTTTTATATTGGAACGGATGGTTTTCGAGCGTTTACGGCTGAAACAGCTCGAACGAATAAATTAATCGAAGAACAACCATCTTTACCGCTTGTAACGTTAGAAGATAGTTTAGAAGAAAAGTATAGTTTTGATGAATTTAAAGATAAATATTTGTTTATGACGTTTTTCTATACAGCATGTTCAACGACTTGTCCTGTCCTGAATAGCAATGCAATAGAAGTTTTTGAACAAATACCAGATCAATATTTAGATGATATCGTATTTTTAAGTATTAGTTTTGATACTGAACGGGACACGCCAGAGATCTTAGAACGGTACGGTGGCTACTTTGACATTGAAAGAGAACATTGGCGCCTTGCTCGTGTGCCAAATGATGATGATTTAGATAGACTTTTAGATGATTTAGGTGTTATCGCTATTCCAGACGGTCAAGGAGATTATCAACATAATGTTGCATTTTATTTAATTGGTCGAGATGGCCATTTAGTTGATGTTATGGATTTTGAAGATATCAATGGTGCAGCAGATCGAATTGTGACCGCCTTACAAGAAGAACAGGGGGGATAAATATGAAACCTTTCATATACGGAATTATAATATTTACTTTCTTAGCCTTACCTCCTGTTGCAGAGTTAACAGAATCAATTATGGCGATTCATATGCACGTTCAAATGCCTTTTTTAGCAGTTACAGGTATGCTAATGACACCACTTCTTCAAAAAAAATTTCCGAAATTTTTTGCGAAATGGAATAAAGACGGTATTCCCGGGATTTTATTAGCATTACTCGTCATTAGTTACTGGCTTATTCCACGGGCGATGGATGATGCATTGATGAGTATGCCTGTAGAGATTTTTAAATTTATTAGTTGGCCCTTTTTCGTCGGTGTTCCAATCTGGGATAGTTGGAAAAAGTTATCTACCTTTTGGAAAAATTTCTTTTTAGTCGGGATAGCCATTCTTTACGTCATTATGGCTTTTGTTTATTTATTTGCTCCTGATCAACTTTGTAACAATTATTTAATCGTTGAACAAAGAACATTAGGCTGGTCCTTTTTAATTATCGCGATTTGTATTGTTATTTATCAAGTTCAAGCTCTATTTTATGATGATTCGGTTTACGAATGAGCTTTGACTCTCTCTCAAGAATGTGGTACCTTAAATAAAGAAACAAAATATGTGAAAGAGCACTAGGGGAGCAATATATGCTGAGAAAGATTTTCTTGACCCTTTGAACCTGATCTGGGTGATGCTAGCGTAGGGAAGTGTATGTATGAAATTGCTTATTGCTCCCATTTCTTTGTTGTAAAAGGAATGGGTTTTTTATTTAAAATTAAATAAGAATTCTACTAGGGGTGCCCATCGTGTGGGCTGAGAGGAAATACGTCATATTTCTAACCCTTGAGAACCTGATCTAGATCATACTAGCGGAGGAAAGTAGTAAAAGTATTATTGTCTATTTGCGGACCAGGTTCTTTTTCAGGATCTGGTCTTTTTTATTCTCAGTAAATTCACCCTCTCTTTCAAAGGAGGAAATAAGTTGAATCGAACACGGCTGTTAACGACAATGGCTGTTCTCGTTGCGATTGGAACATTAGGTGCTCAATTTATTTGGTTTCCGGCAGGTATCGCAAAGGCATATCCCGTACAACATGCGGTAAACGTCCTTGCGGGAATTATTTTAGGTCCAGGTCCAGCCGTAGTTATCGCTTTTTTAATTGCCGTTTTACGAAATTTACTCGGATTAGGATCCTTACTCGCTTTTCCTGGTGGGATGGTTGGTGCCTTTTTCGCCGGTTATATGTATAAATTCTTTAAGCGAAATTATGCAGCTGCGATTGGTGAGGTCATTGGTTCTGGCATTATTGGTGCATTATTTTCCGTTCCGTTTGCGAAAATTTTTATGGGAACATCAGCCGGGGCTTTCTTTTTCATTCCACCCTTCTTAGTAAGTAGCTTTTCCGGAGCGGCGATCGCGTTGCTTATCGTTGCTAGGGTAAACGTTTCAGAACTTAGTCGATTACAACATTAAGGGAGAGATAATATATGTCAAAACAAATATATAAAGCATTAACGATTGCAGGAACAGATCCAACAGGAGGAGCTGGGATTCAAGCAGATTTAAAAACCTTCCAAGAATTAAAAAGTTATGGAATGTCCGTGATTACTTCTGTCGTTGCCCAAAACACATTAGGTGTTCAAGATGTTCATCATGTACCCCTCGAAATGATTAAAGAACAATTACAGTCTGTATTTTCTGATGTGCCGGTTCATGCGTTTAAAACAGGGATGATCGCAAATATCGATATGATGAAAGTGATAAAAGAGGCTATTCAGAATAAAAATATTCCCTTTGTTATCGATCCCGTCATGGTTGCAACAAGTGGAGATCCATTAATTGATGAAGATGCTAGGGACTTCTTACGAGATGAATTATTCCCTTTAAGTATGGTTGTCACTCCAAATTTACCAGAGGCAGAAGTAATTGTTGGTAAAAAAATTACGACGGTCGAGGAGATGAAAGTAGCAGCGAAACAAATTGTAGAAGAAACGGGGACGAAAGCTGCTCTCGTAAAAGGTGGGCACTTAACTGGTGATGCAATAGACGTCCTTTATGATGGGAAAGAACTCTTTCTTTTTGAAGAAGAACGAATAGAGACGAAAAACACTCATGGTACAGGTTGTACCTTATCCGCAGCGATTACGGCTTACTTAAGTCAAGGCGACACGCTTTATGAAGCGATGAAAAAAGGAAAGGATTATGTCACACAAGCAATTAAACATTCTATTGATATAGGAGCGGGAAGCGGTCCGACGAATCATTTTGCCCCACGCTTGCACGAATCAATTAGCGAGGTTTGAAAAGGAGTTTTTAAATTGGACAAAAGTATTTTACGAAAATATTTTATAATGGGTAGTCAAAATTGTACGAAAGATCCTGTGGAAATTTTAGAAGAAGCGTTACAAGCGGGCATTACTGCCTTTCAATTTCGAGAAAAAGGAGAACATGCGAAAACAGGAAAGGAAAAACTTGCTTTAGGTAGGCAACTACGAGGGTTATGTGAACAATATAACGTCCCTTTTCTCATCAATGATGATGTGAATTTAGTTGAGCCATTAGATGCTGACGGAATTCATGTCGGGCAAGAGGATGAAGATGTCGAGTTGATTCGGGAACGATTTCCGGATAAAATCATCGGTTTATCGATATCAAATGAAGAAGAGTTAAAGCAAAGTCCCATACATTTAATAGATTATATCGGTGCAGGGTCCGTTTATTCTACATCAACAAAGGAAGATGCCGGTGAAGCAGTAGGAATTGAGTGGATTAAAAAGCTTAAATCTTTACATCCAGAGATTCCAGTTGTTGGAATTGGTGGTATTCATGAAGGAAATGCTCATGAAGTCATGGAAGCGGGGGCTGATGGAGTATCAGTAATAAGTGCAATTACCGAATCGAAACATATTAAGAAAACTGTGAAGGATTTATGATGAAAAGGGACATTGATAGAAGATTGATCAATGTCCCTTTTTTTGGTGAATGTATTTTTCAAAAACTACTGTAATTCGTCAAAGGAAAATGTCCAAATCGCTTTACCGGATTTAAACGGATTAGAGAAATGCAATTCATACGTGTCGGATTCTGGTACATCAAAGGGAATTTCACCACGAAGTGTTCCACCCGGCTCAACAGAACCATCTAATTGACCTTTTGTTCCATCCATTAAAATGGTTGTTGAATATGTGTACCCCTCATCATCTCTAAGTTCAACATTCAAAATGGATGAAACTGTTTCTTCCTCATCTGTTGTATTTTCTACCGTAAGATTTGCGACAACAAATAAATCTTCATCTGGCTCATCAAATTCGCCACCCGGTTCATTTCTAACTTCATTAAGTGTGATTTCTAAACCATCAAAGTTGACAGTATCACCTACTTGTAAGTCTTCATCTTCATTTTCCTCTACATTATTCGAATTGTTTTCGGCTTCATTTTCATTATTTGCTTCATTATCTTCTCCATTGTTTTCTTCAGATGTCGTTTCATTTTCGTTGTTATTGTCGACCTTTTCTACCTCTGCTTCATCACAGGCTGCAAGGCCAAACACAAAAACAACTGATAATAAAAATCCTAAAATCCTTTTCAATTTTAGTAATCCCCCTTTTATTTTGTATGAAAGTAACTACAACTTTCATGTTCAAAACCTATATTACAAGAAAGGGCGATCAAAAATTTGTATAGGTTAGTAGGATAGAAGTAGTCGTCAGGAACTATGTTGTAATGAAAAGTTCATAGCCAAAGCATCTTAAAATTAGATAATCATAGTCTATTAGCAATATGTTTATTTAGGTGTAAAGGCCTAACGCTTATGATATGGTAATAAGGGTAAAAAAGGGGGAATAGTATGAGAAAAACAATCTTTATATTATTGTCAGCAGCTTTCTTAGTTGGTTGTAATAGTACAGGAGCAAATGATGGACAAGCAAATACATATGAGAGAGCTACTTCCGAAGGAGACTTAGAAAGACTAGAACATAGAATAAAAGAGTTAGAAGAACAAACTGAAGAGTTAGAAGAAGATTATATTTCTAGATTAGAAGAAGCCGAAGAAAAGATAAAATTTAGTAGAGAAATGATAGATAATATTTCGGATAACTTCTCTTCTACATATCAAGGTTACTATGATGGACCTTTAGTATCTTTTTTATTTGATGATGGTCGAATAGAAGATTGGACACTGATCAAGCCTATTTTTGAAGAGAAAGATGTTCCTAGTAATGTAGCATTAATTACAGACAGAGTTGGAAAAAATGGTTATTTATCTTGGGAACAAGCTAAGGATTTAAAATCACTGGGATGGTCTGTTATATCCCATACCGCAAATCATGACAGAGAATTACTAGAAAACGAAGTAGATATTGATAGGGAATTCTATGAAGCTAGAAGAGTTTTAAAAAAACATGGACTTGACTATGATATCTTAGCATATCCCTTTGGAGAAACGAATGATAAAATTTTTGATGCGGCAAGAAGATACTATAAAATGGCTGTTAACACTGTTCAAGGAGGAAGTAATGAATCACCTTATGTAGATAACTACAATTTTCACCGTGTAGCAGGTTTATCTCAACCAAGAGGTGATGAGCCAACGCTAGCAGAAGTCAAACAAACTGTAGATGACGCTATAGCACATAACAAATATATTATTTTTGAAGACCATTCTCATTACGATAGTTGGACTGAGGAACAATTAGAAGATTTAGAAAAGTTGATCGATTACATTAAGGAAAAAGAAGTTCCTATTGTTAATTTACAAGATGGATTTAATATGCGAGGTAATATATTTGATCAAGAAAATTTAAAAATTACAAGAGATGGTCGTATTGTTCAGTGAGATACTGATACAAGAAATATATATGAAATAAAATATTTTGGTTAGCATTAAAATTTATTTCTACTTTAAAATGCTTATCTGTTGCATTTTGTGCGCAAATTAGCTAATATGAAAGTACAATAAAATATCGGTTCCATCTTCGGGGCAGGGTGAGATTCCCGACCGACGGTAAGTACAAAAGCGTACAAGTCCGTGACCCACAAGTTTGTGGCTGATCTGGTGAAAGTCCAGAACCGACAGTTAAAGTCTGGATGGGAGAAGATGATGAGCAAACATTGACGTATGTCGATGTCTATTTATGTATATAAACCCTAGAGCCCCGACTATGGCTTTGGGGTTTTTTTGTGTCAATGAATTGCTCAAATCCTTCATCACGAGATGTGAATCGATAAAGATGAAGGGAGTAGATGTTCTTGACCAAAGAATCATCTCGAGTAGTAAAACATGTCGTATTAGCGATTTTAGGGACAATTTCATTTATTTTGTTTTTCCTAAATTTCCCATTACCTTTTTTGCCGCCTTATTTAAAAGTTGATTTTGGTGATATTCCAGCTTTACTTGCTAGTTTTATCTTTTCACCAATTGCGGGTGTTATCGTTATTGGGATTAAAAATTTCCTGTACTTAGTCATTGGTACAGGAGAAATCGTCGGGGTAACGTCAAACTTTATCGCGTCATCGCTTTTCCTTTATCCGATTGCACATTTTTATCATAAACATAAAACTGTCAAAAGTATTATAAAGGGGATTGTGATTGGTACGATACTAATGGCGGTTGTCATGAGTATTTTAAATTACGTCGTATTTCTACCGGTTTACGCCTTATTTATGGGGATGGAAGATATGAATATCGAAGCGGTGAAACGTGCGGCTGTTATTTTCGGAATTTTACCCTTTAATATTTTAAAAGGAATTATCGTTGGGGCATTATTCGTTCCCTTATTTGCGAAGATGAGCCATTGGATCGAAGAAAAACAAGCAAATTTTGCCTAAATAAAAGGCTTCTGGAAAACTATCCAGAAGCCTTTTATTGTATAATCGTAAAGGAGAAGGTTTTTTCGCTAGAAAACTCGCCTTTATCAAAGCTTTTCTCTGTTAATTTTACGTGATTATATTTATCTATTGTTAAAACAGTTATTGATCTAGTTCCGTAATCTAGCGTTTGTATAAATAAGGATGATAACTCTCGTTCAAGTTCAAGCGAGATCCCTGTATTCGGTAACTCCTCATCGGAAGCTTTCGTCCGGTCCATCGCGATTTCGAATAATTCTTCATGTTTCATTTCCTTATTGTTCATCACATATTCGTTTAAATGTTTCCTTGCTCTGCAAACTTTTGGCCACGGTGTGTTTAAAAAATGATTACTTAAGCTGTGTGTGCCATCCTCAACTTGAATCACTTCATTTTCCCGATTGTTTAAGTAGTATAATTCGTCGATTGAGCCGGCTAAAACGTTAAAGCCAGCATATTCATTACTTTTCTTAACTAAGTCTGTCAAATAATCCTCTGCTTGCTGTTCGCTGAGCAAAAAGTTTGTGACAATGTCCCCGCGGGAAGTCGGGAATGCTTTTTGAATAGACGCGTCTCGAATATTCGTAAGAGCAGCAAATTTTCCTGTTTTCGTAATTCCAAGCCAGGTTCCTTTTGCTTCAAGGTCCCGACCAGCTAAAAGCTCAGGTGCGTCTTCCCAAAAGTGAGCCGCGGCTGTCGGACGTTTATAAAACTCATCACGATTGGCAACGACGATCAGTTTATAGTTCGGATGTTCATTGACGTGAAAGTTTATGATACACATAAAAACACATCCTTTATGAATTGCGTTTTGGCACAACACCGACCGTACAGCGAGAGATGCAAATAAGCTCTGCATTTTCGTCGGTAATTTCAATGTTCCATACCATTGTCCTGCTGCCAACATGAACTGGTGTGGCTACTGCGGTAACTACACCTTCGCGTTTACTTTTGACGTGATTGGCATTAATTTCAATACCGAACACGTCATACTCGGTTAAGTCGACATGTAATGTAGCCCCTATGCTTGCGGCGGTTTCGGCTAAGGCGACACTTGCTCCGCCATGTAAAAATCCTGCTGGTTGATGGGTTCGTCTATCGACCGGCATTTTCATTTCTACGCGATCCTTTTCTAAGGAGACTGTTTCAATTCCTAAGGAGCCGAGTAAAGTATTTTCTAAATTCAAGATTAACACCCCTTTTTAGAAAAATGTACTAACGAGTAAAGATAGTCCAAGTAAAAATCCGTACGCTGTATTTGTCTGTCCGGTTTTCACCATCGCCGGCATCATTTCTAAAGGCTCAGTTTTCCCTTGATATCCTTTTATAACGTCAAAAGCCATTTTAACGGTTAAAAAGACAATGATGGAAATAATAGGTAAAATGCCAATTATAATAAATATAGCTGTTAAAACATAGGCAACAATAAACATCGATGCGAGGAAATTTACAGCCCGATCATGCCCAAGTAAGATAGCGATCGTTTTACGGCCACTTTCCTCATCACCTACTCGATCACGAATGTTGTTCGATAACATAATTGCTCCGATAAAAATGGCAATTGGAATGGAAATAAGAATAACATCTATTGTTATGGTGTCTGTTTGGATAAAATAGCTAATACCGATGATAACTGTTCCCATAAAAAATCCACTCGTTAATTCACCAAAGGGAGTGTAAGCGATCGGAAAAGGTCCTCCGGTATAAAGATAGCCAAAGGCCATACTAACTGCACCGATAACAGCGATCCACCAACTTGTCATCGCACAAATGTAAACACCTAACAGAAGCGCGATCCCAAAAAATATAAGAGCTAAGTTTAAGACGGTTTTTGGTTTCACGCCGTCCCGGACGATTGTTCCACCGATACCTACGGATTCTTCTGTATCTAAACCGAGTTTATAATCGTAATATTCATTAAACATATTTGTCGCTGCTTGAATAAGAATAGATGCGATAAGCATCGCTAAAAATAATAATAAATGAAAATGCCCATCTATGTAAGCGAACATTGTTCCGACAAAGACGGGTATAAAAGAGGCGGTTAATGTATGGGGCCTAAGCAGCCGCCACCATACCTGCCAACCATCTCTTTCATTTAATTTTTCTCTGATGTCTACTTCCTTTGACATGCCTTTTTCCCCTCTCAACGTAACTCTATCATTTCAATTTTATGTAATCCTACACAGAGTGTCAATTTATGCCTATGATTACTCGTTCTGAGTAACTTGTTTCTTGAGTATGCTTAGGAAAAAGCATACAATAAAGATTAGGATATTTTACAAAGCGGAGGCTTTTTAAATGATTAGAACAGACGTTATGTCTTTACAAGATATGATAAATAGAGGAATTGAGCGAGCTCATACGACTGTGAAAGAAGTGCTCGTTAGTTATACAGAAAAGGTTACAACAGAAGATCCATTTCTTGTGTTTGAGCGGGCTCGTGCTCTAAAACAAAATCGCACGTTTTGGAAAAGTGCAACGGAAGATTTTTATGTGATTACTGTTGGTGAAAATATGCATATTCGAGCCCATGATAAAACTCGTTATGAATATACTTATCAAACTTGGGATCATTTACGGAAAGAAGCAATGATATATAATCCTTATGAACAAGAAGGAACAGGTCTCATTATCTCGGGAGGCATGTCTTTTGACATTCTAGAAGAAAAGACGAAACTATGGGAAAAGTATCCTCATAGTGAATTTATCGTGCCAAAATATGTATATACGAAGCAGGATGATCATGCTTATGTAACGACAATTATCCAGGTGACAAAGGATTCATCGGCAGAAGAGTTAGCAGAAAAAAGTTCTCAATCTAAAAAACAATTATTAACGAAACAGATAGATGATGTTCAGCAAGCAAGATTGACAGAGCAAACAGAAAAAGAGCCAGAATTGTGGAAAGAAAAGGTCGGGCAAGCGATTGATCACATTAATTGTGGACATGCAGAGAAAATTGTCATGGCCCGGGAGTTGCGCTTAACTTTTGATGCAGATGTTGAACTGCTACCCATTTTACGTAAGCTGGCAAAATTACAACGGACGAGTTATTTATTTGCTTATGAACGAGGCGACCATTGCTTTATTGGTGCGACCCCCGAGCGTCTCGTGAAAGTAAATGGACATCAACTACTATCAACTTGCCTAGCAGGAACATATCCACGGGGGGAGTCAAAAGAAGAAGATGATCGATTGAAACGGGCGCTTTTTGAAGATGACAAAAACCGTTTAGAACATGATCACGTCGTGCAGATGATCCGCGATTCGATTTCCGCTCATTGCATGGAGTTACATATTCCTGATGAACCTGAAGTGATTAGACTAAAAAATGTCCACCACCTATACACACCAGTGGAAGGTGAATTAAAAAAGGATAGCTCGGTATTTGACATTATTCAAAAGCTTCATCCAACACCAGCTTTAGGCGGAGCCCCGACGGAAGAAGCCTTGCACTTTATTCGCGAACATGAAACCTTTGAAAGAGGTTGGTACGGTTCACCAGTCGGTTGGTTAGATGATCGGCACAACGGTGAATTTGCTGTTGCCATTCGTTCCGGACTTATTCAAAACGATGAAATGTCTCTTTTTGCTGGTTGTGGTGTGATGGGTGATTCAGACGTAGAAGAAGAATATGAAGAAACGGCGATTAAATTTTTACCAATGTTAACAGCTTTGGAGGATTAAAATGACGCATACGAAACATGTAACGAAATATACCGCAAATTTTATTGATGAACTTGTTCGTAATGGACTTACGGACGTTGTTATTTCGCCAGGTTCTCGATCGACACCCTTAGCGATGATGGTTAAGGAGCGAGATGAACTAAAGGATTGGATTGTCATAGATGAACGTTCAGCAGCCTTTTTCGCCCTCGGTATTGCCAAACAGAAGAAGCGCCCGGTGGCATTAATTTGTACGTCAGGAACAGCGGCTGTTAATTACCATCCAGCGATCGTTGAAGCCTTTTATAGTCGAGAGCCTTTAATCGTTTTAACAACCGATCGTCCGCATGAATTAAGGGACATTGGAGCACCCCAAGCGATAGATCAAACTAAATTATACGGCGACCATGTTAAATGGTTTCATGAAATGGCCCTGCCCGACAGCTCAACCGAGATGCTCACGTACGCCCGTAGACAAGCAGCCCGAGCCTTTCATCAAGCAAATACAGGAAATAAAGGCCCTGTTCACCTGAATTTCCCCTTTCGCGAACCCCTCGTTCCTGATTTTACGATCGAAAACTTATGGGAAAACGAAGAAGGGGTTAACGAACCTTTTATATCCGTCCAGGACGGGCCAAAGGTGCTTTCTGAAGATGGCCATTCGCACATGTTTAAGATGCTTTCCGAAAACAAGCGTGGGGTAATCGTTTGCGGCCCTCAGCAAGATGCACAGGCTCAGGAAGAAATTATACAGTTTGCACAAACTTGGAAACTTCCGGTTTTAGCCGATCCGTTGTCTCAACTAAGGACGGGCACCTTTGCCAAAGATGTCGTCATCGATAGTTATGATGCAATTTTGCGGGATGAAAAGGTGCGCAAGAAGCTAAAGCCTGACTTTATTCTTCGTTTTGGTGCGATGCCAGTTTCGAAAATGTATTTATTTTATGTACAGGAGCATGGGGACGTTCCTCAGTTTGTCGTTGAGGCGAGTGAGGGCTTTCGGGAACCAGCAAGTGAGGCGACGACATTTTTATATGCCGATCCGAAGTTGCTAGCTAAGGAGTTAACGGTAGATAAGGAGAGAGAAAAAGCGGATTGGTTAGAACTTTGGCAACAGATGAATGAAACGGTGCATACACATTTATTTACAGAAGCGGAAGCTAATATTACTGAAGGGGAAGCCGTTCGAGCAGTCCGGGAAGCGATACCAGAGAATTCAGCATTATTCGTTGGAAATAGTATGCCAATTCGTGATGTAGATACTTTTTTTACAAATACAAACAAATCTGTTCATATCCTTGCTAATCGAGGAGTGAATGGAATTGATGGGGTTACGTCGTCTGCATTAGGTGCTTCTACTGCTGCCGAACGGGTGACTTTAATTATTGGTGATTTATCCTTTTATCATGATTTAAACAGTTTGCTTATTGCGAAGCATTACAATTTGGATGTAACGATCGTTTTAGTGAATAATGATGGTGGCGGTATTTTTTCATTTTTACCGCAAGCTGAAAATGGAAAACATTTTGAAGAACT
>DATGRX010000098.1:0-17846 GCA_035303185.1 Bacillota bacterium
GAAAAATATTAAATTTACTCCTTGCCAACTTTCGTTAATGGAGCATAAATGGTATATTATTGATAATAAAGTCGGAATTTTTAGAATAAATTAAGGTATGGAGGTGAAAGAAATGGAGTCAACGTACGACACCTTTAGAAAAGCATTAGAAAACGTGCAGAAGCCTTGTGCTTTCTTAGATTTGGAGGCTCTTACAAATAACGCGGATAAAATTATTCAAAAAGCCGGAGACAAAAATGTGCGTATCGCGAGCAAGTCGATTCGAAGTGTCGATGTATTAAAAAAGTTATTTTCTATGTCCGATCAGTTTCAAGGTATTATGAATTTTACTGCAGAGGAAGCGTTATTTTTATATGAACAAGGTTTTGATGATTTGCTCGTCGCCTATCCGACTTGGGATAAGCAGTTATTACAATCTGTCTGTCAAGCAATTAAAGAAGGTGCAACAATTACGCTTATGATCGATAGCATCGAACATATCGAACGTTTAGAAAAAATAGCAGAGGAAATGGATGGTAAGTTTTTCGTCTGTATTGACATTGATTTAACGATGGAAATTCCTGGGCTTAACTTCGGTGTTTATCGTTCACCAATAAAAACGGCCGAACAAGTGATAGAGTTCATGAAAACAGTCAAACATTCTAAAAGACTCGTCCTCGATGGCTTGATGGGTTATGAAGCACAAATTGCTGGTGTTGTTGATGCAGCCCCGAAACAGTTTTTTAAAAACCTCATCGTTCGTCTGTTAAAAAATATATCGTTAAAACAAATTAAGGAAAAGCGGATTCAAATTTTCGCCAAAATGAAAGAAGAAAATATAGATGTTCGTTTTATTAATGGTGGGGGAACAGGTAGCTTACACCATACATCAAAGGAAGCTAGTGTGACAGAAGTAACTGTTGGTTCCGGGTTTTTTAACTCACACTTATTTGATAAATATAAAGATTTCTCATTAGAGCCAGCCGTAGGTTTTGCGGTAGAAATTACACGTATTCCAAAACAATCTATTTATACTTGTCATGGTGGAGGATACGTAGCATCAGGAGCAATGGCTAAAGATAAACTACCAGAAATATACTTACCAGAAGGAGCAAAGTTAACCGGAACAGAAGGCGTTGGCGAAGTACAGACACCGGTCATTTATGATGGATCGATTCAATTATTTCATGGGGATCCGATTATCTTTCGTCATAGTAAAGCAGGTGAATTATGTGAGCGCTTTCAACACTTGCACGTAATAAAGGATGGAAAAGTAGTGGAAAAAATAACAACTTATCGGGGGGATGGGAAATGCTTTCTGTAAAGGAAGGTAAAGTATGGAAAAACTGGTCTGAATCTGTTATTAGTGAACCGGCCCAATTTTATGAGCCAAAGTCGTTAGAACAATTAATAGATATTGTTATTCAAAGTGCGGAAAAAGATTTGTCCATTCGAGTTGTAGGAGCAGGTCACTCTTTTACACCACTTGTTGCTACTTCTCACGTTTTAATATCCCTTGACCAATTGACCGGAATCAATACAATTGATCATGAAAGTAAGTTGGCAACCGTTTGGGCAGGTACTCGCTTAAAGGATTTAGGACCTGAATTATTTGAACGGGGCTATGCTATGGAAAACTTAGGAGATATTAATGAGCAAACTGTTGCCGGGGCTATTAGTACAGGAACTCACGGTACAGGCATTGAATTTGGGGGCATATCTACCCAAGTAGAAGGTGTTACCTTACTTACTGCTTCTGGGGATCTCTTAGAAATATCTTCAACAAAAAACTCTAAGTACTTTGAGGCTGTCCGATTATCCTTAGGTATGCTCGGCATTATTGTAAAAGTAACGTTACGAGTTGAAAAAGCCTACCAACTCGTCGGTGAAAGTTATCGCCTCAACCTTGATGAATGTTTAGTTAACTTAGATAAGTTGCAAACAGATAACCGAAACTTCGAATTTTTTTGGTTTCCTTATACAGAAACTGTTCAAGTAAAAACGTTAAACTATGTCCAGGATGAAACGATGAAAAAAACAGGCAAACAAACCTTTAAAAATGTCGTCGTTGAAAATGGACTGTTTTGGAGCTTGTCCCAAGTGAGTCGAATGATTCCAAGAACCGCCAAATATGTGAGTGCAATATCAGCCTTAGGCGTCCCTGTTGGTAAAAAAATGAATGATAGCTACATTACTTATGCTACACCACGCCTTGTTAAGTTTAATGAAATGGAATATTCTGTTCCGGCTGAAGCGATGGGAAGTGTCGTTAAGGATATTCACCATTTGCTAGAAAAAGAAAAATACAATGTCCATTTTCCTATTGAATGTCGGTATGTGAAAAGCGATTCAATTTGGCTAAGTCCATCCTATCAAAGGGAATCAGCATATATTGCGATACATATGTACAAAGGAATGGAGTATAGTGACTATTTTCAAGCTGTAGAAAAACTGTTTCAAGCTTATGATGGACGTCCACATTGGGGGAAAATGCACAACATGAAATATGATAAACTTAAAGAACATTATCCAAAGTTAAAGGACTTTCTCCAAATACGCAAAGAATTAGATCCAAAGGGATTATTTTTAAATAGCTATTTAAAAAAATTATTCCAATTATAGATAGATAAAGGAGAGCTTTTGTTATGAAGTTCTATTATAGACTCTTTCAAATGATCTTTCGCATGGCTAGTTATCTATTTAATTATCGAAGACCAAAACTACTTACAGGGAAAAATAGTTTGCTAAACGTCCCCGTCTTGTTGCAAGAAATACGTGTGAAACAAGTACTTATCGTAACAGATGAGGCCATTTATTCCCTTGGACTTATTGACGAACTTTTACGTCGATTAAAGCAAGATAAAATCCAAGTTTCTTTATACAGTAAAACAGTACCTAATCCAACAATTACAAACGTTGAAGAGGCACTACATATGTATAAACAAAATCATTGTCAAGCTGTTATCGCAATTGGCGGAGGGTCTCCTATCGATTGTGCAAAAGCGATTTGTGCCAGGGTAGCGAGGCCAAATAAAACAATTGAAGATATGAAAGGTGTTTTAAAGGTACGAAAAGAAATTCCTCCATTAATTGCTATTCCAACAACGGCTGGAACCGGGAGTGAAGCTACTCTTGCGTCGGTTATTTCTAATGAAGAAACGAAGGAAAAATATGCATTAATGGATCACGCTTTAATTCCTCAATATGCTGTCCATGATCCGATGCTTTTAGTGAACTTACCACCATACATAACAGCAATTACAGGAATAGATACATTAACCCATGCTATCGAAGCATATATTGGAAAGAGCAATACGAAGGAAACGAAACAGTTGAGTGAGGAAGTTGTCAAACTCGTATTTAAATATTTATACGTTTCTTATCAAGACGGTGAAAATATCGAAGCTAGGGAAAGAATGCTAGAAGCGGCTTATAAAGGGGGAGTCGCCTTTTCCCGGGCTTATGTCGGAAATATTCATGCAATCGCCCATACGTTAAGTGGTTTTTATGATACACCCCATGGTTTAGCCAATGCCGTTATCTTACCCTATGTTTTAGAGTATTATGGGGATGTTGTTCATCGGCAACTAGCCAAGCTTGCCGATCTGATTGAAATCACTGCTTCGCAGGATACAGCAGCTGAAAAAGCAAACAAATTTATTCAAGTGATTAGGCAATTAAATGATTCGATGGATATACCTCGTAAAATAACTGATATTCAAGAAGAAGACATTCCAACAATGATTAAGCGGGCTCTTGATGAGGCAAATCCATTATATCCTGTTCCAAAAATATTTACTGAAGAAGATATGAAAAACATTTATAAGAAAATTCAAACTTAAAATGAGACAACTCTTCCTTTTATGGTAAACTAAAAAAAAGCAAAGAGGAGTGTATATACATGACTTTTTCAATTATCGGTTACGATCCTGAAACAGAAGAGTTAGGAATTGCCGTACAATCAAAATTTCTTGGCGTTGGCGCGGTAGTTCCTTGGGCAAAAGCAGGTGTAGGAGCAGTTGCTACTCAATCCTATGCCAACCCGGCTTATGGTCCCGATGGATTAGCCTTAATGGAACAAGGAAAAACGGCGGAAGAAGCGTTAAAGACGCTCGTTGAGGCTGATGAAGGAAGGTCCCTACGTCAGGCGGGAATGATGGATGCTAAAGGTGGTGCAGCTACATATACGGGGGAGGATTGTTACGACTGGGCAGGAGGTAGGATCGGAGAAAACTGTGTTGCCCAAGGAAATATTCTTGTCAGTGGAGCGACAGTCGATGCAATGGTTGACACCTTTGAGCAAACCGAAGGAGATTTAGCCGACCGATTATTAGTCGCCCTTGATGCCGGCCAGGGTGCAGGAGGAGATAAACGTGGCATGCAATCGGCCGCTATTTATGTAGTTAAAGAAAAAGGTGGATATCTTGAAGCAAATGACCGTTATGTTGACTTAAGAGTTGATGAACATCCCGATCCAATAAAGGAACTTATCCGTATTTATAAATTACAACAATTATATTTTGCCGGCCCGAAAGAAGAAGATGTCTTAACGGTTGAAGGTGAAGTGAAGCAACAAATTGCATCACAATTACAAGCCCTTGGACAGTTAGAAACAACAGAAGTAGATGATGACACTTTTTATGAAGCGTTAACATCCTTTATTCGAACCGAAAACTTCGAACGAAGGGAATTAGAACGAGGTAAAATTGATCGTGCTATTTTAGAGTATATGACTGAAAAGGCAACAAGCAACACGTAACGTTTTCAATTGACATACAATCTTAATTTATGATAATTAATAAGGTAGCGATTATCACTCTTGACGTTTGAGTGATAGTCGCTTTTATATGGAAGAAATGAAAGGGAGCGAAGAATTATGGAGAAAAAGGAATTTCAAGCCGAATCAAAACGATTACTTGAATTAATGATCAACTCGATTTATTCCCAAAAAGAAATCTTTTTACGAGAGTTAATTTCAAACTCGAGTGACGCTATTGATAAAATTTATTACCGGACGTTAACAGATGATTCACTAACTTTTAACCGTGATGATTATTATATCCAAGTTATTCCAAATAAAGAAGACCGAACATTAACTGTCAAGGATACTGGTATTGGAATGACGAGGGACGAGCTTGAAGAAAATCTTGGAACGATTGCTCGAAGTGGTTCCTTATCTTTTAAAGAAGAAACGGAAATTGAAGAAGACCATGAAATTATTGGACAGTTCGGAGTTGGGTTTTACTCAGCCTTTATGGTTGCTGATAAAGTAACTGTTGTCAGTCGCTCATTAGATAGTGAACAAGCTTACAAATGGGAATCTTCTGGAGCAGACGGATATACAATTGAAGAGATCGAAAAAGAAGATGTCGGAACGGAAATTACGTTAACACTAAAAGAGGACACAGAAGAGGAAAGTTACAGTGAATACCTAGAAGAATTCCGCTTACAGGAAATTATTAAAAAACATTCCGATTTTATTCGTTATCCGATTAAAATGGAGGTAACAAAAAGTAAGCCAAAAGATGATGATAGTGACGAATATATCGATTATACAGAAGAAGAAACAATCAACAGTATGATCCCGATTTGGCGGAAGAACCGTAGTGAATTAACAGAAGAAGATTATACGAATTTTTATCAGGAAAAACAATTTGGTTTTGATAAGCCACTTACACACATTCATACGAGTGTTGACGGGATGATTCGTTATCACGCCATTTTATACATTCCAGAAACAGTTCCCTTCAATTACTATTCAGAGGACTATGAAAAAGGATTAGAACTATATTCAAACGGTGTTTTAATTATGGAAAATGCACCTGAACTTATCCCAGATCACTTTAGCTTTGTGAAAGGAATGGTCGATTCTGATGACTTATCCTTAAACATATCTAGAGAGATGTTACAACAAGATCGGCAAGTACAACGGATTGCCTCGAACCTAAGCCGCCGGATTAAAAATGAACTAGAACGATTACAGAAAAACAACCGAGAAAAGTATGAAAAGTTTTATGATGCCTTTGGTCGACAGCTAAAGTTTGGTGTATACAATGATTTTGGTGCGAATAAGGATGACTTACAAGATTTACTCATGTTTTACTCTTCTACAGAAGGAAAGCTCGTCACCTTAAAAGAATATGTCGAAAGAATGCCCGAAGAACAAGAGTATATTTATTATGCGACAGGAGATTCAACAGACCAAATCGATAAACTCCCTCAAACAGAGCGAGTATCTGAAGCAGGTTATGAAATTTTATATTTTACAGAAGACGTTGATGAATTTGCGATTCAAATGATGAGAGAATATGACGAGATTGAATTTAAATCTGTTTCAAGTGGAGATCTTGGTTTAGATGATGAAGCGAAAGAAGAAGCTAAACAGGAAGCGGAAGAACATAAAGAGCTATTCGACTTTATGAAAGAAAAATTATCCGGAAAAGTGACGGATGTTCGTATATCAACCCGTCTCAAATCACACCCAGTTTGTTTAACAGCTGATGGGGAAATATCTATCGAAATGGAAAAAGTTTTGCAGGCAATGCCTGATAATCAGCAAATAAAAGCAGATAAAGTTTTAGAGTTAAACATTGAGCATGATATGTTTGAACAATTAGCAGATACATTTGAAAATGACAAGGATAAAGCAGAACTATTAACAAACATATTATACAACCAAGCTTTATTAATCGAAGGATTACCTGTAGAAGATCCAGTTGAATATGCTAATGCAGTTTGGAAAGTGATTCGATAAAAAGTGGAGTTTATTAATCCCTCTTACATTTAAAAATGTATAGAGGGATTTTCTGTTATATATGTAAACATTATTTTAAAACAAGGAGAAATGAAACTTGTTATCGACCAACCATCTTGTTCGTTTCTCGTGAAATTTATCAATACATTTTCACCATGTTGAAGAGAGAACAAAATGGCTTCTTCCTTATTATTATCTAATCTTAAGAGAAACTTGTCATTCATTGTTAAAAATTCATAAAGCTTTTGTTGAAGGTTATGTTCAGAAACGAATAGATTTGACAGAACTTCTTGATTATCTTCAAGATAAGCATGAATATAAAGTTTTAAGAGATCAAAGGGCTCAAAATTTATTAATAAAAGGGGTTCTTCTTCATTTGCGAACTTGTCATATATATTTAATTGTTCTTCATTCATGGTGAAGTCTGCTTCATAAAGCTTTGTGTCATACTCATCGTCTACGTGAATTATAATTTTGTTTGTATCGTCAGAAATAACATAAAAAACTTCTTTCGTTTGGATGTATTGATTGGGGAAAATATTTTCATCTTTTACATGATGATACCGATATTCAAGGGCTGGTTCATTCGTTAATGTCAATTGTACGTTTTGATTAACATCGTTTTCCTCTATCGGAATATTTAAACTACCGTCTCTACCTTCCTTAAGCATAAAATACCACTTTTCATCTCGGATGATCGTTCCTTTAATCTTTGATTTCTCATTTTCCAACTTCGTAAATGATCTTTACTTTTATTTACTGAAATCGAATAAATCCAACTTTTTAAGGAGGATCTCTTTTGAAACGTATGAAGATTTTTGTAAACAGTAACAAATACTTCTTGTGCGACATCATCAGTATCAGCTTTGTTTTTGACATACGTAAAAATAAGCCGCCTAATTTCATTTCCATAACGATTCATAATAACTTCAATGGCTTGGTTTTTGTCTAGGTTGGTAATGACTTTATCTTGTTTAGATAATCGATATGATTCAGTCATTGTCTACCTCCTTTTGTGTACAAATAGGATAAGGCAACTGGCTATCACTTGATAGACGTTCAATATTCATCAAATGTTTCATAAAGTAAATTTTGTTAACGTATATCTTTCAATAAAGTGTTTTTATAAAAATAACCGTGTTAATCACTTGTTCAATAGGAAAAAGCGTTATATAATAACATAGCAGAAAGAGGTGGTATGATGTTTAAAAGAATCTCTTATTTTATACTAACAAACATTTTAGTGTTATTAACTATTAGTATTGTTTATCAATTTGTAGGCGGCTATATTACAGCAGATCAAGAAATTCTCTTTGGTCCACTACTTATTATAAGTGCGGTTATCGGGTTTTCAGGTGCACTTATATCTCTTGCGATGTCTCGAATAGTCGCTAAGCGAATCATGGGTGTACAAGTTATCGATCCAAACAATCCAAGACATCCTTATGAGGAACTAGTCGTTGAAAAAGTTCATCGATTAGCTCGAGCAGCTGGATTAGTCCATATGCCAGAAGTTGGTATTTATCATTCAAAGGAAGTTAATGCTTTTGCGACAGGACCGACAAAGAAACGATCATTAGTAGCTGTTTCTTCCGGATTATTAGAAGAAATGGATGATGATGCGATTGAAGGTGTCATTGCCCATGAAGTCGCTCATATTGATAACGGTGATATGGTAACGATGACATTGCTACAAGGTGTTGTAAACACCTTTGTCGTATTTTTAGCTCGTATCATAGCTTACGTCGCATCCTTGTTTGTTCGTGACGACATTGCACCAATAGTTCATTTTATCGCGGTTATCATTTTCCAGCTTGTGTTTTCTGTGCTAGGAAGCCTGGTTGTATTTGCGTACTCGCGGCATAGAGAGTTCCATGCTGATCGTGGTGGAGCTGATTTAGCTGGACGGGATAAGATGAGACATGCCCTTGAAATGTTAAAAGCTTATTCCGAACGAGCTGTTATTAATGCGGATTCACAAACAGCCGTTGCGACAATGAAGATTAGTGGTAAGAGAAAAGCGATGCAACTTTTTTCAACACACCCAGACATTGATGAGCGAATAAGACGTCTTTCATAAATATATAAAAACAGTGGAGATGATAAATCTTCACTGTTTTTTATTTATAAAGGATTGATCAATATTTCACAATTTGTCCACAGACAAAGTTTGTGAAACAATGTACAATTGAATTAGATAGAAAAGAGAAATAAAAAATTTTATAAAATAAAAAAAGAAAGGAGTTTTAAAAATGGCTGAAACAGTATTTAAAGCCTCTGCTCATTTACAAGAAGGAGTGCAAGTGAAGGTAAGATCAAGAGATTTTGAAATTATTGTCGATGAACCTGAAAGTTTAGGTGGAACAGATACAGGAATGAACCCTGTAGAAATGGTTCTCTGTGCTCTTGGAGCTTGTCAAGCAATTGTCGCATCAGTTTTTGCTAAACAACATGATATGACCTTTAGTGATTTTAGAGTTGAGCTTGAAGGAGATCTTGATCCTGATGGATTTTTAGGAAAATCTGACGTTCGTAAAGGATATAGTGAAATTCGGTATAATATTCATATTGAAACCGATGAACCTCGAGAAAAGGTTGAAAAATTTGTTGAGTTTATTGAAGCGACCTGTCCTGTAGGAGATACAATCGCTAATCCTGTAAAAACAAAATTAAACGATATTATTATTGAAAAAGAAAAAGTGCCTAGCCTGTAAAGCTAGACACATAAGTAAAAGGAAATGTAAGTTTTAGGAAGTTCTAAATAGTCATTTCAATGATTAATGACGTTTACTTAACCATAAAACACCAGACTTTGCTAGTCTAGGTAGTAATCCAGTGATTGACCATTGGAACATGCTACCAAAACCATCTGATCTCCCTAATGAGCCGAGAGTTCCTTTTAACCGAATGGGTGCGGGAACTTTCGGTTTTTTATTTGCAGTAACAGCAGCTAAAACTTCTGCTACGCGCTCACCTTGTAATCCCGCAAGTTGACCACTCGGTGAAAATTCAGAAGAGGCACAATCTCCGATGACATAAACATTGGGACGATCTGGCACCTGGAAAAATTCATTGACGATGATTTTATCCTGTTGATCTTTTTTAAAGGGAAGCGTTCTAGCGAGCCAATGGGGCTTGACACCGGCTGTCCAAATAGTTACATCATTCACATAACAAATTCCATTATTACAAACCCCATCTTTTTCGACGTATTCAACATTTGCATGATGCAATACTTCGACATCATTTTCTTTAAACCATTTATGAACATGTTCTTGAATTTTCGGATCAAAGGCTGATAATACGGCAGAGCCTCGATCAAGTAGGCGGATATTTAAGTCAGGCCGACTTTCTCGAATTTCTGAAGCGACCTCGATGCCACTTAATCCAGCACCGACGATGGATACATTTCCGTATGCCTTTAAATTACCGACAGCAAGCCCAGTCTGCCTTGCTTTTGAAAAAGATTGTACACTTTCGGTAAATTCATCCGCACCTCGAACACCGTGATAATTATCTTCACAGCCAAGGGCAATAACTAGATAGTCATATGGAATGACTTCATCTCTTTTTTCAATGGTTACTTCTTCATTATCAACATCAATCTTCGTTACTTTTGAAAATATATAACGTACACTATCATCTTTTGGAAATTGCAGTCGAACGTCTTTGTCAGCACATGTACCGGCCGCAATTGTGTAAAATTCTGTCTTTAAAGAGTGATATGGGTTTTTATCAATTAAAGTTATTTCGATATCATCTGGTAATTTTTGATTAATGACATTTTGTAATACTTTTAAACCACCATATCCTCCACCTAAAATAATTAATCTTCTCATCTTTAGTTCCTCATCCCTGCTCCTTAAATTGTGTCTAATTAAAGACTATCAAAAATAGTTCTAAAAAACTAGAGAAATGGGCGTTATGTATACCATTTACGGATCTTTTCATCAGAAGGGAGTAAAAAGGTAAACATCCCTAACAATGGTAATGTACTTGTTGCGATCATTGTTACTTCAATGCCAACTAGATCGATTAACCAACCGAGGACAACAGAACCGACTGCTCCCATTCCGAAAGCGAGTCCGACAATTAATCCTGACATCGTACCAATTTTATCTGGAACAAGTTCCTGAGCGTAAACGACAGCGACCGAGAAACTTGATAATAGTAAAAAACCGATAAGAGCTAATAAAGTAATGGCAAAAATGGGCCCAACATGTGGTAAGGCGAGGGTCAATGGAGCAGGAACTAATAACGAAAGTACGATGACATTTTTTTTGCCGAATCTATCTGCTAAAGGACCACCGAGAAACGTACCTATAGCACCCATGAACAGAAAGGTAAATGTATATATTTGAGATGTTTTAATATTGATATCGTAACTTTCAATGGCAAAAAATGCATAGTAATTTGTAATTGCATTTTGATACCAGGAACGGGCAAAAACTAAAAAGATTAAAATAAATAAAGCAAAACGAATCGCGTTTTTCACGTTAGGATTTTGTTCTTTGTTTTTCCGTTCTTCATCGACAATTTCATAATTATTGATTCGATTTCCATACCATCGAGCAATATAAAGTAAAAAAACTACCGCAATTCCAGCGATAAGCGTAAACCAAATCGCACCAAATTGACCAAGAGGTACAAGGATGACAGCTGTTATAATTGGTGCTAATGCTTGTCCACCATTGCCACCAACTTGATAAATCGATTGAGCGAGTCCCCTTCTAGGCCCTGCTGCTAAATAAGCGACTCGTGAACCTTCCGGATGAAAAACCGCTGAACCAATACCAATAAAAAAGACACTTAATAAAATGGTCCAAAAATTAGGTGCTACTGCTAAAATAAATACTCCAATCATACTACTTATTAATCCTAGGGGTAAGGCATAAGGCATTGGACGTCTATCTGAAATCATCCCAACAGCAGGTTGCATAACCGAGGCAACCATATTTAATGTGAAGGCAACGTATCCAAGTTGTGTAAAGGTAAGTCCTAAGGATTCTTCTAAAATGGGAAACATCGCAGGAATAACAGCTTGGATGGAATCATTTAATAAATGTGTTAGCCCCATAATAATTAATATTGAATAAAGGGTATGATTTCTCATATTTTTCGTCATTTGCTTTCCTCTTTCGTATGTCGAAATACATTCATCTCTATGAACATATCACACGCCTTTTGAATTGTAAAATTGACCGTTTATGTAATATGTAATACGATAAGCATAATATCTTTGACCATAGCGGAGAAAGAGTGATTTGATGGAGAGGAAAAGAATAAATATATTTATATTGTTTCTCATCCTTATCGTGTTCTTAGGGGCTATGGGGTTTTTGTTCGCTGAAAAGCCATTGACAAATTCAATAAAGGATTTAACTCAAAGGACAGAGGAAACTCGATTTACTAAAATACATCATCACAAACAGTATATGTCTACCTTTCGTGAACTTCCTTCATTACATATTCAACAACATCCTCCTTCTGAAAACGTAAAACAATTACAAGAAACTATCGATAAGGCTTTAGATCATGACAATTTAGAAGGAGCTATTATCGGTATTAGCGTTCGTGATGAGAATGATGAGATTATTTATCAACATCAAGGTAATGTAAGACTTATTCCTGCATCAAATATGAAAATCATTACTGCCATTGCTGCATTAGAGATTCTTGGGTCAGATTATCAATTTACGACAGACATACAAGTAGACGGAGAAATTAAAAATGGGATTTTAGAAGGAGATTTATATATCGTTGGAAAAGGGGATCCTACGCTTCAAATGGATGATTTTACTATGTTAGCTAAACAAGTGAAAGAAGCGGGTATTACAGAAATAACAGGATCGATATATGCCGATGATACATGGTATGATGATGAAAGGTATTCTCAAGACTTAAGTTGGATAAATGAGTATGATTATTATGGAAATGCCACATCTGCATTAACAGTAGCTACAAAATCACATAATGATCTTTTACTTGGCTCTATTATCTTGGAAATTATACCCGGAGAAGAGGTAGGAGAAAAGCCGAAAATAGATATTACACCAGAAACAGATTACGTAAAAATCATTAACAAAGGAGATACCGTAGAAGCTGGAAAGCCTCTTACGTTATCCGATAAGGGAAAGCATGGTTCTAATGAAATTACGATTGAAGGCAATATTCCCTTAGATAGTATAACGTATGAAAGGCGTCGGGCCGTATGGGAGCCAACAGAGTATGCACTTCATTCGTTCAGTCAAAGTCTTGAAAAACAAGATATTTTATTTTCTAACGAGCGTCTTTCGGTGAAGGAAGTACCAAAAGAAGCAGAAACTATTTTTACGAAAAAATCAGCACCATTAAAGGAGATCATTATGCCTTTTATGAAGCAAAGTAATAATGGAATTGGTGAGGTGCTTGTCAAAGAAATAGGGAAGGTTGAAGCGGGTGAAGGAAGCTGGAGGGAGGGTTTACCTGTTGTCAGACGTGTGTTAGCTGATTTAGGGCTAGATACAACAGGTATTAATATTCGTGACGGTTCAGGCATGTCCGATCGGAATTTAGTATCTGCAAACTTTTTTACAAAACTACTTTATAACATTCAAGATAAAGCATGGTTTCCTGATTTTAAGGATTCCTTGCCGAAATCAGGGGAACTAGATCATGCACTTTCAGGAACTCTTCATGGTCGGTTCTTAGATGAAGATATGAAAGGGAAAGTCTTAGCCAAAACAGGCAATTTGCATAAGGTTAGTACGTTATCAGGTTATGTGACGACTGATGATGGAACAAAGTTAAATTTTTCAATTTTAATAAACAATTATATTAAAGAGCCTGTTTTTCAAATACAAGATGAAATTGTCACTATACTTGCTGAAACTAATTTAACAGAAGAATAGGGAAGGATGTGTAATTATGAAAAAAGAGGTTGTTCATGCCATCCAAGATGAGTATCCGGATGATTTTGCCATGTGTTATGGTTGTGGGCGGCTTAATGAAGCAGGACTTCATTTCCGTACCGGTTGGCTAAAGGACAAAACAATAACAATTTTTACACCAAAGAAGGAGCATACCGCTATTCCTGGATTTGTGTATGGTGGAATTTTAGCATCCTTTATTGATTGTCATGGTACCGGATCAGCGTCTTTAGCCCTTCATCGGGAAAAAGGTCATGAACCTGGCGATGGTGTCGCCCCACCGAGGTTTGTGACAGCGTCTCTCCATGTCGATTATGTTAAACCGACACCACAAAATGTTGCTTTACAAGCTGTTGGTACTTTGGAAAAGGTACATCTTAAACGATGGAGGGTATTTACAGAAGTTTATGCGGAAGAGGAGCTTTGTGCTAAAGGGTATGTCGAAGCAGTTGTGATGCCAGATACTTTTGCATAAAGGAAAAGGCCCTCTTAAGAGACATTCTGGCACTGTACCCCAAAAGTTAGAGTAAAAAAATTTAACTTTTAGGGTCACTACCTCTCAAGGGGGGGCCTTATTTATTTCTATGATCCTACAATTTCTTCAGAAGATCCCTTTAACATTCGTAATCCATTTAAGATGACAAGCAATGTACTACCTTCATGAAAAATAACGGCAAGGGTCATATTCATACTTCCAAACATATTGGCAATCACGAGAAAAACGACGACAAATAAAGCGATAAAAATATTTTGCCAGACGATGGAGCGTAGTCTTTTTGCCACACGGTGGGTATAGGAAAATTTCGTTAAATCATTTTTCATTAAAACGGCATCCGCAACATCAATCGCAATGTCTGTTCCCTCACCCATCGCAACACCAACATCAGCTTGAACTAATGCAGGGGCATCATTTACTCCGTCTCCTAACATGGCAATGACAGGATAATCCTTTTTTAAGTCAGAAATGATATTTGCCTTTTCCTCAGGTAAGACATTTCCTTTTACTTCATCGATATTTAATTGTTCACCGATCGCCTCTCCAGTACGCTTAGCATCACCGGTAATCATGATAGTATGGATATTTTCATTTTTGAAATAGTTTACCGCTTCTTTTGAAGAATCCTTTGGCACATCTTGAATCGCAATTAATCCAATAACCTCATTATCTATACCAAAGTAAACGACTGTTTTTCCTTCTTGTTCATACGTTTCTGTTTGCCTTTCAATATCCTCAGGGATCTCATCCATTGAACTTGGCTTTCCGATTTTGTATTGAATGCCATTGATATTAGCGACTAATCCAGTTCCAATAATGTTCTCTACCTCATAATCTTCTGGAACAATGTCATCATAATGTTTAATAATCGCTTGGGCGAGCGGATGATTTGATTTACTTTCCATCGAGACAATGATGTTTTCATAGTTTTTTTGTTCTTCCTCAGAAACCGATTTACTAAAATATGTGTTTGTTACAACAGGCTCACCGGTCGTAAGAGTTCCTGTTTTATCAAAGGCAACAGCGGTTAAGTCTGAGAGATTTGATAAATAAGATCCACCTTTAAACAAGACACCTCGTTTCGCTAAATTACTAATCGCAGACAAAGTCGCGGGAATATCCGTTACTGCTAACGCACAAGGAGACGTAGCGATTAATAAGACCATTGTTCGATAAAAGCTTTCATAAGTTGTCCAATCTAAAACATAATGGCCAAAAAGGTAAAACAGTGGTGCGATTATAAGGACAATCGTTACATAAACCGGTTCAATTCGTTGAATAAGTTTTGCTGTTTTTGAATAGTCTCGCTGGGTTTGACTGACGAGTTGAACAATTTTAGCAAACACAGTTTCAGAACTATCTTTCGTTACTTCCATGACTAACGTTCCCGATCCATTAATCGTACTTCCAAATAACTCATCGCCTACTTCTTTTTCAACAGGAATACTTTCTCCTGTAATTGCCGATTGATCGATAGAAGAGCTCCCAGAAAGGACAACTCCGTCCGTTGGAATTTGATCTCCATTTAAAATCGATACTTGATCACCGATTTTTAATTCGGAAACATCGACAATTTTCACCTCACCATTTGGCATTATTTTTCGAGCCGATGTTGGATTTAGTTCTAAAAGACTCGTAATTTCTTTCTTACTTCGACCTTCTGCATAATCTTCTAAATAATGGGCTCCGGCAAAAATAAGAATGAGTAATGACGCTTCAAGGAAATCACCAATAATCATCGCTCCGATGGCAGCTAAAGTCATTAAAATGTGTACATTAGGTTTAAAGCGTTTTTGATTTTTTGATTGCTGATACGTATCAACAAATCCTTCAATTATGATATGATATCCAGATAAAATTAATGTTGCTGCATAAACGCTATTTCCCACCCATCCTTTCGGGAGGAAAAGAGCTATGATAAATAAAGCGAGTCCAACAAAATATAAAATAACGGCTACGGTTCCATCATGCTCGTAGTCATGGTGATCATGAGAGTTTTGTAAAATATGTTCACTCATAATGATATATCTCCTTTACATGTTCAATGGCTAAATCAAAAATATCATGAATATGATGATCGGCTAATGTATAAATAATCTTTCGCCCTTCTCTTTTATTTGTGACAAGTCTGGCGAGCTTTAACCGCCTGAGTTGATGGGAAATTGCGCTTTGGGAAACGTCTAGTTTCTCACAGATTTCTGTAACGGTTAAGGGTTGTTGCTTTAACACAAATAAAATATTAAGCCGTGTTTTATTCGAAAAAGCTTGGAATAAATTGACGACATCTTCTTTTATTTGCTCATTTAATATCAAGTTTTCGTTTTTCTCGCTCATGATATACACCTCAAATCGTAATCACTCCTATATATGAACGATATTTCATATATTAGATTATATATTGTAAAAGGAAAAAGTTCAATAGAAAAAGGACTATTCTTTACAAAATAGTCCCTTCTGCAGTCAATATGATATTAATCAGCAATTTCCGCAACGATTTCATAGGAGCGCATTCGATCCTCATGATTATAAATTGTTGAATTAATGATCACTTCATCAGCGTCTGTTTCTTCAATAAAGTTGACTAACTTTTCTTTAACTGTTTCCGGACTACCGACAATCGTAGCTTTCGGATCTAGTGATTGTTCAACAGCTGCTTTTTCCTCCGGAGTCCATATATGTTCCATACTTTCAACCGGGGGTTGTAGTTTATCTGGTCTTCCACGGGTTAAACTTAAAAATTGTTGTTGGATCGATGTGGCGAGGTACTCTGCTTTTTCATCCGTATCTGCGGCAATTACGTTGAGTCCGATCATCGCATACGGCTTCTTTAAAGAATCTGAAGGCTCAAAGTTATTTCGGTACAACTGTAAAGCTGGCACGGTAAATGCTGGAGCAAAATGACTTGCAAAAGAAAAGTGCATTCCTTTTTGCGCAGCGAGTCTTGCACTAAAATCACTAGAGCCGAGAAGCCAAATAGGAATGTCTAATCCTTCACCAGGAATCGCCCGAACATGGTTTGTACCGGTCTTTGAAAAGTATTGTTGTAATTCTTCTACATCTGAAGGAAAGCTCTCTGCCCCACCCTGCTTATGCCGGCGCAGAGCAAAAGCGGTTAATTGATCTGTTCCCGGAGCCCGTCCTAACCCAAGATCGATTCGATC
Source organism: Bacillota bacterium (assembly GCA_035303185.1). Taxonomy (GTDB): domain Bacteria; phylum Bacillota; class Bacilli; order Bacillales; family Amphibacillaceae; genus CALAMD01. The sequence continues at coordinate 17,299 of DATGRX010000098.1, forward strand.
TGGAAAAAAGGATTCTAATGTTCCAATTTGTTCGGCTACAACTAAAGGAGCGTGGTTTGGTAACATGATGCCTCCAGAACCAACTCGAATTCGATCGGTAGCATTTGCGATTTGTCCCATGATGACGACTGTTGCTGAGCTTGCAATACCAGGCATATTATGATGTTCCGCTAACCAGTACCTGTTATATCCGAGTTCTTCAACATGCTGGGCTAACTCCATACTATTTAATAATGATTCCCGTGCATTTCCTCCAGCATTTACGGGAACTAAATCTAAAACAGATATATATGCATCGTTAATTTTTTTAAGTGTCATAAAAATCCTCCTAAAAGAACTAATACATAAAATGTTACGTTGTTTTTCATGGACCGTCTAACAATATGCAAGCAAAATAAAAAGAGACTTTTCCTAAGAAAAGTCTCTTCCTGTGAAAAATATAAAACTTACACTTCTTCAGGTTTTCTTTGATCAACAAAGGCATAACGTAAAACATAAAGTAACATAAGGAGTGTAATTATAAAGAATCCCCAGCCTAATAGCTTTTG
>DATGRX010000099.1:0-49263 GCA_035303185.1 Bacillota bacterium
GTTTCACTCTCGGATCATAAGCTCTGTTTAGTCGTTCCGCCGCTTCTTTTATGTAATTTTCTTCCTTCTCTTTTTTTGGCTTTTTTGAATTTGTAAAAGCATCTTCAAAGATAATTTTTCGCTCATCGAATATCCATACCGAAGCATCTAATGTGATTGGGTATGTAACATTTCCTTCAATCGGAATGATCATCTTTTTCACCTCATTTATCAATTCTTACATTACAATAACAAACTGTGTTTAATTTTTCATGACATTAGTCTTACGAGTTTCACTAGATGTAATATTATTTGCATTTTTAAAATTTGAGAGTTAAGATGAATAAGAAGAGATGTTTTAATATTTGGAGGGGGTAAAACGAATGCCTACTAAATTAGAAGTTGATAAACGAGAGCAAGCATACGCCCTTCTTATGGATGATGCTAATAAAATATTAAATTTAATTGAAGTTCAAATAGAAAATCTCACGATGCCACAGTGTCCTTTATATGAGGAAGTGCTAGATACACAAATGTTTGGATTACAAAGAGAAATTGATTTTGCCATACGTTTAAATTTAATAACAGAAGAAGAGGGGAAAGAAATTATTGGGAATTTAGAACGGCAGTTAAATATAATACATGAGTCAAACCAAAATTCACAATGAATTTTCCCTCATCATGCCAATTCTAATTCTTAACTTTGCCCATCCTAAAAACGGCAAAGTTTTTTGTTTTTGTGAGTCGTGAATCCCCGGAGGTGTTTGCGAATGATACGTATCTTAAGAAACTTTGATTATACATTACTAATAGTACCTATTTTGTTAAGTGCTTTTGGGGTTGTTATCGTATATAGTTCAAGTATGGTTACGGCAGTATTTGAAGGTTTAGGTAGTACACATTACTTGATTAAGCAACTGCAATGGTTCATTCTTAGCTTAGTTTTCTTTTTTATATTTAGCTTTATACCATACAAGTATTATCAAAATCATACGAAAAAAATTATCGGCGTTAGTATCGTTTTATTAGTGTTAGTTATCTTTTTTGGAATTGAATCAAATCAAGCTGTCCGAGCGTTATCGATCTTTGGCGTTTTTAATTTACAACCTGCAGAATTCGTAAAAATAGGTTTGATTATCTATTTAGCACATATTTATTCAAAAAAACAGTCATACATAAATGATTTTTTTAAAGGTGTGTTACCCCCTTTAATTATTATGATTATTATTATCGGATTGATTATGTTACAGCCCGACATTGGGACATCGGTTATTATTATGTTAATTGCTGGTTCAATTATTTTAAGTACGAATATTCGATTTCGTCATTTGTTTTTACTTCTTTTTGCAGGTGTAGTTGTCACTGTGCTCGCTATTCCTAACATGGTAACTGAAAAGAGAATTGCACGAATTACAGGTGCTTATCGACCTTTTTCTTCACCAGATGATGAAGGTTATCATCTTATCCATTCGTATTTAGCGATAGGAGATGGTGGCATACTTGGTCAAGGGTTAGGACAAAGTGTACAAAAATTAGGTTTTCTTTGGGGTGCACATACAGATTTTATTATGTCGGTTATTGCGGAGGAGCTAGGGTTTATCGGTGTAGCCACAATTATTATATTATTAATGACAATTGTTTTAAGAGGAATTTTTATAGCGAAGCAATGTAACAATGATTTCGGAACTTTTTTAGCAATAGGTATTTCATCAATGATAGGTATCCAAGCAATTATTAATTTAGGAGCTATTAGTGGCTTACTTCCAATTACAGGTGTACCTTTACCTTTCTTAAGTTATGGAGGGTCATCGCTTTTAGCTGTTATGATTGCGATGGGAATTTTAAATAATATTGCTCGCTCGGTAAAAAAACAAAAAGAATATCGAACAAGGCAAGAAGAGCGGGGAGAATATCAATATAAATATAGTTCATAAAAAAGTCTTAGCTTATTTTAGCTAAGACTTTTAGTTTGTTTGTAAAGTTGTCTGTTCTTTATTTCGTACTGTTGCTTCCTTTTTATCAAAACGGGCACTTCTTGTTGATAGTAAAATAAAGTAACTTAACATTCCGAAATAACATGTAATGAATAAAGCATGTAACAAAGCGATGCCTAAATTTAATAGTGTAAAAATGACAAGTGCACCAAAAATAACTTGAAAGGTTAATAAACCTACAGTAATCATCCAACCGTAATACATAACATTACTATTTCGATAATGCTTAATAACTTTTACAAAGAACATAATTGTCCATATAAAAAGGATACCTGCCGCTACTCGATGTCCCATTTGTACCCAATGTTCGAATTTAAAAGTTGAGATATGAAACAAATTTGCATTGTCACAAAAGGGCCAATCTAAACATGCTAAGTTAGCGTTTGTATGGCGGACAAGTGCACCGGTATATACGACGATAATCGTATATATTGTTAAGGCATAAATTTCTGTTCGGTGTTTTTTCTTAATATAAAGGGATTTTGTATTAAATTTCGTATCAATTTCAAATATTAATATTGTAAGTAAAAATACCGCAGCAAACGAAATTAATGAAATGCCGAAGTGGGCTGCTAAGACAAAATCAGATTGTCCCCATACTACAGCTGCTGCTCCAATAAGTCCTTGAACAATTAGGAAAAACACCGATAAAAAGGCTAGGAATTTTGTTTCGCGAATATGCCCTATTTTCTTCCATGCGAGATAGGAAAGTAATAAGACAGTAATTCCAACGATTGCAGAGACGACTCGGTGACTTAATTCAATGATTAATTCTGGGGTTATCTCTGATGGTATAAGTTCTCCGTGACAGAGTGGCCATGAATTTCCACAGCCTAAACTCGAATCAGTCTTGGTTACAAGTGCTCCGCCAATTAAAATAAGTAGCATGCCTATCGTAGAAATAACTGATAACCATTTTAAAGTTCTCATCATTAGGTAACAACCTCATTTACTATTCTTTGATGTTCACTTGCTTTTAAAAAGAAGTATATTTACTTATAAGAAATAAAAATATGTTTACAATACATAATGATAATATCTTTTAAGGATATATTCCAATGATTAAGCTGAGAAACATTATGTATTTCCATGGCATTTGTCACAGTTTCGTTACATTTCCCCAATTAACACTGTCATTATAGTGGTAAAGTGAATAATACTTGCAAAGTTACTATATTTTTGTTAAAAATAATGTATAGAGATTTCAAACACCCTCTTTAAAAAGTTCCATCATAATTCATTTATTTATAAACACGACTTATCTAACCATTCATGATAGTTGTTAGTTAAGACTGTTTTCTTTGTAACTAACTCCAAGGAAGTTAAATCTTTTTGAAAGGAGGCACACAGGTTATAAAGAAAATATCATATTTGTTACAACGAATATTTAATAATCAACGAAAGGATATTCACGTAAAAGTACATAAATCTTGCATTTAAGCTAACTATTTAACATGATGTAATATGTGTTTGGAATAAATACTTTATAGGGAACTCGAGAGGACATGAAGCGAAAGGATTTTGCTTACATCATAGGAAGAGAAGATACATGAAAGTGAGGTATGGACAAATGAAAAGTTGGATGAGAAAATTAAGAGCACTTCTCGTGCTTGGCTCATTCGCAATATTATTAGCAGGTTGTGGAAAAGAAAATTTAACAGCACTTATACCTAAAGGATATGGTGCCGAAAGATCCTACGACCTAATTATATTAACAACTACTGTTATGTCATTCGTATTTTTAGTAGTAATTGTTTTGTTATTTACTGTAATCATTCGCTTCCGTAAAAGAAAGGGAGAAGAAGTACGCACACCAAAACAAGTTGAGGGTAGTGTCTTATTAGAAATTATATGGACATCTATTCCAATTATTTTAGTTATTATTATGGCTGTGCCAACAGTTATGGCTGAGTTTGAACTAGCCGATGATTCAGATGCACCAGAACATCTTAATATTGATGTAACTGCAAACCAATATTGGTGGCATTTTGAATACAAAGATGAAGAAGGCGAAATCGATGTCGTTACAAGTCAAGACTTATATATTCCAGTTGGAGAAAAAGTTTATTTAGATTTATACACAAATGATGTCGTACACTCTTTCTGGGTTCCAAGTTTGGCAGGAAAACTCGATGTTAACCCAGATAACGTCAATAGATTCCATATCGAAGCATATGAAGAAGGAATTTATTACGGAAAATGTGCAGAGTTATGTGGACCTTCTCATTCACTTATGGACTTTAAAGTTATTGCAGTAAGTCCAGAAAAGTTTGAACAGTGGAAAGATGACATGCAAAACTTTGACGAAGAAGATCTTGAGTTAGATGCAGTTGCACAGGAAGGTAAGGATCTTTATGAACAAAATAGTTGTATGAACTGTCATGCTATTGGTGATGACGGTCCAGATATTGGTCCTAACTTAACAGACTTTGGAAATCGGGTAAATTTTGCAGGTGTTCTTGAACCTACAAAAGATGAATTAGTTCGATGGATTATAGATCCAGACGAAATAAAAGAAGACAATAGAATGAAGACTGGTGGATATCCAGAATTCAATGAAGATGAAGCAGAAAAAATTGCTGAATTCTTAATGCAGTTAAAAGCTACATCAGTAACTCCTGATGATGTTGATAACTAAAATATTTTATTATGCTTAAGGAGGTATAATCTGTGAGTTTGGCACAACAAACACAAAAAAGAAGTATTGGTTCCGTAATATGGGATTATTTAACAACGGTTGACCATATGAAGATAGGAATTATGTATATTCTTGGTGGAGGGTTTTTCTTCCTCTTAGGTGGACTCGAAGCTTTAATCATTCGTATACAATTATTAAAGCCAGCGAATGATTTTATTAGCGCAGGGTTATTTAATCAAATGTTAACGATGCACGGAACAACGATGATTTTCCTGGCAGCGATGCCGATAATCATTGGATTGATGAACGTTGCTATGCCACTACAAATTGGTGCACGTGACGTTTCGTTCCCGTTTTTAAACGCATTAGGATTATGGTTGTTTATTTTCGGTGGTATTCTCCTTAACTTAAGTTGGTTTTTAGGAGGAGCACCAACAGCAGGATGGACGTCATACGCTTCTCTAGCTGTTAATACACCAGGTCATGGAATTGACTTTTACGTTTCAGGATTACAAGTTGCTGGAGCAGGTACATTAATGGGTGGTATTAACTTTATTGCCACAATTGTTAATATGAGAGCTCCAGGAATGACATACATGCGTATGCCGATGTTCTCATGGGCAACATTTATTACAAGTATTTTAATATTGTTTGCTTTCCCTGCATTAACAATTAATTTGTTCTTGTTAATGTTTGACCGTATGTTTGGAACAGCATTCTTTGACGTTGCTTTAGGTGGAAACCAAGTGATTTGGCAACACTTATTCTGGATTTTCGGACACCCTGAAGTTTACATTTTAATCTTGCCTGTCTTCGGAGTGTTTAGTGAAGTATTCTCAACATTTTCACGAAAGAGACTGTTTGGATATACAGCAATGGTCTTTGCAACAATGTTAATTGCGTTTTTAGGATTTATGGTATGGGCTCACCATATGTTTACTGTAGGAATGGGACCAGTTGCTAACTCCATCTTTGCAGTAGGTACAATGGCGATTGCTATACCAACAGGAATTAAAATCTTTAACTGGCTCGCTACTATGTGGGGCGGTCAAATAACAATTAATTCAGCAATGTTATGGGCCCTTGGTTTTATTCCGTCATTTACAATTGGTGGAATGACAGGAATCATGCTAGGTTCATCTGTTGCTGACTATCAGTTCCATGACACATACTTTGTTGTTGCACACTTCCACTATGTAATTGTAGGTGGTACTGTATTCGGTATATTTGCAGCTCTTCATTACTGGTGGCCAAAGATGTTCGGAAGGGTTTTACATGAAGGAATGGGTAAACTTACGTTCTGGACGTTCTTTATCGGTTTCCATATGACATTTTTCGTACAGCATTTCTTAGGATTAATGGGAATGCCACGTAGATACTGGGTATACCAGGTAGGAGAAGGTCATGACTTAGGTAACCAAATTAGTACGTATGGTGCATATTTAATGACATTCGGTACTATTGTGTTTATTATCAACGCAATTTATACAGCAGTTAAAGGCGATCCAGCACCAGCGGATCCATGGGATGGACGTACTCTCGAATGGTCTATCTCATCACCACCACCATACTATAACTTTGAGCAGCTTCCACAAGTTCGTGGTTTAGATGCACTCTGGGTTGAGAAGATGGACGGAAATGATAAGATGATTCCAGGTGAACCGTTAGATGACGTTCACATGCCGAATAATTCGATATTACCATTCTTAATGGCGTTCGGATTCTTTGTAGCTGGACTTGGCTTTATCTATCAAACAGACAACAAACTATGGTATTTAGCGTTATATGGTGGAATGGCATTCGGAATAACAATGATGATTATTCGTTCATTAAGGGATGATCATGGATATTATATTCCTAAGGCTGAACTCCAAAAGGCGCTTGAAGAAAGGGAGGCAGAGTAATAATGAGCTATGATCACTCCTTATTCCCAGAAACGATGCCAAGCGAACCGGAAAAAGCAACACTAGAGGGCCGTAATAAATTTATGGGCCTCTGGTTCTTCCTTGGCGGAGAAGTAGTATTATTCGCAAGTTTATTTGGAACATATTTAGCATTAAAAAACTCAACACATGATGGCCCTTCATCGGATGAACTGTTTGGTTTAGGACTTGTCTTCGTTATGACAATGTTACTGTTGACAAGTTCTCTAACGAGTGTTTATGCGATGTATCACATGAGAAATAACGATTATAAAAAGATGCAACTATGGTTAGGAATTACAGCTTTACTAGGAATTGGTTTCTTAATCGGGGAAGTATATGAGTTTGCTCATTATATTATTGATTATGAATTCACATTTAGATCATCAGCCTTTGGTTCTGCATTTTATGCATTAGTAGGATTCCACGGTGGTCACGTAACCTTTGGAATCTGTTGGTTAATCTTACTTATGACACGAAATGCTAGAAGAGGACTAAACTTATATAATGCACCTAAGTTCAATACATTTAGCTTATACTGGCACTTTATTGACGTCATTTGGGTATTCGTCTTTACAGTCGTATACCTAATGGGGAAGGTGGTCTAAGTTATGACAGAAAATCTCAATTCTGAAGAAATGAAAGCATATGAAAAAGAACAGCGAAAAGAAGAGATGCAAAAGCAAATGATTTCTTTCGCATTAATGATTTTGTTCACTTTAATCGCATTTGCCATTGTAGCTTCAGGAACATTATCTAAGATGGTTGTTATTCCTGTATTAATGGTTATGTGCTTAATCCAAGTAGGATTTCAATTCTACTATTTCATGCATATGAAAGAAAAAGGTCATGGTGTACCAGCAGCACTTATTTACGGTGGTGTTTGGGCTGCACTGTTAACATTAGCCGCATTAGGAGTCATTTCCTGGTGGTAGTACATCTTAAATAATAATGAAAAAAAGATCGGATAAAACCGATCTTTTTTTAGTCATTCATTATTACTAACATTGTCATATTAGTAAATAGCATTTACATTTTTCATACGTTATACTAATGTATATAGATAGCTATTTTAACAGCAATGGAGTGAGAATAGTATGTGGCTTAATATACAAATATTTGGATTTCGAGCACTTTGGAGTCCATATTTTATTTTATTTCTAATATGTATTGGTATATTTTATTATTTGATCACAGGTCCATTACGTCATAATTTTGGGGAACATGAAAAACCTTCAATCGGACAACAAATTATCTTTTACAGTGGACTAGTCGTTTTATATATTATAAAAGGTTCACCAGTCGATTTATTATCTCATATAATGTTGTCAGCTCATATGATTCAGATGGCTGTATTATATTTTATATTCCCAATTTTTATGTTAAAAGGGATTCCAGTATGGATTTGGAAAAAGATTATTAATATTCCCGTTTTTAAACATATATTTAAATTCTTAACAATACCATTAGTAGCTGTTCTTATTTTTAGTGCAGCTTTAGCATTGTATCATGTTCCAGGAATATTTGATTTTACAAAATCATCAAAAATTATTCATGCTATATCGACAATTGTTATACTTTTTTTCTCATTTACAATGTACTGGCCAGTGATACCACCTATAAAAGAACATGATAAAATGCAACCTTTACTTAAAATGGCCTATTTAATCTTTAGTAGTATTATTATTACAATTGCATGTGCGTTAATTATATTCGCAGAATCTGTGTTATTTAAATCATATACTGCAGATGGTCCATGGATTCAAGCCTTAAGCTTATGTGTGCCTAGCGATGTTTTAAGTGGTTTAGCATCAACAATATCTGGTCCAGAAATGTTTTCACCCTTATCAGCACGCGATGATCAGCAACTTGGTGGAATTATTATGAAATTTATGCAAGAAATTGTTTATGCAGTAATTATCGGGCGAATCTTCTTTTCATGGTTCTCAAAAGATAGAATGAAAGTTGATCCAATCCCAGAAGAGACCTTTTCTGAACAAAATTGAGCATAATAAATGGTTTGTCTTCTTATGTTAAATAAGGAGGCAAACCATTTATTTTATAATGTTATATTTTAATTTTCCATTTTATAATGTCTGCTTCAAAAGCTGATGTTATAAGAATGACAATTAACGGACCGATAATTAATCCAAGAAATCCAATAATTTTCAAGCCTAAAAACATTGAAATAAGTGTGAGTAAGGGGGAAAGACCAATTTGTTGTCCCATTACTTTAGGCTCTACAATTCTTCTTATTGCTAGTAAAACAATTGCTAAAATTGATAATTTAATTCCCATGGCTGTTTTACCTGCTAAAAACATATAAAGTGCCCATGGCCCTAAAATAATAATTGAACCAATGATAGGGATTAAATCAACAATCCAAATAACTAACGACATAATTAACGCAACATCTGGTGAAATAATTAATAGTCCAATTAATGCAACAACGAAAATAATAAAGCTTAACACGAGTTGTGCTTTTATAAACCCAAGAAACACACTATTTAATTTTCTTCCCATAAAAGTAACTTTTTCTGCTGTTTCCTTTTTCATCATTTTATATAAATTTGTTTTTATTGCTGGTAACTCTAACATAAACAGGAAAAGAGCAATTAAATAAACAAGAAAACTTACTAAGAAGTTTGGTACTTTTGAAAACATTTGAGCAATATTGTCAATTGTGATCTTTTCCCTTATCGCATCACCTAAGGATGCTAAGTTTTGTTGTATACTTTCAGATACTTGCTCTAAAAATTCATCGGGTAATGATTGAGCATATTGCTGAATTTCTCGTTCCCATTTGTCATATAAATTATTTAGTTGTTGTGTATGCATTGGAATATCTTCGACAAAGTTAACAACTTGAGCGATAGCTTTCGTTACAATAAAAGTACTGACAAACCCAATTAAAAATAAAAGTATGAGAAAAACAATTACTACAGATAATGTACGACCAAACTTACCTTTATACTGGAGGAGTCTAACGATAGGATTAAGTAATATGGCCGTGAATAAAGCAGCGATTAATGGGACAGACAATGGTAAAAGAAGAATTAAAATAATAACGAAGATAACAAGTCCGATTATTGTCCATTGTTTGCTCGTTAAATTTCGAATTTTCCGTAACATGACTGGCGCCTCCATTACTCAACATAAGCTTACTTTATAATATACCATTATTTTCGAATTTTGAACATATTCAATTTTTAAAATAAACATAGAAAAAACCAATTGCCTGTCAAACAAGCAATTGGTTGGATTATAGGGTATCTTTTATAATCAAATTAAACAGGAGCTATTTGTCTTTCGATTTCTTCTTTAGCTTCAACGACTAACTTGTGAGCTCTTTGTACTAAGTTTTCTGGGAAATTTTCATCTTCACCATATTCAACTCCAAAAGGATAGTAATGTTTTCCAAGTAGTGGAGTTTTAATTTTCATTAAAGCGTCGCCACGATCAACATCGCCTTCAAGTGCATAAGCTTGAATGCGGATGTAATATGTAACATTTTTTTCATTAGAATCAATTCTATAATCATATGTTGCTCGTTCATAGTCCCATGATTCGCCTAAAATAAAACCGTGGAGACCCATAATTCGATTTAACGTTCGAACATTTAATGTAAGTCCATCAATTCCAGTATCTTCTATATACATAATAGTTCACCTCTCTATTTTACTCATTAATATTATCATAGTATGAAATATGGTAACTTGCAATTGAAAAGATACATAAGTGATTAAATTCATGTTATTGTCTATAGTAAGGGAAGGATAAAGGATATTATAATATCTTTTATAAAGAAGGGAAGTTATCTTTTTGAAAAATTTAAAACGATTAGGTATTATTTTCATACTTATTTTTAGCATATATTTTGTGTTGAAAAATCCGGAGGTGATGGAACGAGAAACATCAAATGTTAATCAAAAGGAAATGTTGCTTGAAAAGAAGCAGCAAATTGAAACATCACATAAATCTGATTTAGATACACATTTAAATAAATGGTTAGGAAAACATGTAGACGAATTGTATGAAGAGTTTGGAGACCCATCCCGAAAAGATGTAACGAAGTATGGATACAATGCTTATGTATATAATGAAAAGCAAAATGAATATATTGTTTTTGGTATTGATAACGAAGAAATTGTTACTGTTTTTGGAACAGGTTTAAATTTATCATTAAATATGTTTTCCATAGGTGATTCCTATGAACAAATATTAGAACATGTTGCTTTTGAAGAAAAAATAAGTTTTCGAAAAGGGACATCAACATATACGATTGAGCTTACTGATGATGATATTTTACAACATCCACTCGTTAAAATCGGCCAAGGGAAATTCATGCAATTTTATTTTGATACAATTGCTGATCAATTCATCGGAGTGCGTTATATGACTAGCGATATTTTATTAAAACAGCGAAATTTTAATATTGTTTATCGAGGTAAATTGCCTAAGACAAAAGAACTTACAGACAAAGAACAACACGCAGTCGATAATGATGCAGAGCAACAAATTATGGATATAACAAATACTATTCGAGAAATTTATAATAAAAATCCTTTACAGCCTTCGGATTCAGTTCGAGATATCGCATACTTACATAGTCAAGATATGTTTAATGAACAGTATTTTTCTCATGAAAATAAACAAGGTGAAAGTTTATCAGACAGATTAACTGAAAAAGGAATTTCATATCAATTAGCTGGAGAAAATATTGCTGCTAATTATGTCGATGCTTTAGCCGTAGTTATCGGCTGGTTAAACAGTGAAGGTCACCGTGAATCGTTACTACACGATGAGTTTACACATATTGGAGTAGGGGTTTATCAGGAATACTATACGCAAAACTTCATTAAACAAATAAATTAATATGCACGTATATATTCATGAGGCCATAACCTAATAGAAAAGTATTTGTTAAGGCGGTGGGAAAATGACTAAACATCAAGAGAGACATACAATACAAGACTTCAAACATTTTATTAATCGCCACCCGAAACTATTAGAAAAAGTAAGAAAGCATGGTTATTCATGGCAATCGTATTATGAAAAATGGGTATTACTCGGTGAAGATGATAAGTATTGGCAAACATTTAAAGAAAAAAATACTAAATCTCAACCTCAAAATTCCCAATCCATTGAAGATGTACTTGCTTCTTTTAGTCAAATGATAGATAAATTAGACGTACCAAAAGTACAAAGTCAAGTAAGTGAGTTAAACAAAGCAATTCAAGTCATTAATGATTTGCTTACTAGATACATGGAACATAAACAACAACCGAATTCATTTCATCATAACTGGTTCAATAAGTAAATTATGTTCTTTTCAATAGTTTTAAAAAGTGCTAAAATAGTTACTTAGAGGTGATAATTTTGATAGCAACAATGGAAATTGTTGATTTACTTGATCGTACTGATTCATTTAGTGAATTAATATTACAATCAAAGATTGTTCATGAATATATAGAAGCACGTGAACGAATGAATAACGATCCGACTGCTCAGAGATTAATTAAAGAATTTAATGATATGAAAGTTTTTTATGAAGAAGTAGAACGATTTGGTAGGTACCATCCAGATTACAACAAAATAATGAAAAATATCCGAGCTAAAAAGCGAGATATGGATATGAATGAATATGTTGCCACATTTAAAGTGGCCGAACGAAATGTCCAACGATTATTAGATGATATTTCTGAAGTCCTAGCTCATAGTGTTAGTGAAAATATTATGGTACCAAAAGATGGTGCAATATTTACAGAAGGCGGATGTGCTTCAGGTAATTGTGCCAGTGGTGGTACTTGCAGTTGTAAAGTTTCATAAAATATTTTTTTAGGGTGAGGGATCAAATGAGGGTAGAACGTCAAGGTTTAATCGTTTGGTATCGTCATCGAAGAAATTTATCACAAATACGTAGACATGGTCATCTTGTGTATGCTTCAAGACGAATGCGTTATGCTGTTTTATATGTTAACAAATCAGATATCGATACAATTGAACATAGATTACAAAAGTTACCCTTTGTGAAAAAGGTAGAACGTTCATATAAAAAGCTAATCCGAACAGAGTTTAATAAAAAGGATATTAAAAAAGCTAAAGAATATGATTTTCATATAGGCATATAAAAGACAAAACCTGCAGTTCAAGTGGCTGCAGGTTTTGTTTGTTCAATTTAGGAAAAGGGAGAGGAGAATATAGATGAACTCTTTTTAAACCATTCATCTATTCGCTAAATTGACAAACTACTTTTTATGAAGTAGTTTAACATATATTATGTTCTTACAAATGAAAATTATACTGCCATTTAAGAGATATATGTTACTTTTCAAACGGTTTGATTTTTGTTAGGATTATAACGAATGTGTCCATAGTTAGGAGTGTCAACATGCGAATTATTTCTGGAACTAATCGAGGATTAAAATTAAAAGCTGTCCCTGGAAAAAACACTAGACCTACTTCAGATAAAGTGAAGGAATCGCTATTTAATATGATTGGACCTTATTTTTCAGGAGGTACTTGCTTAGATTTATTTGCTGGGAGTGGCAGTTTAGGTCTAGAAGCAATTAGTCGTGGAATCGAACATGCTACATTCATTGACAAAAATGGTTTAGCAATTAAAACTATTCATGATAATATTCATAAACTTCGAGCCGAAGACAAAACTGAAGTTATTCGGGTAGATGCTTTAAGAGGGCTACAATTGTTATCCGAAAAAGATATTGCATACAGTCTGATATTTATCGACCCCCCTTATGAAGTACGTAATATAAATAATTATTTAAAGGAAATTACAAAAAATAAATTATTAGCAAAAAATGGTTTAATTATTTATGAACATTTATCGACAAATGATACAATATATAATGAAAGCCTTTCCATTGTGAAGGAAGCTAAATATGGTCATACACAAATAACAATCTTTAATATGCCATCATATAAGTCATAGGAGGAATTACACATGAAACGAATCGCTATTTGCCCAGGAAGCTTTGATCCGATAACAAACGGTCATATTGACATTATTAAACGTGGAGCTAAAATATTTGATGAAGTCATTGTCGTTGTTTTTACAAATGATGCAAAAACACCACTTTTTACAGCGGAAGAACGACTTCACTTAATACGGGAAGCAACAAAAGATATTCCAAATGTTTCTGTAGATTCAAGTGAGTCTTTAGTCGTTGAATATGCCAAGGAGAAAAACGCTAATGTTATTTTACGTGGTTTGCGTGCAGTGAGTGATTTTGAATACGAGATGCAGATTGCTTCCATGAATCGTAAGTTAGATGAAGAAATTGAAACGTTTTTTGTTATGACGAACAACCAATATTCATATTTAAGCTCTAGTATTGTAAAAGAAGTCGCTAGTTACCATGCAGATATAAAATGTCTTGTGCCTGAAGTTGTCGAGCAAGCATTAATTGAAAAATTCAAATAACGACTAATTCTTTATTTTGAACTGTCGCATTTGATAATAGCATGCATATCCGATAGAAAGTATAGTTATGATGGGGCCTATTATCGTTAGGAAGTGAAATGCCTCTTGGATGAATAAAAGGGACTCTGCAATACGTTTATGAAAATCACTTACAGATATTGTATCAATCTGAAAGAAATAATGATATAAAACGTACGTTAATCCGCCTGCAGTAAAACCATGTAAAAGTCGAGAATAAAAATATCTGGAAAAACGTATATCAGTTTTAGAGATCATACTAGCGACTTGAGATTGTATCGAAAATCCGTTAAAGCCGAGTAAAAAACTAATAAAAATAATGAGTTGAAGAGAACTCGTAAATTTCAATTTAGCAATATTTTGTACACCGATAGTCACTTCAAATAAACCAGTTAGGAAGGGAATGCTCATTTCTGCAGGAACAGATAATACCGAGAGAATTATTTCAAAACATTGAGCAAGCATAGGTAAAATATTAGCTGTTAGAAGTAATTGAGTACTTACAGAGAAAAAGGTAATAAAACCACCGATCATAAGTAATGTTTGAATAGAATGATATATTGAATTTCCTAAGATTTCTCCTAAAGGTTTTTTAGATTCCTTTTCTGTTGTTTGTTTTAAATCTTGGATAACTTGTTGAAAAAGCTTTCCCTTTTTATTGTTTATACTATATTTCTTTTGATCTGTATATACATATTTAATGATAAGTCCAACGATGAAATTGCCACCATAATGAGAGAGTGCAAGCAAGGTGCCTATTCGGGCATCATTGAAAAAACCAATTGCGATTGCCCCAAATATAAAGAGAGGACTAGCTGCATTTGTAAAGGAAATCAACCTTTCTGCTTCTATTTGTGTTAGTTTTTTCTCTTCCCGTAATCTGCTCGTGATTTTCGCCCCTGTTGGATATCCACTAACCATCCCCATGATAAATGCTAAACTTCCTATACCAGGTACATGAAATAATGGTCTCATAAATGGTTCGAAAATCCGACCGATAATATTCATTGTCCCTAAACGAATCAGAAGTTCAGACATGATAAAAAATGGTAATAAAGAAGGAAAGACGATTTTCCACCAAATATCTAAACCATTTTTACTTGCCTCTAGTGCTTCTTTTGGAAAAATGATTAATAATCCAGTTAATAAAAGTGCTCCACCCATTAATAATAACCTTTTTAATAATGACATCATACTGTCCCCCAATTAATACTAACTTCTTCTATCTAATCGATGATATTTTAAATAAGTAGTAGTATAATGTGATGTATGCGATAGATAGTGATAACATATGATGATATATATAAGATATGCTGTAGATCATCAGTTTAGGTGTCATAGGATGGTGAGAACGTGAGATTTTCAAGAAAAACGATAATATCTGTATTTTTTGTTATTGTCGCTGCTATATTTATATCAACCATTGAGTTACCTTATTATGTTTATAAACCGGGCCGAGCTGATTCATTAGAAACGATGGTAGTTGTTGAAGATGGGTATGAAAGTGAAGGTTCCATGCATTTGTTAACGGTAACAGCTATGAAAGCAACTCCTTTACAATATATCGTTGGAAAAGTGAAGCCTTTCTATGAAATTACGCCAATTGAGGCGGTAAGAATTGAAGATGAAACAGATGAAGAATATAAACAACGTCAATTATATATGATGGAAGAATCGCAAAATGCTTCAACAATTGTCGCTTATGAAGCTGCCGATGCGGATATAGAAATTATTTATAATGGTGCGTATGTAGTAAATACAGTAAAAAATATGCCAGCTGATGATTTACTCGAACCAGGCGATGTTATTAAATTAGTTGATCATATTGAATTAGAAACGTCTAATGATCTCGTCGAATACATTGCACAAAAAGAAAAAGGTGACGTAATCACGATAAAATTTGAACGAGATAATAAAGAGTTTACGGAAGACATTGAAATTGTAAACTTTCCTAATGATGAGGAACAATTCGGGGTAGGCATTCAATTGACATCAAATGTAGAAGTACATGTTGATCCAAAGGTAGAGTTTTCTAGTGGTCAAATTGGTGGACCAAGCGCGGGATTAATGTTTGCTTTAAAAATTTATGATCAACTCGTCGAAGAAGATTTAACGAAAGGTAAAAAAATAGCAGGAACAGGTCAAATTGATTATGAAGGAAATGTGCTTCCGATAGGTGGAGCTGATAAAAAGGTTGTAGCAGCTGATCGCGAGGGTAGTGACGTATTTTTCGTGCCGTATGAACAGGGTCGAGAAGGATCAAATTATGAAGAAGCATTACAAGCAGCAGAAAAAATCAAGACTAATATGGATATTGTGCCAGTTGATACATTTGAGGAAGCGTTACTTTATTTAGAAAATATAGAATAAAAAAACAGTTTAAATGAAAATATCATTTAAACTGTTATCGGTCGTTCTCGTTCTTGATTTAGTAATTGTTTTTTTAATTTTGGCTTTAAAATGCTATAGTAAGCCTTACTTGCCTTTTCTTCTAAACTTAGCATATATGGTTGTTCTCTCGAAAAATGGGTAATGATTGGAATGCCCATATCACTTTTTATTTGCCCTAAATATTTTTGCCCAGTTTTTGTAAATCCTAACATGCGAATGTAAGGTATGCTTTGATCATGAATAGATTTAATTTCTTCTTTTGTCGTATTCGTTAAAATATGTGTAAAAATTCGTTGCAAGCGTGTCCATGTATATCGCTTTGTTTTTAATAATTTCATCCAGTGTTCAAAAGAGGTTGCCTCTTTTTCTGTTTCAATGATACGGTATTGTAAACCTTCTTGGACATCATGGATATTTGCTAATTCATTAGGGGACATTGTAGATACACGGTATTTTAAAAATGGAAAGTAATTTTCCCATTGATGCCATACATCTGTTAAACGTTTATAATTTATCAAGGCTTTTTTAGTTTCAGCTGGCATCGTATTTTTTATATGTGATGTTAATAGATTATTTTTAAAGAGTTCATATCTAATGCTTGTGGCACTTGTAATCGTTCCTACAATATTTTCATCATGATAATCTGCATCTATTCTTTCAATAGTAAGTGGCTGAATGTCTATATTGTTTTCAAGAATCGTTTTTACATAGCTAAAACCTAAAATATTGTTAGGTTTTGCTAAATTTAATTGTTCTGTTAAACCAACTTGCGAAAAAGCTTTTTTACTCGCTCGTGGGAAAGATAGCCCTTTTTGTAAAAATTTCTGTAAAGCTTGCTCAAAAGCAGTTTTCTTTTGGGAGAATATATGATAACTTGAAATAAACTCGTCTATATCACCGGATTCACTGCCAAAACAAATGTCACTTACACCGATAGCATGTAAAGAATGTATGGCCCCTTTCGCAAACAAATCACTATTTTGAACAGCATAGACATAGGGAAGCTCTAGTACGATATCAACACCAGATTGCAAAGCTACTTTTGTCCGATGGAATTTATCAATTATTGCAGGTTCGCCACGTTGTAAAAACGATCCACTCATAATTGCAATGATACAATGAGCGTTAGACTTTTTTTTGGCCCGGTTGATATGATATAAATGACCATTATGTAAAGGATTATATTCAACAACTAAACCACAGGCTTTCATAAGAATCACACCCCAAATGACGTAAAAGAACTATATAAGGTAAGAATATGAGTAATTCTAATAAATGTAAAGGAAAAAACATTGACAAATATATAATAACCTTTTAAAATAAGTCTTGTTGCCCTGAGGTGATCACATTGCAATTTATCTTAAGTCAAATTCGAAAAGAAGCTCATAATAAGCCGATGACTTTTGACGAACAAGTTGATATCTCTTCGATTAAGAACTTACATGAAGATATTCGGGAAGCTGGACAAGCGCAAGTATTTGGTTCTTGTCATTTAGATGGAGATGAAATCATCTTCACCTTAAATATTGTAGGAAAAGTCGTTTTGCCTTGTTCACGTACATTAGTAGATGTACCGTATAACTTTCATGTTAAAGCAACGGAGATATTTTCTACATCAGAATATTACGGCAAAAAAGAAGAGGAAGAAGAAATTCATTTTCTCGAGGGCGAAATTATTGAGCTAAACGAATTAATTTTAGAAAATATACTATTGGAACTACCTTATCGCGTTGTGACTGATGATGAGAAAGCTTTAGAAGAAGCTATCTTAGAAGGTGATGGCTGGTCTTTTTCTCAGGAAGAAGATATTGAAATAGAAGAAGAGGAAAAAATCGATCCTCGAATGAAAAAACTTCAACAATTGTTAGAAGATGATCAAAAAGATTAAAGGAGGTGTTTGGGCATGGCAGTACCAAAGAGAAGAACTTCTAAAAAAGTAAAAAGACAACGTCGTACTCATAAAAAATTACATTTACCAAATATGGTAGAGTGCTCAAATTGTGGAGAATATAAGATGCCACACCATGTTTGTAAAGAATGTGGACATTACGGAGACAGAGAAGTCGTAAGTGAATAACTTTTAAGAAACAGATCAATCATTATATTGATCTGTTTTTTACTTTTAGTGGGCAATATTTTAATTAGATATGATAAACTTACATTAAAGTCGGGAGGGATGACTGATGAATAATTATATTACATATTCTTTTACTGAAAACGAATATAGCGTCATTACATTAAATCGTCCTAGCAAACGAAATGCGATTAATCTTCAAATGGCTAATGAATTTTTTGCTGCTATCGAACAAGCAGAAGAGGATAGAGGGAAATTTTTAGTCATTAAAAGTTCAGATGATAATGTATTTTGTGCTGGTGGTGACTTAAATGATTTTCATAGTGAGTTAAATGTTGAAGAAATATTCCCACACTTATATAAAATGAAAGAAGTTTTAAATGCATTAGTCACATTTCCAGTGCCAACAATTTGTTTGTTAACTGGAGATGCTTATGGTGGAGGTTGTGAGCTGGCAACAGCCTGTGATATTCGTATTGCAAGAGAGGATACGAAATTTGGCTATGTTCAATCAAATCTCGGCATTTTACCAGGCTGGGGTGGCGGAGTATTACTATATGAAAGAGTACAAGCTAGTTTTGCCTTTCATTGGTTAACAGAAGGTGCGATATTATCAGCTCCATATTTATTAAAGCAAGGCTGGATTCATAAAAATATAGCTAAAGAACAATGGAATGAAAAAGATATTTTAACTCCATATATGAAAAATAGTTATGAACAGATGACGATACTAAAGTCTCAATATAATGAAAAAATCTCTTTCTTAAGTTTAGCCGCTAAGATGAACGAAGAAGTTAGACAATGTTCGGTATTATGGGGTTCTGAACATCACAAGCAAGCTGTTCAAGAAATATTAAATAAATAAAAATGCGTCACTTTTTCACATGTTTCTTATTCTATCACTCTTATATGTTGCATATGTTAATAGCAAATCATTCGAGGAGGAAGAATATGAAAGTTGAAAGACAAGATGCATGGACAGAAGATGAAGATATTATTTTAGCTGAAATTACGCTACGGTATATACGTGAAGGAAGGACTCAGTTAGATGCTTTTCAAGCAGTGTCTAAAAAATTATCACGAACACCGGCTGCATGTGGGTTTCGTTGGAATTCGACGGTACGAAAACAATATCGAGAAGCGATTCGTTTAGCTAAACAGGAAAGAAAACGAGATCTTTCCTCAGTTAGTCAATATATGCATGAGAATAATTTTCAAGAAAATGTTCAACAAGCAATTTCAATATTATCAGATATTAAAAATATCTCTTTTGCCCATCCTCATTCAACAGGCACAGAGGATATTTCAACATTACATGCATTGAAGCAAGAAAATGAACAATTAAAACGAAAAATAGAGCGTTATGAGGAAGCATGGGAGGAAATGGGAAAGCTATGGTCTTGGATTAGAAACGAGAATCATTAAAAAAAGAGACTGGGAAATAATCATTGAATGAACACAAATTTGCCATAATCTTTTTTAATACTTCATTCAAATTTTTCCCCAGTCTCCATGCTATAGGAACGGCTTCATTTATGTTTTCTTTTCTTTAATCCCTTCTGGCATCCAAATCAATGGATTTTCTCCTAAATCCCTAGAAACTTTATAGTCTGCTTTGACAAAGCCCATTTTTTCCCAAAAACCATGTGAGTTCACTCGTGGGTTCGTTTTAATGGGTAAGTTGAAGGACTTTGCATAATCGACAAGGGCTGTACCATAGTTTCTATTTCGATAATCTGGTAGAACTTCAAGTTTCCAAAGTTCTAAATAATCGTGTGGTGGATCGAAATACTCATCATACTTTTTCTTGATTTTGTATAAACTCATTCGAGCAACTAAATTTTTTCCGTAATAAATTCCATAAAATGGTGATTCACTATCATTTTCTACGATATTATTTTGTAAATCCTCGAGCATTGAGAGCTCTTGGTGCCCATATTCTTTAAAGCGTTTAAATTCTTCTAATGTTTTATAGTTGATAAGTAGTCTTTCAACTTTTATGTCATCCATCAATACCCCTCACTTTCAGCTAAAAACCGTAATATGATTTTGATTACTTTTATTATAGTATAAATTTTAATAGAATGAAATTATCTATATGCTTTTCGTGAAAATATTAGGAGAACGAGTTTATGAGTCACTTTTTAGAATTTAGTATTTTAATATTATCTTTTACTATTGTTTTTCCTTTTGTTGTTACTTATATTATTTATTTTTTCGTTAATTTTTTCACCAAATATGAAATGAAAGCTTTTCAGAAAGCGGTTGATTGGTCGACACCTTTATACATATTATCCGTTTATAATTTATATAAAATGTACTTTTCAGGACC
This sequence comes from Bacillota bacterium, assembly GCA_035303185.1. Taxonomy (GTDB): domain Bacteria; phylum Bacillota; class Bacilli; order Bacillales; family Amphibacillaceae; genus CALAMD01. Next base: position 20,793 of record DATGRX010000099.1, read on the forward strand.
GTTATTTTCATATATTTTAGTCTTTGTACTTATTGTCCTATCATTTTTATTAATCTATCAACGAAACCGAGACAATGAAGTTATTTTATCAAGAGCAGTCAAAATCGTATGGAGATTATGTTTTTTGCTTTTCAGTTCCTTATACGTTGTCTTTGTACTATTCGGGATATTGCAATTACTTTTTTTATAGCCGTAAACAAAAATCGTGAAATACCTTTAGACATTCTGTAAAATATTATGTAATGAACTCGTCAAATAGGAGTTGGTTAAAAATTGCGTATTGAAAGCATCCAATTACAAAGAAAAAGTCCTTTTATGAAAGATTATTTGCAACAAGATAAAGACATTATGCGATTTTTTGATTATCAGCCGTTGCATGATTTCAAAAATCGATTACAAGATGTATATAAAAGAACATATAAACGTAAAGAATTATCTCATGCTCTTTATGAAATGAATCAAACATGGGGCGCAGAAGAACAAGCATTACATAATATTGAAAGACTCCAAGATGAACATGCTGTCGTTATTATTGGTGGACAACAAGCTGGTCTATTGTCTGGTCCAACTTATACGATTAATAAAATCATCTCCATAATTCAATTAGCAAATCAACAAGAAAAAGAGTTAGAAGTTCCCGTTATACCTGTTTTTTGGATAGCTGGGGAAGATCATGATTTTGCTGAAATAAATCACGTAAATATTGTGGAAAATGGTCATGTGAAGAAACATCAGCTAAATCAATTCGTCCAAGAAAGGATACCTGTATCAGATATTCAAATTGATAGTCCATTAGCGAAAAAATGGATAGATGAACTGTTTGTACATTTACAAGAAACCAAAAATACAAAGTCGTTATATGAAACTGTTCATCGATGTTTAAACAAATCAAAAACTTACGTCGATTTTTTCGCCCGGGTGATTAATGATTTATTTTCTGATGAAGGATTAGTATTAGTCGATTCAAATCATTCTTATCTACGTAAAATCGAAAGTGATTATTTTAAAGTATTAATTAATCAACAGGAGAACCTTGCTAAAGAAATTTATGAAACAACACATTCCGTCCGTCAATCAGGTTATGCACTGTCGATAGAACCTAAAGTTGACGATGCTCATTTATTTTACCATTTTAATGGAGAAAGAATATTGTTGTCTAGAGAGACAGAAGATAAGTGGGTCGGAAAACTAGATGATCTCGTTTTAACAACGGACGAATTAAACAATATAGCAGAGCAAAAACCTCATTTGTTAAGTAATAATGTGTTATCTCGGCCACTAATGCAAGAAATGTTATTTCCAACATTAGCCTTTATTGGTGGTTGGGGTGAAATTAGTTATTGGTCAGTGTTAAAAAATGCGTTCCATATATTAGATCTGAAAATGCCCCCAGTTGTGCCTAGACTATCGTTTTCTTATGTGGATCGAAAAATAGCAAAACAAATCGAAAAGTATTCTTTACACTATGAGAAAATTATTAGTCAAGGAATTTACGAAGAAAGAGTAAATTGGTTAAATTCTCAACCAGCCTATCCTACAAATGTGGTAGCAGAGCAAATTAAGAAAGATATAAAAGAAATCCATAGGCCGTTAAGAAAGATAGCGGAAAAAATAAGCCCAAACTTAAAAGAGTTATCAGAAACGAATGTAGACTATATACAAAAAAATATAGACTTTTTAGCTCGTTCAATAAAAAATGAACTGGAAAATACTTATAAAGAAGAACTATTAAATTTTGCAGCGATTCAAATGCATTTATATCCAAAAAATCAGTTGCAAGAAAGAACGTTAAATATATTGCAGTTTTTAAATGATTACAATAAATCATTTTTAAAAGAGTTATCTCAGGAAACATTACCCTTTACAGAAGAACATTTTCTTGTTTTTTTATAATTCCCCCATTTTCCCCCACCATTTTATTCAAAGTGTTATTTTATTTATTACAATGAACAAACACCCTTGATAAGTGTTGATTTAACAACATTTATCAAGGGTTTTATATTTATGTTTTGTTATAAAAATACTCTATCGATATAGGGCTTAATACCTAAAAATAAACTTTCATTTAATATTTTTACAAATTGAGTGGAGGAAAGTGGTGGAATGTGGTAGTATAAATTTATATCAAAGTGGGGGCGAACTATATGTTTATGGGGGAGTTTGAACATAACATAGACGCAAAGGGACGAATTATTGTTCCCGCGAAATTTCGCGAAGGCCTTGGGGAGAAATTTGTCGTAACCCGTGGTCTTGATCAATGCTTGTTCGCTTATCCACTCGAAGAATGGCAAATTTTAGAGGAAAAGCTAAAGAAATTACCTTTGACTAAACGAGACGCTCGAGCTTTTACAAGATTTTTCTTTTCAGGCGCTATTGAATGTGAAGTCGATAAGCAGGGTAGAATAAATATCCCACAACCTTTACGGAAATATGCAAAACTCGATAAAGAATGTACAGTCATAGGTGTTTCAAGTAGAATTGAATTTTGGTCCACAGAAGTATGGGAAGACTATTTCACAGAGTCAGAAGAATCTTTCGCTGAAATTGCTGAAAATCTAATGGACTTTGATATTTAGTTTTAACTTAAGGTAGGTGAAGATATGTTCGATCATACAACAGTACTGAAAGATGAGATGATTGAAAAACTTTCGGTTAAGTCAGACGGTACATATATTGATTGTACGGTAGGAGGAGGAGGCCATTCGGCAAAAATTGCTAAAAATCTTTCTGAAAAAGGTACATTAGTAGCCATTGACCAAGATAAAACAGCTTTACATGCAGCTGAAAATGTTTTAAGAAAAATAAAAGAAGATATTATTTTTGTCCATGATAATTTTAAAAATCTTAAAAAAATTGTCGAACAAAACAATTTGGAAAAAGTCGATGGAATTATCTTCGATCTTGGCGTATCTTCACCACAATTTGATGAAGCAGAACGAGGATTTAGTTATCGGTTCGATGCACCGTTAGATATGCGAATGAATCAAAACGAACAGTTAACGGCGCAAAAAATTGTCAATACGTGGGATTATAACAAGCTTGTTCATATCTTTTTTACTTATGGAGAAGAACGTTTTTCTAAACAAGTTGCTCGAACAATTGAAAGAGAACGAAAAAAAGCACCTATCCAAACGACATTTCAATTAGTTGAGATTATTAAACAAGCTATTCCAGCCCGCGCTAGGAGAAAAGGTGGTCATCCTGCTCGACGTATTTTCCAAGCGTTACGAATCGCTGTAAATGATGAATTACATGTGTTTGAAAAAACATTACATGATGCAGCTGAGCTAGTGAGTATAGGTGGAAGAATAGCCGTTATTACATTTCATTCTTTAGAAGACCGGATTTGTAAACGGGCATTTAAAACCTGGAGCAAACCGATAGATGTTCCACAAAATTTCCCGGTCATACCAGAAGATCATTTACCTCCATTTAAAGAAATTACTCGAAAGCCTATAGAACCATCATTTGAGGAAGTGGAAAAAAATCGAAGAGCTCGATCAGCAAAACTAAGAGTCGTGGAAAAAATTAGACAATGGGATCAAAAATTTATACATAAAGAAGGGTGGAAACAATTATGAATACAAGCAGAGTAAATAGAGCATATTTGCAACATCAAGCAGTACCCGCACAGCATCCGACACCACAAGAACGTCGTATAACGGTAAAGGTCACACAAAAAAGTTGGATTACAACTGGAGAGAAAATCCTATATTCTATTTTCGGTATTTTATTTGTGATAGCATGTTTCTATATTGTTTCTTATTCATCTTCTACCGATTCTTTAAATAGAGACATTCAATCATTAGAAAGTGAAATCGAACTGAAGCAAGTACAAAATGAACATTTAACTTATGAAATAAAGGAGTTAAGTCGACCAGAACGAATCCGAGCAATTGCAGAAGAAAATGGTTTAGAAATTCAAAACACAAAAGTTAAAAGCGCTCACTTTATTCATGAGTAAAACAGGTGTATAAAATGAGAACAAACAGAAGAGTTCATATCGTAACTTTAGTATATATGGCAATATTTTTAGTCGTTTTTTTAGTTATAGCTGGCAGATTTTTATATATCCAAGTTACTGGAAAGGTCCAAGGAGTATCTTTGGAAGAATTAGCTGAAAAAAAAAGGACTGTCTCAAATGTAGTGCTAGCAGAACGTGGAAAAATATATGATACAAACGGAATGTTGCTTGCTTTTGATCGACCGACATTTAAAATGTATGCTGTGTTAGATGAAAATTTCACCCTTTATGAAAATGAACCGAAACATGTTCAAGATATTGAAGATGCGGCAGAAAAACTTGCGTCAATATTAGATGTTGATGCCACACAACTCATTGACATTTTAAGAAATGGTAAGGAAAACGATTTGTTTCAAGTAGAATTTGGAAATGTTGGGAAAAACTTGTCTCAAAAAACAAAAGAAGAAATCGAAGCTCTTGAAATACCAGGAATTAATTTTGAGCAAGAGTCAATACGATACTATCCAAATGGCATATTTGCTTCACATATAATCGGGTTTGCCCAAAAAAGTAATCACTCAGATGAGGAAGCAGATATTATCGGATTTACAGGAATTGAGAAACAAAAGGATGAATTACTTCAAGGAAAAGATGGACATATTTCTTATGAAAGAGACGGTTATTTAGAAAAGTTACTATACCCAAAGGAGACGATAACTGAACCAAAAAATGGTGCCGATATTTACTTAACTCTCGATCAAAAAGTTCAAACACTTTTAGAAGATATGCTTTCTCAAGCAGAGGAAGACTTTGCCCCAGAGCGAATGACGGCTGTCGTTTTAAATGCTAAAAGTGGGGAAGTTGTTGCTATGAGCAGTAGACCAAGTTTTGACCTAAACAATCCTGTTGATGTCAAAAACTGGTACAATGATGTTGTTTCAACTCCTTTTGAGCCTGGATCGACAGTAAAACCGTTCACATGGGCAGCCGCTATCGATGCAGGTGTTTATAATGGAGAGGAAAAATTTCAGTCTGGGAAGTACCAAATAAATCCTATTGTAGAACCTATCCATGATCATAATAATGGAAAGGGATGGGGGAAAATATCCTTTGATGAAGGTTTTGTTCGCTCATCAAATGTTGCCGCCTCAAAGCTCGTCTGGGAAAAAGTGGGCCCTGATGAATTTTTAGAGTATTTAAAAGCCTTCCATTTTGATCAGAAAACAAATATTGATTTGCCGGATGAAATATCTGGACAAATATTATACAATTGGCCGATAGAAAAGTTAACTACCGCATTCGGGCAAGGGAGTACATTAACCCCAATTCAACAAGTAAAAGCGGCAACAGCTTTGACGAATGGGGGAGAAATGTTAGAACCCTTCGTTATAAAAAATATTGTAGATCCCGACACAGATGAAGTTATAGAAAGTAAAAGTAGGGAAGTTGTTGGACAACCAATTTCAGAAGAGGCCGCTTCAAAGGTGTTACAATTAATGGAAGATGTCGTACATTCTGAGGATGGGACAGGAAAGCTGTATCAATTAGAAGATTACACGGTGGCAGGAAAAACAGGAACAGCACAAATTCCTAACCCAGATGGCCCGGGTTATTTAAGTGGTCGTGAAAATAATATTTATTCCTTTTTAGGTATATCACCAGCTGATGATCCTGAGCTAATTATGTATGTTTCTGTTTCAAAACCGAAATTAGAAGAAGGGGAATCAGGTTATTTACCTGTTGCACATATTTTTACAAATGTGATGGAAAACGGATTACGTTACTTAAACATTGAACCAGATAAAGAACAAGAAAAAACGTATGAAATTATCGAATTCCCCGAAATAGAAAATAAACAGACAGAAAAAGTAGCGAAACAACTGAAAGAAAAAGGATTACAAGTTACTGTTGTCGGTGAAGGAGATAAAGTTAAGAAATCAAATGTTTCACCAGGAGAAGAGATCTTTTCAAATGACCATATTTTTCTTATTACAGATGAACCAACGATGCCAAATATAAAGGGATGGTCACTACGAGAAGTATTACAATTTGGTTATTTACTTGAACTCCGAACGGAAACAATTGGTGAAGGATATGTAATTAAACAAAGTATTGAAGAAGGAACACCATTAAATATTGATGACTACTTAGGGGTAGAATTAAAAGAACCAGCAATCCCTAAAGAAATACCAGATGATGAAGCCATTGAAGATACAAATGAATAAAAGGGTAAATATAGGTAGTGGTCTATTTAAACTTTTCAGTTCATATAGTTGAAAAACAAGAATATGTAACTTTCAAAGGAAGGTGCATCAGTTGTTAAATATTTCAACGCGAACTGTAAAAATGAGAATTATCACTACCTTTTTCTTTAGTATCATTATTTTTTTCATTATCATTATCCGTTTAGCCTACGTACAATTTGTTATTGGAAAGGGATTAACTGATGATGCCGTTGATCTATGGACAAGGGAATTAATATTTGAAGCGGATCGTGGATTAATACTTGATCGAAATGAGGAACCATTAACGGAAAACATTTCAAGTCCATCTGTATTAGTTATTCCAAGACAAATTGAAGATGTCGAAAATACCTCAAAGAAGATCGCCGATATTTTAAATATGTCATTAGAAAAGGCAAAAAGTTATGTGACACAAAATGCATCGATTGTAAGGATCCATCCAGAAGGAAGAAAGATTAATAAAGAACAAGAAAAAGCTATCCGCGAGTTAAATGTAAAAGGTATTTATTTAGTAAAGGATTCAAAACGGCATTATCCGTATGGAAACTATTTATCCCATGTTTTAGGATTTACGGGAATAGATAATCAAGGTCTAATGGGTTTAGAATTAGCCCATGATGATCGATTAAAAGGTAAAAAAGGAAATATATCATATTTTTCCGATGCAAAAGGTGGCAGAATTGAACATTTAGCAGATAATTATACACCACCTGAAAATGGTTTACATCTAAAAACGACAATCGATATCAATGTACAGACAATTATCGAACGAGAACTTGATTTAGCTGAACATAAATACAACCCAGACGGCTCAATGGCTATTGCGATCAATCCTAATACAGGAGCAGTCCTTGGTATGTCTTCCCGACCAAATTTTGATCCAGAAAACTATCAGGATTATGATTCTGAAATATTTGATCGGAACTTACCAGTTTGGAGTACCTTTGAACCAGGTTCAACCTTTAAAATCATTACACTTGCAGCGGCTTTAGAGGAAAAACAAGTTGATTTAGAAAAGGATACCTTTTTTGATAAAGGAAGTATTAAAGTAGGAGGAGCAAACTTACGGTGCTGGCGAAGTGGTGGTCATGGTAGTCAAACATATATGGAAGTTGTTGAAAACTCCTGTAACCCTGGTTTCGTCAATTTAGGTTTAAATTTAGGAGAAGATGTGTTGTTTTCATATATTGAGAAGTTTGGGTTTGGGAAAAAAACAGGAATAGACTTAGAGGGAGAAGGAACAGGAATCTTATTTTCCCCAGAACAAGTAGGTCCTGTGGAACTCGGTACGACATCTTTTGGACAAGGAGTTTCTGTGACCCCGATTCAACAAGTAATGGCAGTAGCAGCAGCTATAAATGGAGGGGATTTATACGAACCTTATATTGCAGATGCTTGGATAGATCCAGTTACTGATAAAGTTATTAAACAAGTTAAACCGAAGAAAAAGCACACAGTCATTTCAAAAGAAACTTCAGAAGAACTACGCAAAGCCCTTGAAAGAGTTGTTGCAAATGGTACTGGAAGACCTGCATATGTAGATGGCTATCGAGTTGGCGGAAAGACTGGAACTGCCCAAAAAGTCGGTGATGATGGAAGATATATGCAGGGGAACTATATTTTATCTTTTATTGGCTTTGCCCCAGCAAATGATCCCGAAATTGTTGTTTTTGTTGCTATTGATAATCCGAAAGATACTGTACAATTTGGTGGTGTTGTTGCAGCACCAATAGTTGGAACGATTATCGAAGATAGTTTAAGTGCTTTAAATATTGAACGTAGTGATCAAGGGTTAGAGAAAAAATATATGTGGCCGGAGATGCCAAAAGTGAAAGTTCCCGATTTAATCGGACAAACAAAAGAAGATTTAACTGAATATATGACGAATTTATCGATTAAAAGTTATGGAGAAGGTGATCAGATTATCGATCAATCGCCACGGCCGGGAACTTCTGTCGAACAAGGTTCTACAATACGTGTTTATTTTGCAAAGAAAAATCGTTAATCTCTCATTATTTTGTTATATTAAATAAGGAAGAGCATAGCTTTATTTTTCCCATCATATAATCTAAAAAATAGGATGATGGGGTGGACAAAATGAAGCTGAATGTCCTTCTGCAAACAGTATCTTTACACATTAAAAAAATTGTCAATAAACCATCTTGTGAACTAACAATTAGAAATTTGGTAACAAACCATTTGCATGTTAGATGTGGTGATTTATTTATTTGTTTAAAGGGTGCGACTGTCGATGGTCATCAATTCGCTCGAGCTGCTGTTCAAAAAGGAGCAGTAGCTATTATTGCTGAAAGATTTATTAAGGTGTCTGTTCCAGTCATTTACGTAGATAGTACACACAAAGTATTACCAAAATTAGTAAATGAATTTTATCAATATCCATCTCAAAATTTTACACTTTTTGGTGTTACCGGAACAAATGGGAAAACGACAGTCTCTTACTTGTTAAATGATATTTTTTCATTGTATAATCATCATACTGGTTTAATAGGCACTATCGAAATTAAAATTAATAATAAAAATATGCCTTCACAGTTAACGACACCAGATCCGGCTACTCTTCAAAAAATTATGGCAAAAATGGTAGAACATAAAGTTGATACTGTTTTTATGGAAGTATCTTCGCACGCTCTATCTTTAGGGAGAATCCATGGATGTGATTTTGATGTAGCCATATTTACCAATTTAACACAAGATCATTTAGATTTTCATCAAACGATGGAAAATTATTTGCATGCAAAAAGTTTATTATTTTCACAGTTAGGTAGTTCTTTAAAGCGACAAAAATATGTCGTTTTAAATCTTGATGACCCCGCTAGTGAGTTTTTAATGACTGTGACTGCTCAGCCTGTTTTAACATATAGTTGTAAGAAGCATGCTCATGTAATAGCAAAAGACATTGAAATAACAACTACATATACTAAGTTCTTATTAGTTACACCTGTTGGAGAAGTTGTCATTCGATCTCCTCTCATTGGTATGTTTAATGTATCAAATATGTTAGCCGCAGCAACAGCAGCCATTGCAAAAGATGTTCCACTTCCAGTTATAAAAAGTGCTTTAGAAAATGTGGAAAATGTACCGGGTAGATTTGAAGTGATTGAACCAAAAGATAAAATAACAGTTATCGTAGACTATGCCCATACACCGGACTCATTAAAAAATGTATTACAGACGATACAATCTTTTGCAATAGGGAAAATCTCCCTAGTTGTAGGAACAGGTGGTGATCGGGATCGAAAAAAGCGTCCATTAATGGGAGAAGTTGCTGTTCAATATGCTGATGAAGTTACTTTTACTTCTGATAATCCAAGAACTGAAGAACCTGAACAAATTTTGAAGGATATGGTCAATAACTTACAAGCAAGTAACTATACAATTGAAATCGATCGAAAAAAAGCTATCCATCGTGCGATACAGTTCGCTGAACAAGATGATGTCATTTTAATTGCAGGCAAAGGTCATGAAACATACCAAGAAATTCATGGGGTGAAATATGATTTCGATGATCGAAAAATAGCGAAAGAAGCATTAAACAAAAGGGAGAAATAGAATATGTTATTTACAGAAAAATGGCTTTCAACAGTATTTCCGACAAACAAAAATGTAACCGATGAAGCACTCATTGAGCAGGTGTTTATAGATAGTAGGGAGCAAGTGAAAAATGGTTTGTTTATACCGATTGTAGGTGAGCGTTTTGATGCACATCAATTCGTCCTAGATGCGATCGAAAACGGTGCTTCCTCTATTTTGTGGGAAGAAGACAAACCATTACCAAAGGATTTCCCAGGCAATATAAGTGTCTTTTTTGTAGAGGATACAACAAAAGCGTTACAAAATCTTTCCTATGCTTATAAAAATCATGTTAAACCGAAAGTTATTGGGATAACCGGTTCAAATGGTAAAACAACAACGAAAGATCTCATTGCAAATGTTGCTGCATCTTCTTATCGAACTCATGCTACACAGGGGAACTTAAACAATCATATCGGCTTACCTTTAACGATTTTATCAATGCCAAAGGATACAGAAGTGCTCGTTTTAGAGATGGGTATGAATGCTTTCGGTGAAATTGAACTTCTTTCAAACATTGCTGAACCAGATATTTCAGTAATTACAAATATTGGAGAATCACATATTGAGTTTCTAGGAAGTCGAGAAGGGATAGTAGAGGCTAAATTAGAAATTTTGAGTGGAATGTCGCCGAATGCTCGATTAATTATCGATGGTGATGAAAAGTTATTAAATAATCATAAGTATGATATGAAAGTTATTTCTTGTGGATTTCATTCAAATAATAATGTTAAAATTAATGATGTAAACAATAATATTCATCAAACAACATTTACGATTAATAATGAAAGTCTTATGTTTGAAATTTCTTTAGTCGGTGTACACCATGCAAAAAATGCTGCTTATGCTATTACGGTGGGCAAGTTATTAAATATACCAATAAAAATAATTAAAGAAAGCTTGAAAAATCTTGAGTTAAGTGGCATGAGATTTGAGGTAACTAAGGGTAACAATGGAGTTACATTAGTAAACGATGCTTACAATGCCTCTCCTACGTCAATGATCGGTGCGATAGAAACGATAAAAAGCCTTGATGGGTTTAAGTATAAAGTGCTCGTCTTAGGTGACATTTTAGAGCTTGGGGAACACGCTAAGAAGTTTCATCAACAAATCGGTGAACATATATGTGATCCAATAACAGCTGTATTTACTTTAGGTGAGTTAGCAAAAGAAATTTCACATACAGTTACAAAGCGAGCACCTGAAGTTACCGCTTGGCATGCTGAAACACATGAACAATTACTTACGTTTTTAGAGCCGCATATAAATGCTGAATCAATTATTTTATTTAAAGCATCTCGCTTATTGGAGTTTGAGCAATTTATTCAACAATTTTCAAACCATGAATAAACAACCTAACATTAGGGCGGTTGCTTAATACGAGGAGGACATGTAGTGGATATTTATGTAATTATGATGACATTAATCATTTCATTTTTAATTACCGTCCTTTTACTACCGATTTTTATACCTTTTTTACGTAGGTTGCGTTTCGGGCAAAGTATTCGTGAGGACGGGCCCGAATCCCACATGGAAAAAGCTGGCACACCAACAATGGGTGGTTTAGTTATAATCATAAGCATTGTTATTACTTCAATCGTTATGATCTTTAAACTACAATTACCAACGATTGGTTATGAAATCTTACTATTGTTATTTGTACTTGTTGGTTTTGCTTTAATCGGATTTTTAGATGATTTTATTAAAATTGTACAAAAAAGAAACTTAGGTTTAACTTCTTTACAAAAGCTAATCGGTCAAATTTTAATAGCTATCATCTTTTTTTTACTATTAAAATCAAATCAATTTGATACAACTCTTAGTATTCCTGGGACAAACATCGAGTGGGAACTTGGTTGGGGATATGCTTTATTAGTTGTTTTTATGCTTGTCGGTTCTTCAAATGCAACAAACTTAACAGATGGTTTGGATGGTTTGTTATCAGGAACCGCTTCTATTGCCTTTGGTACATATACAATCATCGCTTGGTATACCTTTAATAACTTTGAAATAACGATCTTTTCATTAACGGTCGTCGGTGCCTTATTAGGATTTTTAGTTTTTAATGCTTATCCCGCAAAAGTGTTTATGGGAGATACTGGTTCTCTCGCTCTTGGTGGAACATTAGCAGCAGTTGCCATTATGACAAAGACAGAATTACTTTTAATCGTGATTGGTGGAATTTTTGTTATCGAAACATTATCCGTAATTTTACAAGTGATTTCATTTAAGTTAACTGGAAAACGAATCTTTAAGATGAGTCCAATCCATCATCACTTTGAATTGGTTGGTTGGTCAGAATGGCGTGTTGTTACTTCCTTTTGGTTTGTTGGGTTGTTATTTGGTGTGATTGGCCTTTACATCGGAGTGTGGCTATTATGAGAACTTTAAAAAACTTTCCTTATGAACATATACTCATTTTTGGCTTAGCTAGAACTGGGACAGCTGTAGCTCATTTATTATTAGAAAGTGGCTTACAAATTCGGATCAATGATCGTTCATCTAAAGAAACAAAAGAAGTAAAAGCTTTGCAACAAAAAGGTGCAGAAGTTATTTTAGGTTCCCATCCAATATCTGTTTTGGATGGGATTCAATTAATCATTAAAAATCCAGGGATTCCTTACGAACATGAAATCATTCAAATAGCTATCAAAAGAGATATACCGATTATCACGGATATTGAATTGACGAATAAAATGTTTAACGGTTCTATAACAGGAATTACCGGTTCAAATGGAAAAACAACGACAACATATTTAGTAGAACATATGTTAAAAGCAGATCATCAACATGTACAAATTGCGGGTAATATTGGAATACCAGTTTGTGAGGTAGCTCCGATAATTGATGAAGAAACAAAATTAATTTTAGAATTATCTTCCTTTCAACTATTAGGAATTCAGTCCTTTCGTCCACAAATTTCAGTTTTGCTAAATTTATATGATGCGCATTTAGATTATCATCAAACGGTTGATAATTATCAGCAAGCAAAATTTAATCTATTCAAAAATCAAACGGCTGATGATTACATTGTCTTTAATGCAGATGATGAAGAGATTAATGAAGCAGTAAAATGGTCAAAAGCCCAAATTATTCCTTTCTCAACGACGGAAAAACAACCTGATGGTGCATGGTTGGATCAAAACAAAATTTATTTTAAAGAAGAAGAAATTATTGAACGGGAAAAGATTGTTTTAGTTGGAGAACATCAATTGGAAAACATACTAGCAGCTATCTCTGTTGCAAAATTACACAAAGTATCTAATGAAGCAATACGTAAAACTCTAACAACCTTTTCCAGTGTTAAACATCGCTTACAATTTGTCAAAAATATAAATGATCGTTTATTTTATAATGATTCCAAAGCGACAAATACATTAGCGACAAAAAATGCTTTATCAGCTTTTAGTGAACCGCTTATTTTACTAGCTGGAGGGTTAGATCGTGGCGAAACTCTAAAGGACTTAGAGCCATATTTAACAAAGGTTAAACATATAGTTGTTTTTGGAGAAAATGCTAATAAATTTGTTGATTTAGCTAAAGTAAATAATATTCCTGTAACTAAAGTAAATAATGTCACTGAAGCAGTTCCTAAGGCATATCAAATTTCTAATCGAAAGGATATTATATTACTTTCACCAGCTAGTGCAAGCTGGGATCAATATGTATCCTTTGAAGAGAGAGGGGACATGTTTATCAAAGCTGTGCATAATCTTATATAAGAGTAAATGAGCTCTAATATAAGATTGTGAGGTGTTTTTTTGACAAAGATAAGACAAACATATCACCGCTTTGATTATGTTTTACTAGGTGCGATTTCTTTACTCCTTTTTATAGGTCTTATTGCTGTTTTTAGTTCGTCTTCGGTATGGTCACAGTTTACATTTAACGACAAATTTTTTTACTTAAAAAGGCAATTACTTTTCGTTACTATTGGTTTTGTTTTAATGTTTTTTTTCACTTTAATCCCATATAAACTTTGGCAAAAATATGCAACATTCATTTTGTTTATTTCCTTCGGTTTGTTAATAATTGTACTTATTCCAGGAATTGGTATTGTTCGTGGCGGTGCGCAAAGTTGGATTGGTGTTGGGGCCTTTAGTATTCAACCATCAGAATTTGTCAAATTAAGTTTAATTATATTTATTGCTGAACGATTAACAGTTTATGGAAAGAAAATCACTTCTTTTTTTAAAGGTTTTTTCCCACTACTTCTATTGATCTTCTTAGCGTTTACACTCATTATGTTTCAACCTGATCTTGGTACAGGAGTTGTGCTTGTCCTAACTTGTATGTTTATCATTTTCATTGCTGGTGCCCAAATTAAACATTTTGTAGGTTTAGGAATTTTAGGTCTTTCTGGCTTTGTTTTACTCATTCTTTCTGCACCTTATCGAATTCGAAGAATCACATCCTTTTTAAATCCATGGGAAGATCCGTTAGGGGATGGATTTCAAATTATTCAATCGTTATACGCAATCGGACCTGGTGGTTTACTAGGCGTTGGATTAGGGAATAGCTTACAGAAACATTTTTATTTACCAGAACCACAAACAGATTTTATCTTTGCGATTATTAGTGAGGAATTAGGTTTTCTAGGTGGAATATTTATCATTATTTTGTTTGGAGTTGTTTTATGGAGGGGGACTAAAGTAGCGTTAGAAGCACCGTGTCCTTTTTCCCGCTATGTTTCCTATGGCATAGTCTGTATGTTAAGTCTTCAAACGATGATAAATATAAGTGTTGTTATTGGACTCATTCCTGTTACAGGAATTACGCTACCCTTTTTAAGTTATGGAGGCTCATCACTTATTTTAACCCTTGCTTCAGTCGGAATATTGTTAAATATTAGTCGATATATCTAGTAATATTTCTTTTAATTAGATGATTATAGCTAAAACCTACCATTTAATGTGAAATAAAATAATATAATATGTTATAATTTAGATAACTATTACTTGAAGGAAGGAAACCGATGGAAGATAAAAAAATTATATCGATAGAAGATCGCATACCCAAATTAAAAAAGCAAAGAAAGAAAAAAGCGAATCGTCGTTTAGTTTTTTATCTTTCTTTATTTTTTGTCTTAATAAGCATCATTATTTATTTGCAATCTCCTTTAAGTTATATCAAAAACATTCATGTTTATGGACATCATGTTTTACATGAGAATGAAATCATCGAGCTTAGTGATATAAAAAATGATACGAATATATGGAAAGTGAATTTATCTGAAGTTGAAGATGCTATTTTAAAAAATCCTTTCATAAAAGATGTACAAGTTCAGCGTAAATTACCTTCAACAATAGCTGTGGAAGTCGAAGAGTATAAAATTATCGGCTATTTAGAAAAAGAAGATAGTTACCAGCCCCTTTTAGAAAATGGGGAAGAAGTTGATTATGAAAATCGATATCAACAGGGAGATGCCCCGTTACTTATCCATTTTGATGATGAGGATATTTTAAATAGTATTGCTGGTCAATTGCAAGGTATACCCGATAATATTTTACGATTAATTTCAGAAATACATTGGGAACCAGAGAAGGAAAATAAATATAAAGTAAATCTATTTATGAACGATGGATATTTAGTTAAAGGTTCTATTCGAAACTTGGCTGAAAAAATGGAAGTTTATCCTTCAGTCGTCTCTCAACTAGAACCTGAACAAAAGGGTATTATTCATTTAAACGTAGGAGTATATTTTGAAGAATATGTAAAGGAAAGTGAATAAGTCCTTTTATTATATAAATAAATAAACAGATTCATCCAAAACTTACTATGGTAAAACATAATGTTTTATTATAGAATGAAAGAATACAATAAATTATATGAAAAAGTTATGTTATATACAATTGATGAATGGAGGTGCCGTGTTTGAATAGTGGTGAAGTTTTAGTAAGTTTAGATATAGGAACAGATACTGTAAAAGTTGTTATTGGTGAAGTACTAGAAGATACTTTAAATATAATCGGTGTAGGAACAGCAGAATCGACAGGCATGAGAAAAGGTGCAATCGTCGATATTGAGCAAACTGTTCAATCCATTCAACGGGCCGTTGAGCAAGCAGAAAGAATGGTTGGTTTAGAGATACATAGTGTAGTAGTTGGAATTAACGGTGAGCATGTTCAACTTCAACCTTGTCATGGAGTCGTTGCTGTTCAAAGTGAAAATAGAGAAATTACAAATGAAGATGTAACACGTGTCATAGAAGGTGCTCAAGTCATTTCTATACCTCCTGAACGGGAAATTATTGATGTCATTCCAAGAGAGTTCATCGTAGATGGGTATGATGAAATTAATGATCCACGGGGTATGATTGGTGTCCGATTAGAGATGGAAGGCACAATTATTACATGTTCAAAAACGATGTTACATAATATTTTAAAATGTGTAGAACAAGCGGGTTTAGTCGTAGCAGACATATGCCTGCAGCCATTAGCGACAGGAACAATAGCACTATCCGAAGATGAGAAAAACTTAGGTATTGCTTTAATAGATATTGGTGCAGGTAGTACAACTGTTTCTGTTTATGGGGACAATCACATTGCTGCGACAAGTGTTATTCCTCTTGGAGGTGACAATATTACGAAGGATTTGTCCGTCGGTATGAGATCTTCTATTGAAGAAGCAGAAATGATTAAACAAAAACATGGCTTCGGATATTATCCAGATGCAAATGAAGATGAAACCTTTAAAGTATCTGTCATAGGAAGTGAAAATAAAAAAGTATTTAACCAATTAGAAATATCTGATATCATTGAAGCTAGGTTAGAAGAAATATATATGTTTGTTCGTAGAGAGATTCAACGAATGGGTTTTTACGACTTACCCGGTGGTTATGTTTTAACAGGAGGGAGTCTAAAATTACCCGGTGCGCTTGAATTAGCTCAAGAAGTATTAGATGAAAATGTTCGAGTGGCCATCCCAGATTATATCGGTGTTAGAGAGCCCCAATATACGGCTGGTGTAGGCATTTTGAAATTTGCTTATCATAATGCAAGAATTCAAGGTAAAGAATTATCACCTTCAGTGACGATACATACACAATCAGAAGCACCTAACCAAAGAGGGAGAAAGTCTGAACAAAAGCAACCAACAAATCAAAAAGAAAAGAAATCTAGATTTGCAAGTATATTTAGATACTTTTTTGAAGAGTAATGAACTCAGCGTCTAAAATAGTTGTAATTTTGCATATTAGGAGGCACAAAAATGTTAGAGTTTGAAAATTTAGATGAACTCGCCACCATTAAAGTAATCGGAGTAGGTGGTGGTGGAAATAATGCAGTAAATCGAATGATCGAACATGGCGTCGAAGGTGTAGAATTTATAGCTACAAACACAGATGCTCAAGCTTTAAATATGTCAAAAGCAGAAATGAAATTACAAATTGGAGAAAAATTAACCCGAGGTTTAGGTGCAGGAGCAAATCCTGAAATCGGTAAAAAAGCTGCTGAAGAGAGCAGAGAACAAATTGAAGAAGCCTTGCAAGGTGCAGACATGATTTTTGTTACTGCAGGAATGGGTGGAGGAACAGGTACTGGTGCTGCCCCAGTAATTGCACAAATTGCAAAGGATTTAGGCGCTCTAACTGTCGGTGTTGTGACAAGACCTTTTTCCTTTGAAGGAAGAAGACGATCAAACCAAGCACACTCAGGTATTGATGCACTAAAATCAAACGTGGATACGCTAATTGTCATTCCTAATGATCGTTTACTAGAAATAGTTGATAAAAATACTCCGATGTTAGAAGCCTTTAGAGAAGCAGATAATGTCCTAAGGCAAGGTGTCCAAGGAATTTCCGATCTAATCGCTAAACCAGGACTCATTAACGTCGACTTCGCTGACGTTAAAACGATTATGTATGATAAAGGATCTGCTCTTATGGGTATTGGACTTGCTTCAGGAGAAAGTCGAGCAAGTGAGGCAGCTAAAAAATCAATCTCCTCACCTTTACTAGAAACATCCATTAATGGTGCAAACGGCATTTTGATGAATATTACAGGTGGCGTTAATTTAAGTTTATATGAGGTGCAGGAAGCTGCTGATTTAGTAACTGCAGCAGCGGATAATGATGTAAATGTTATTTTTGGAGCAGTTATTAATGAGGATTTAGACGAGGAAATTATCGTAACTGTCATAGCAACAGGTTTTGATGAAACTGCAAGCCAACGTGAAACAGCTCAACCCCATTCAAGACAAGCTCAAATGGGATCAAGACCAGATCGCGATGTAGAGCATAGGCCAACGGATAATATTCCAAAAAATGATGAAGAAACATTAGATATTCCAACGTTCTTACGGAATCGAAACCGTGATCGATAAGGAAAAGAAAACTTCATTATTTTAATGATGAAACAAACGAGATAATTTTATTTCGTTTGTTTTTTTGTTTTTATTTCCATACATCGACAAAACCTTAGAATTAATGCCTAAAATAGTTTGATAAGAAACCGAAAATATGACAGACATCGCTCTTTCTATCCGATATACTTTTTATAAATGAATAAGCTATATCTTTGAGAAGAGTGAATGTGGTGACGATATTTTTAGATGTCATTTGGCTGTTTAATTTTTTGTTTGACTTTATTTTATTACTTATCACACGTATATTTATAAAAGCAAACACATCTATGAAACGAATATCCTTTGGTGCATTTATCGCATCATTAATTGTTCCTCTAACGATATTGTACCCTCACTCTTTCATAGCTACTTTTTTAGGAAAACTCATTTACTCGATCATCATTGTTTTTAGTTCCTTTTCAGTAAAATCAATTACATCTTTTTTCCACACACTGTTTAGCTTTTACTTTATTAGTTTTGTGATTGGGGGTGGATTGTTCGGTCTTCATTATTTGTTACATCGGCCAATTTTATTACATGCTAATGGTATGGTAACATTTCAAAAAGCCTATGGTGATCCAATAAGTTGGCTGTTTATTTTCGTAAGTTTCCCATTAATTGGTTATTTTACGAAACGAAGATTGGACAAGTATACGGTCGAGAAAGTAAAATTTGAATATTTGTATCCAGTCTGGATAACGATAAATGGCAAACAAAAGAGAACACTTGGATATTTAGATAGCGGTAACCAACTTATCGATCCAATAACGAAATATCCTGTCATTGTATGTGATGAGCCTTTTTTGAAAAATTGGTTTACCAAAGAAGAATGGTCGTACTTAGCATCCTTTGCTCAAACCTTTCAAGCTGAAACATTGCCAAACAATTTTAAATATCAAATTCATCTCATTCCTTATCGTGGAGTAACAGGTACAAATGAATTGTTACTTGCGATTAAACCTAATGAAATTATAGTAGAAAAAGCAGAACAACATATGAATTATAAAAATGTTTTTGTCGGAATTCAGTTTTCACAATTATCACAAGATGGTCGTTTTCATTGTTTGCTCCATCCAAAATTGTTTCAACATTAAACGGAAAGCATAATAAAAAAGGGGGATGTTGTTGGAAGTTTTATCGATTAAATTTCGAAAATGGTATTATCAAATGCTAACAAAGTTAGGATTAAAAGCAGATGAAGTGTATTACATTGGTGGGAGTACTGTTTTACCATCTCCATTAACGAAAGAAGAAGAGAAAAAATATTTACAATTGTTAGCAGAAGGTAATGAGCAAGCAAGATCAATATTAATTGAGAGGAATTTACGTTTAGTCGTTTATATTGCTAGAAAATTTGAGAATACAGGAATTAATATTGAGGATTTAATAAGCATTGGAACAATTGGTCTGATTAAAGCGGTAAATACCTTTGATGTGGAGCGAAAAATTAAATTAGCGACATATGCCTCAAGATGTATTGAAAATGAAATTTTAATGTACTTAAGAAGAACAAGTCGGTTGCGTCAAGAAGTTTCCTTTGATGAACCGTTAAATGTTGATTGGGATGGAAATGAACTATTATTATCCGATGTATTAGGAACAGATCCGGATATTATTACGAAAAAATTAGAAACGGATGTAGATAAAGCCCTCTTAAAACGAGCATTATCAGGATTAAATGAACGAGAACAAAAAATCATGAAATTAAGATATGGCTTACAAAATAAAAAGCGTAAAACACAAAAAGATGTCGCAGATTTATTAGGTATTTCACAATCATATATTTCCAGGTTAGAAAAGAAAATTATTAAGCAGTTAAAAAGGGAATTTAAAAAAATGATTTAGTTCCCGACTTCTTAAGAAGGATGTGCGTTAATAGGCATTTTCCATCATTTACCTGTGCATAAAATAACTTTCCTAGGGAGATACTCTCGAATACAGCATCACGAACTAGGAGGTAAACAGAATGTACAGGCATAAAGTTGAAATTTGTGGTGTTGATACATCAAAATTACCTGTATTAAAAAATGATGAAATGAGGGTTTTATTTAGGAGACTTCAAGAAGATAAGGAGTTATCCGCAAGGGAAGAACTTATAAATGGAAATTTAAGGCTCGTACTTAGCGTCATCAAAAGATTTCGAAATCGTGGTGAATACGTGGATGATTTATTTCAAGTCGGGTGTATAGGTTTAATGAAGTCTATTGACAATTTTGATTTAAGTCATAATGTGCGATTTTCTACGTATGCTGTTCCGATGATTGTCGGTGAGATTCGCAGGTATTTACGGGATAATAATCCAATTCGCGTATCCCGATCCCTCCGTGATACCGCCTATAAAGCTTTAAAAGCAAGAGAAAAACTTATTCAAAAAAATGCTAAGGATCCAACATCGATGGAAGTTGCAGAAGAGATGGGTGTTCCCCATGAGGACATTGTTTTTGCATTAGATGCGATTCAAGATCCCGTCTCTTTACATGAGCCAATTTACAATGACGGAGGAGATCCGATTTATGTTATGGATCAAATAAGTGATGAAGAGGAAAAAGATGAGCATTGGGATGATTATTTATCGTTGAAAGAAGGAATCGATCGACTAAATGATCGTGAACAAATGATTTTAACAAAACGTTATTATCAAGGAAAGACCCAAATGGAAGTTGCCAATGAAATAGGCATATCACAAGCCCAAGTATCCCGACTTGAAAAAGCAGCCATCGAACAAATGAATCAAGATATGTTTCAATAAAAAAGGAAACCTACAAATACATTCTATTTGTAGGTTTTTTATTGCCTAATGCATGATTTGGCCCATCCCTTGCATATTTATAATTGTAAGGGGAGGATTTTATGATTACACTATCTGAATTACAAATGAAAGAAATTATTGATATAAAAGAAGGAAAAAGATTAGGTCATATTCATGACTTACGGATTCATCCAATGACAGGAAATATAGAATCAATTATTTTATTACATAGACATCGTAAAAAGGGTTTCTTTTCTGGTGCTGAAGAAATAGAAATTAAATGGCAACATATTCAAAAAATTGGAAAAGACGTTATTTTAGTTAATCAACTTTATCATTCGCCATTATATTTAGAAACGACTAGAAATCACCAACGTTATTAACTAGATGTGTCAAAGATTATTTACTATCGTCGGTAAGTAGGGTAATATAGTAGTATAAATGTACAAGTACAAGTGAAACCTTTTACAATTTTACAAAATACGTCATAATAATATGTATACTTACCATTTAAAACAAGGGGAATAATACATATGAATACAGAAAAGGTAAAAACAGTTCGTGAAAATTTACAAACAGTTCAAGAAAAAATTCAGACCGCATGTGAAAGAAGTGGACGAGAACCGGATGAGATAACAATTATCGGTGTGACTAAATACGTTTCTAATGAAAGAGCGAAAGAAGCAATACAAGCAGGAGTCATTCATTTAGGGGAAAATAGAGATAATGAATTTTTAGCTAAATATAATGATATAGGTCACGATGCAAAGTGGCATTTTATAGGAACACTTCAATCTAGAAAAGTAAGAGATGTCGTTAATAAAGTAGAAGCTATTCATTCGGTAGAAAGAATGTCAGTTATTAGACAAATAGAAAGCCGAGCGGAAAGTCCAGTTGATTGTTTCGTCCAAGTAAATGTTAGTGGTGAAGAAACTAAACACGGTTTAAAACCAGAAGAAGTTATACCATTTATAAAAGAAACTGAAGATTATCCTAAGGCTCGTATTGTCGGGTTAATGACAATGGCCCCACACATCGATGACGAAACAGTTATTCGCAAAGTCTTTCAAGATTTAGCTACACTTCGTGATGAAGTGATGCAGCAAAACTTTCCCCATGCACCGTGTAAATATTTGTCGATGGGGATGAGTAATGATTATGAAATTGCTATTGAAGAAGGAGCTACACATATTCGAATCGGCTCGGAACTCGTCGGAAAATAGTCGAGAAAAGGGGTGAAGCTTGTGAGTATTAAAAATGCCTTTAAAAAGTTATTTACTGTCGAAGATGAATATGAATATGAGTATGTAGATGAAAAAAACTATCCACAAAACACTGCACCTGTAAATGGAAATGATGATGAAAATGTCGTTAGCTTAACGAGCATGTCACATCCTGTTTCAAAGGTTGTTTTATGTGAACCGAGTTCCTATAATGAAGTTCAAGAAATTGCAGATCATGTTGTTAACCGTCGGTCAGTTGTCATTAATCTCGAACGGGTTGATCATGAACAAGCAAAGCGTATTGTCGACTTTTTAAGTGGAACTGTCTATGCTATTAATGGTGATATACAAAAATTAGGGGCTCAAACTTTTTTATGTACGCCGGATAATGTTGAAATATCTGGTTCAATTACAGGAAAGTATTCGGATGCTGATGAATTTGAAAGGGAATGGTAGAGTTACATGGGATTAATATATCAATTTTTAGCAACTGCTTTTGAAGTATATTTTATTGCACTTATCATTTACATTTTAATGTCTTGGTTACCAGGGGCAAGGGAATCTAGTTTTGGTGAGGCCTTAGCAATGATCTGTGAGCCATACTTAGAATTTTTCAGAAGAATTATTCCACCAATAGGTATGCTCGACATATCTCCTTTAGCTGCACTTTTTCTCCTTAGGTTAGCTAGAATTGGTTTAAAAGAATTGTTTATGATGATTGGATAGGATAAAATGACTATTTATCAACATTATCGTGAAGAGGAACATTTATTTGTTGACCAGATACTATCCATGAAAGAACAGGTTGAAAGAAATTATCTTTATCGAGTAACAGATTTTTTAAACCCGAGAGAGCAACAAATCGTCAAACAGTTAATTGGTGAAAATAATGAAGAATGGCAATTAAAGTTTTTTGGTGGAAATGAATATACTGAACGCAAGAAAGCGATCATTGCTCCTTTTTATGAGGATATTACAAAAGATGATTTCGAAATTAGCTTATTAGAGGCAACATACTCGGAAAAGTTTATATCGCTTAGTCATCGGGATGTCATGGGTGCTTTTTTATCTCTAGGTATTGAACGAAATCAATTAGGTGATATATATGTCGGTAATGACATTATTCAAATTGTCACATCAGAGGATATTGCTCCTTTTGTAATGTCACACTTAACATCGATTAAAAATGCTAATGTACAGCTTCACACGGGACCTTTGTCACGGTTGTTAATTGAACAGCCAAACTGGAAAACTTTTGAACGAACCGTACCTTCTCTTAGATTTGATGCGATGCTTAAAGCAATATACAATTTATCGCGCAAAGATGCATCAAGTTTAATTAAGCGGAAACATGCAAGAATCAACCATAAAACTGTAGAAGATGCAGCTTATATCGTTGAAGCTGAAGATTTAATCTCAGTTAGAGGTAAAGGTAGAAGTAAATTTATTCGGGAAAATGGATTATCGAGAAAAGGAAGAATTAGGGTTACCGTCGCAATTTTAAAATAAATTATGTTATGATGACATATAATAAGAAATTTTAAAGGAGGTGGCCGATGTGCCATTAACACCGCTAGATATCCATAATAAAGAGTTCACGCAAAGTTTCCGCGGGTATGACCGAGATGAAGTAAATGAATTTTTAGATCAAGTGATGAAAGATTATGAAATCGTTATTCGTGAAAAGAATGAATTAAAACGAAAATTAAGTGAATTAGAAGAAAAACTAGGTCATTTTACGAATATTGAAGAGACGTTAAACAAATCCATTTTAGTCGCACAAGATACGGCTGAGGAATTAACAGCTAATGCCAAAAAGGAATCAAAACTTATTATAAAAGAAGCAGAGAAAAATGCTGATCGTATCGTCAATGAAGCCCTTGATAAATCTCGGAAGATTCAATTGGAAACAGAAGAATTAAAAAATCGCGGGAAGGTATTCCGCACGCGCCTTCGAACTTTAGTCCAAGCCCAACTTGATATGTTAGAGAATGAGGATTGGGAGGAATTGGAAAGAATGGAATTAGAAGCTCAACTAAAGGAAGATTTAGATTTAGTAAAGAGTGAGACTACTAGTGAGACGTAGTTCTTGACCAAAATTCATTTCTTACATATAATCATAACTAATAATAAAAATACGATGACAGAGACAGTATAAAAGCGATTATCTATTACAGCGAGTTAGGATTTGGTGTGAGCCTAACATAGACCGTTTTTAGAACATCCCTCTTGAGTATCCCATCGAACAGAATGAAGTAGATGTGGACGTCTTATTCACGTTACGAATATTAAATGAGTGAATTTAATGGAACATTAAATTTATTAGGGTGGTAACGCGGGTCTTCTCGTCCCTTAGGGATGTGGAAGGCTTTTTTATTTGATAAATAAAAATATGTAAAATAATTTAGAGGAGGAAACAAAGTGGATTATAAGGAGACTCTACTTTTACCGAAAACAAAATTCCCAATGCGTGGGAACTTACCGAATAAAGAACCAGAAAGAAGAAAGCAGTGGGAAGAGGAAAAATTGTATGAAAAAGATTTAGAACGAACAAAGGGCAGGCCAATGTTTGTTTTGCATGATGGTCCGCCATATGCAAACGGTGATTTACACATTGGACACGCCTTAAACCAAATTTTAAAGGATTTTATTACACGTTATAAAGCTATGTCCGGCTATCATGTTCCATATGTACCGGGTTGGGATACCCATGGTCTTCCAATTGAAACAGCCTTAACAAGAGAGAAGAAGATTGATCGAAATGAAGTAGGTACAGCAGAATTTAGACAAATGTGTGCCGATTATGCCATGGAACAACTTGATAATCAACGGGAACAATTTAAAGAATTAGGTACACGAGGAGACTGGGATAATCCATATATTACGCTAACGAAGGAATATGAAGCTGCTCAAATTAGAGTGTTTGGTGAAATGGCACAAAAAGGTTACATTTATAAAGGATTACGTCCTGTCCATTGGTCACCTTCATCAGAATCTGCTTTAGCAGAAGCGGAAATCGAATATAAAGATAAACGATCGCCTTCGATTTACGTTGCTTTTGATGTGAAAGACGGAAAAGATCTTTTAACAGATGGTGAAAAGTTTATTATTTGGACGACGACACCGTGGACAATTCCAGCAAATCTCGGTATTAGTTTACATCCTGATATTGAATATGTTGTTGTTTTAGTAGATGGCGAACGTTATGTTGTTGCCCAGGATTTATTAGATGATGTAAGTGAAGAATTAGAGTGGGAAGAAGTAGAAATTGTCAAAACCTTCCAAGGAAAAGAAGCAGATAACATCGTTGCAAAACATCCATTTTATGATCGTGATTCCTTAGTTATGGTTGGAAATCACGTCACAATTGATGCTGGAACTGGTTGTGTCCACACAGCTCCAGGACACGGAGAAGAAGATTTTGAAATTTGTCGAGAATATGGTATTGAAGCAATTAGCCCTGTTGATGATAAGGGATATTTAACAGAAGAGGCACCAGGTTTTGAAGGGTTGTTTTATGATTCAGCAAATAAACCGATAACAGAGAAATTAGAAGAAAAAGGTGCACTACTTAAATTATCCTTTATTACCCATTCATACCCACATGATTGGCGGACGAAAAAACCGACAATAGTTCGAGCTACTTCTCAGTGGTTTGCATCGATTAAAGATTTTAGAGAAGAAATTATTGAACAAATTCAAAAGGTAAATTGGGTGCCAAAATGGGGAGAAACGCGCATGCGTAACATGTTTGTTGATCGTGAAGATTGGTGTATTTCTAGACAACGTGTTTGGGGAGTGCCAATTCCCGTCTTTTATGGAGAAGATGGAGAAGCTATTATTACGACTGAAACGATTAACCATGTAGCTGACTTATTTAGTGAGCATGGCTCAAACATCTGGTTTGAGTGGGAAGCAAAGGATCTTTTACCAGAAGGTTTCACATCTGAACATAGT
The DNA here is from genome assembly GCA_035303185.1 of Bacillota bacterium. Classification (GTDB taxonomy): domain Bacteria; phylum Bacillota; class Bacilli; order Bacillales; family Amphibacillaceae; genus CALAMD01. The sequence goes on from DATGRX010000099.1 coordinate 46,863, forward strand.
CCAAATGGTGAATTTACAAAGGAAACGGACATTATGGACGTATGGTTTGATTCTGGTTCATCTCATGAAGCGGTATTAAATACAAGAGACGATCAACAATGGCCAGCAGATGTTTATATTGAAGGAAGTGACCAATATCGTGGATGGTTTAACTCTTCCTTAACAACGTCTGTTGCCATGCATGGAAAACCACCGTATAAAAATGTCATTAGTCACGGAATGGTATTAGATGGAAAAGGAAACAAAATGAGTAAGTCTGTTGGAAACGTTATGGAACCTTCCCATGTGTTACGGCAAATGGGTGCGGATATTTTAAGACTTTGGGTATCCTCTGTGGAATATCAATCAGATGTTAGAATTTCTGATGACATTTTACGGCAAGTATCTGAATCCTATCGTAAAATTCGTAATACATTCCGCTTTATGCTTGGAAACTTAGCTGACTTTGATCCAGCGAAACATCGTGTTCATGTAGAAGATTTACAAGAAATCGATAAATATATGTATCATAAGTTACAAGTATTCCTTGAAAAGGTAAAAAATGCTTATGAACAATTTGATTATGCAACAGTTTACCATGAGATTCATGATTATTGTTCGATTGACTTAAGCTCCTTTTACTTAGACTTTGCTAAAGATGTTTTATACATTGAAGCAGAAGATAACGAGCGACGACGAAGTATTCAAACAGTGATCTATGATTCAGCGATGACAATCGTAAAATTATTAACACCGATTATTCCACATACAGCTGAGGAAATTTGGAGTCACCTTCCTGGAGAGAAAGAAGAAAGAGTTCAATTATCTGATATTCCAGAGGTAGTCACCGTTTATGAAGATGAAAGTGAATTAGATAAGTGGACCCATTTCATGAAAATAAGAGATGACATGCTCAAAGCGTTAGAGGAAGCAAGAGAAGAAAAAGTTATTGGAAATTCATTAGAAGCGTTTGTTACGATCGTAGCAAAGGATGAACATACGAAATCAGTTTTAGACAACATTCCTTATCTACATCAAATGTTTATCGTTTCCGGAGTATCCCTTGTGGATGAAGCGGAAGATGTAAAAGATTATGATTACGTGAAGTTATCTGTAACAGAACATCCTGGTGAAAAATGTGAAAGATGTTGGGTTTCTTCTGAAACAGTGGGAGAACATGAAGAACATCCAAGCCTTTGTTTACGATGTGCAAAAATTGTTGAAGAACATTACCCAAATTTATAAAAGTAAATGGACTATCCAACCCCTTTCTTCTTAAGGGATTGGATAGTTTTTATGTTCAATCTTATTTATAAATGTGATAAAATGCTTAAAGATAGCTGTTATATAAAACGGAGGAAAATATATGAGAAAATTTTATTTAGTCGCAATAGTCGTTATCGCAATAGATCAAATCACAAAATGGCTTATCATTAAACAAATGGAGTTAAGAGAAAGTATACCTATTATAGAAAACTTTTTTTATATAACATCTCATCGTAATAAAGGAGCGGCTTGGGGAATTTTACAAGATCAAATGCTCTTCTTTTATATCATTACCGTGATCGTCGTTATCGGTATTATTTATTATATGGAAAAACATTTGCGCGATAATAAATTTATGGCATTTGCTTTTAGTCTCATTTTAGGTGGAGCGATCGGAAACTTTATTGATAGGTTATTTAGAAAAGAAGTTGTCGACTTTTTAGACGTATACATTTTTACCTATGACTATCCTGTATTTAATGTTGCAGATATGGCTCTTGTTATTGGGGTCGCACTAGTCGTAATAGCAACCTTTATCGAAGAACGAAAAAATAGGAAGGAATCAAATGCATAAACGTACAATTCTTATTACTAAAAAACAAACCGATGAACGAATTGATAAAGTATTAACTAGTGAGTTATCTACGTATTCTCGAACGGAGATTCAAGCGTTTATTAAAGATAAGTATGTTAAAGTAAACGGAAATACGATAAAAGCTAATTATCGTTGTCAAATTGACGATCGAATTGATATCCACTTGCCAGAAAAAGAAGACACTGATCTTGAACCTGAAAATATCCCATTAGACATTGTATATGAAGACGAACAAATCATCGTGTTAAATAAGCCAAAAGGAATGGTTGTTCACCCAACAGATGCCCATCCTTCGGAAACCTTAGTTAATGCATTACTTTATCATACAAACCGTTTATCATCTGTAGGTGGAAAAGAACGTCCAGGCATCGTCCATCGTCTTGATAAAGATACGAGTGGAGTACTTGTTGTCGCTAAAACAGATAACACTCATCAGTTTTTAGCAAAGCAATTTAAAGAACAGCGAGTAGAAAGGATTTACGGTGCTATCGTCCATGGAGAAATAATGAATCAGCAAGGAATTATTCGAGCCCCAATTGGCAGAGATGAAAATATTCGAAC
>DATGRX010000100.1:0-19770 GCA_035303185.1 Bacillota bacterium
ATGTGCCTCTTGAGCACCGCCAGGCATAATGGATGGGCCAGTTAACGCTCCTTCTTCTCCACCTGATACCCCGGTTCCGATGAAATGTATGCCTTTTTCTTTTAATTTCGCGACTCGCTTTTGTGTATCTTTAAAATAAGCATTTCCACCATCAAGTAAAATATCTCCTTCTTCTAAATGTGGAAGAAGTTCTTCAATAACAGCATCTGTCGGCTTTCCGGCAGCTACCATTAGCAAAATTTTCCGTGGCGATTCTAATGAGTTTACGAACTCCTCAATTGAGTACATGTCATAAACATTTCGTCCTGCCGCTTCCTTCATCATTTCTTCTGTTCGTTCCTTCGAGCGGTTATAAACGGAAACAGAATATCCTTTTGATTCAATATTTAAAGCTAAATTTTTTCCCATGACAGCTAAGCCGATGACGCCGATTTGTTGTTTTGTCTTCATTAGATTCTTCCTTTCTTTTCTATGTACAATTAATTTTCTTTATGTTGTTTTCTTTGCCTACGTCTTTTGAAAATGTTTAGTAAAAAATTAACGACTGGTCGTTTCCCGTCTAAAACAAGGCCAGCCATCTCTGCAAAGATATGTATGAGAACAAAGGCAATTACACTAATAATTACTGAAAGCATGAAAGATGCCTTAGAAAATAAAATCGCCAATGCTCCAAACACCGCACTAAATCCATACATGATTAGTACAGTTACCCGGTGACTAAAGCCGAGTCGTAGCAATTGATAATGGATATGTTTATTATCAGCCATCATAATACTTTCACCTGTTTTAATACGTCGGGCCATCGCAAATAAAGTATCAAAAATTGGTACAGCTAATATTAAAATAGGTATTAAAAAACTTAGAAAAGCAATATTTTTAAATAGACCGAGCATTGAGATGACTGCAATCATATAGCCCAGGAAATTAGAACCTGTATCTCCCATATAAATTTTCGCTGGGTAATAATTATGATATAAAAATCCAAGATTTGAGCCGATTAAGACGACACAAAAGTAAATGACAATCAATTGAGAATCTATGATTGCCATGATTAAAATACTAATAAGGGCAATGGTAGATACACCAGTAGCTAGACCGTCAAGTCCATCAATTAAGTTAATCGCATTTGTAATACCGACTACCCAAAGAACTGTTACAAGAACACTAACAAAGCCTAAATCGATCATACCGATAAAAGGTAATGTTACTTTTTCGATAATGAGGCCAGAGGATATTAAAAATGAAGCAGCCATAAATTGTCCTGTTAACTTTATAATTGGTCTAACGTTATATCGATCATCAAGAGTTCCTACAATAATAATAACGATGGCCCCGAGAATAATCGCAGCCATATGACCATTTTTTGGTTGTAAGTAAAGTAAACCTGCCATTGAACTAATAAATATAGCAATGCCACCGAATCGTGGTGTTATTTTTGTATGGATTTTTCGATAATTTGGCAGATCAACAATTCCCCATCTCACTGCGAGCTTCCTAACAGGAAACGTAAGCGCAAAGGAAAGGAGGAGGGAGATTAAAAATGCAATTATCAAATCTATGTAGTTAATCATTGTTTTCTCCTATTTTGTGGAATTTTTAATGATGATTGCTTGTTTCCTTTATATTTTATAATAGATATAGACATAATTCCACCTTTTATTTAAGCGTGTTTTACACGTTTTGCTCCTGTTCTTCCGAATCATGTGCAAAATTTAGAATACTCTTACATAAGAAAAAAGCCTTCTTTCCAAATATGAAAAGAAAGCTTTATAATCACTCTGTTTTTTCTTCTTCGTCCTCTTCGTCATCTAACATACCTGTCGTTGCGTTTTTGAACTCTTTAATCGTCGTTCCTGCCGCTCGGCCGATTTCCGGTAACTTTGAAGGGCCAAAAATAATGAGCGCAAGAACGAGCACTAAAATAAGACCCGGAACACCCATGTTCGCAAAAAATCCACCCATGTTTACCAACCTCCTGTTGATGTTTTTGTTTTGGATACAAAATCAATGTTCGATAAGCAATAAGGAATAAACGTTTCAAAAAATGGGTCCTTTACTTTATGTTTGTACGTTTCCCATAGTTTGTCTACCCCTGGTTTTAAATGCTTTTTACAAAAATGTTCTCTTATGTGTTGTAAGTCTTTCATGTATACATCATTGTTTTCTTGGATTGCTTTAATTTCTAAACTAATCATAATTGTGACAAAAGCAGTTAAACTTCCAATATGATCAGAAAACTCTTCTTCCCTTAATACGTTTAATTCATCTACATTATCAAATCTTTCGATGAAATTATAAAAGTCATTTTTCATACTTTCCTTCGCTTGTACTTCTTCCTTTTGATAACTTGATAAATAAGGTGGAATAAAATACTCGCCTGGAATGTTGAAATAGTGTTCATGCCAACTTTTTGTTTCTTTTCGATTATATACTTCATAAAACGGAAATTGTTCTTGCCATTCTGTTGGGAGTTGTTCGATCGTTTCTTCAAATTCATTCCAGTTCCCATACCATACTTGTGTAAAGATTTGACTTAATAAGAGTTGACCATATTTTTCTGCTAAACTTTCCAAGGATGCGAGCCCCCTTAAAAATCTCTCTATATTTTATATGGTATGTCTTTATTATCTTATGATCTTTTAGGGTTTGCAACTTTTTCTGTCGATTATTCACATTTTTGTGTAAACCTTCTAAACGTCGGGAGAATAGTTTAGCATCTATTCTTAGGATGTTCATTTATGTCGTTTTTAACAATATCATTTGTCGATAAAGGTGTGGTTTGATATATTAAGAAGCATATTCATGTGACGTTAAAAAGAGGAGAGAACTTTTATGGCAGTATATTTATTTACTGGTGCAGCTGTTTTATCGATCATTCCTTTAATTTTCATATTTAAGATTAATGCTGAAAAACTAGCTGAAGAACCGGATAACTTTAATGAAATTCAGAAGCGCTTTTTTATTAGTGTATTAGTGAGCAAGGTTATTCCAGCTCTTTTAATCATTATGGGAATTACTCAAATGAAAGATGTACCCGTGGATCAACTAATCATTCCATGGTTAATTATTTTATTTTCGCTAGTTTATGGTATCTATTACATCGTATCCTTTAAACGGCGTCCCTTTGAAGGAAAACCAAAAATTGCCGTTGATACCTTTGTCAATTTAGCTATTCCTTTTATTTTTTCCATTCCATTAATGTCTGCTGTCTTTATGTTTTTGATGATGGAGTAAATATAACTTAATCTTTTTTAATGCTTCACCTAAAGATTGAAAGCGCTATATATACAATATACAATATTTGATATATTGTATATAATATGTATAATATACAGTAAGATAAATTGTCAAAATATTCCCTAAATAAATTTTATTGATAAGGTTTAGTAACAAGGAGGAAATTCATATGAATTCATAATTTAAATTAAAGAATAAGAAAATGATGTCTGGTAGTAGGTTCTTTTGATACATCAATAAACAACTTTACTAAACGTTCTATTTTACAATCATTTTACATTATACGATATTCTGGATAATAAGAATAACCACTTTTTACATTCATAAGAAAATAAATATCACAAGCATTAAAAATTCAAGAATGATTAAATATGGGAGGGTTTTAAATGAAAGTTTTATTAGTAGGATTAGCGGGAGCCTTAGCCTCATTAATGGCAAATAGAAGTATAGCAGTATTTAATGATGCTGTAAGACCCCTTACTCCAGAATTCGTAGAAGGACGAATGAAAAGAAGGGAGTTTTTCCTAACAACTTTTGGATTAAGCTTTGGGTTAGTTATTGGTTTTGGGATACCATTCTCTTTAACATCACCGATAATACTTGTTCATTCTTTGTTTTTAGGTACAGATATTTTAGGGGCGGCATTCCCTGGTGACCCACAAAAGAAGTTACTTGAAGATAGAAAATCACTTTTAGGTGCTGCCGGTGCAACATTGGCTGGAGGTATTTATGGTATTTTATTAGTAGTAGGCCTAGGTAAAGTAGTTGATCTATTTGAAAGTTTACCTGTGGAAACTGGTGACAGTATGAGTAGTCTCGGAGATCCTGTGTTATTCACATTTGCGGCTTTCCCAGCTATTGCTGTCGCATACCAATATACGATTAAAAAGGGAATCATTGCTATTTCAGTGACAATTATTTCACGTATTTTAGCGGAATTACAAACAGTAGTTGATCCAGATGGGATTGCCTTATTTGTCGGTATATTTATGTTATTTATATTTGCTCTGACAGAAAAGAGAGACTCAAATGGGCCAGATAATGTAGCAGCACTATTTACCGAGAGAACCAAAAGAATTAGAAGCAATATCTTTTGGATTGCTGGTATGGGTGCATTATATGGGATAACTACTCACATGGCATTCTTAATGGAAGGGCCTCAGTCCTTACTAGCATTAAGTGAGGGTAAAATAGATAGTGCTATCAGTATGACAATTGCTCGTGCTCTATCATTCGTCCCATTAAAAGGAATGACTTCACTTTCTACTGGAACTTTTGTAACTGATGGATTTGGTTTTACTGCTACAGTTGGGCTCTTATCATCAGGAGTCATCATGGCTGCTATTTTAGGTGCTATAGTCATGTCACTAGAAGCATTAAGTTTATCCTGGGTAGCTAAAGTGTTTGATAAATTCCCCGGCATACGTAATGCAGCAGATAATCTTAGAAATGCTATGACACAAGTATTAGAAATCGCCCTAATTGTTGGTGCAATGATAGCCGCAAATAATTTAATGCCAGGTATTGGCTTCTTAATTGTTATTAGTTTTTATTTATTAAACGAAACCGCTGGTCGCCCAGTAGTCAGAATGGCTGTTGGACCCATTTCTGTTATAGCTATTGCTATTATAGCAAACGTACTCGCTTGGACAGGGTTATATATACCAAGTTAATATTCATCTATTTAAAAAGTAAAAATTCTCCTACTCTGCACATATACAGAGTAGGAGATTTCTTTTTACTTTTCTATTTTCTTTTATCTCTCCGAGTAATTTTTGCAGTTAAATCATCAAATAGCGTATAAACAACTGGGATTAAAAGGAGCGTGAATATACTTGAGACACTCAGGCCGAAAATAATTGTTACCGCTAGGGGCTGCTGCATTTCTGCTCCCTCACCTAAGGCTAAGCCTAAAGGAACCATGGCTAGCACAGTTGTTAAGGTTGTCATCAAAATTGGCCGTAACCTACTTTTACCCGCTTCTATAATCGCTTCATAACGTTCTACACCCCGGCGCCGTAAAATATTAATGTAATCGACAAGAATAATCGAGTTATTGACGACAATTCCTGCCAACATAATAACTCCGATAAAACCTGGGATACTTAGCGGTATATCGACAACAATAAGTCCTAATATAACTCCGATAACCGTCGCAGGCATTGAAAACATGATAATAAATGGGAATAAGAAGTTTTCAAATTGGACCGCCATTACAGCGTATACTAAAAAGATCGAGAATATTAATGCTAAGGTTAAATCTTCAAAGGACTTCGCCATATCTTCGGCTTCTCCACCGATTTTATAACCATAACCTTCTGGGAATCCCATTTGATCAAGGGTTGCTTCGATATCGTTCACTACCCCACCTAAGTCACGATCCATGACATCACTTGAAACATTCATTTGAGGTTGTTGGTTTTGTCGTAAAAGGGTTACCGCTCCTTGCTCTTCCGTTAATGTCGCAATTTCCTCTAGGGGAACTTTTGCGCCTGTTGCCGTTTGAATCTGTAAGTTTTCAAGGTCTTGAATCGATGAGCGTTCATCTTCTGGATACATCATCATTACATTCATTTCATGGCCTGCTTCTCGATAAATACTTGCAATTTGTCCGGTAAATTGTAGTTGAATTTGTCCAGTCACTTGTTCTTTTGTTAAGCCGTAAGCTGCAGCTTTATCCTCATCGATGACAATTTCCATTTGCGGAACACCATCAGAAGCACCGCTTTCTGGATTGTGAACACCTTCAATCGTAGAAATTTCTGCAACAACTTCATCGGCGAGTTCACGTAATACCTCATGTTCCGGACCGTTTAATTCAATACTAATTGGAGCTCCAAAACCAAGATTTCCGTGCATGGCACTTACGGTAATTTCTGTTCCCGGAATAGATTGTAAGTCTTCATCCATTAATGCTACGATTTCTTGATCCGTTTTATCCCGTTCATCAATCGGAACAAGTTGCATCATATAGGCTGCAGAATCTGCTGAACCACCCATCCCACCGAAATCATCTGCTCCAGCACTAACGAAGTTTGTTTCAATATATTTTTCATAAGACTTTAATTTTTCGTTTACTTGCTCAACAACCTTTTCCGTATGGGAAAGGGATGTTCCTGGTGCCATGTCTACTGTTATTTGCACTTGTCCTTGATCTGCTGCTGGAATAAACTCTGCACCAATTCTCGGAATAAGCGCTAAGCTTCCCACGATTAAAAGGATAACACCGAACACTGTTGTCTTCCTATGAGCGAGTACCCATTTTAAAATGCTCTGATAAAAGTTTCCTAATCTATCTAAAAATCTGTTAAACCAATATCTTCTTCCTTCTTCCTCCATCGCTTTTGATAGTAGCTTTGACGATAACATTGGAACTAGAGTTATTGCAACGACTAACGATGCAATTAATGAGAAGGATACAGTTAAGGCGAGTGGTGTAAATAAATCAGACGCTATGCCTTCTACAAAGACAATCGGTAAAAAGACAACGAGTGTTGTTGTTGTTGATGCGATAACAGCTGGAGCGAGCTCTGATGCCCCTTTTGTCGCTGATTCAAACAAACTATATCCTCGCTGACGATAAGAATATATATTTTCTAAAATAACAATAGAACTATCAACCATCATTCCAATTCCAAGAGCTAAACCTCCGAGGGTTAAGATATTTAATGTTTCTCCCGTGAAATACATTAATGTAAAGGTAGAGATAACTGCTATTGGAATGGACACTCCGATAACGATTGTCGCTCGAATACTCTTTAGAAATAAGAGTAAAACGAAAATGGAGATAGCTCCTCCAATTAAAATATTTTGAATGACTGCATCAACAGACATTTCAATGAATTCGGATGTATCGATAACTGTTTTTAATTCAACATCACTTGGGATAACATCTTCTTCTAATTCTTTAATAGCATCTTTTATTTGATTAGCAACATCTACTGTGTTTCCGTCTGTCTTTTTCATAACCGATAATACAACAGACGGTTCTCCATTAATTAACGTTATCGCAGAAGAGTCTTTAAAAGTATCCTTTACTTCTGCAACATCTTCTACTGTTAATGTTGCTCCAGTCTCTGTTTGAATGACTGTTTCTTTAATATCCTCCACGGATTCAAATTCTCCGACAACTCGTAAATGTAAGTCTTGGTTTCCTTTATCAACGGTTCCAACAGAGGCGGAACTGTTCGCTTCATTTAACGATTGAGCGATTACATGCGGAGAAACCGCGTATTGCTCCATTTGTTCCTTATCTAAAATAAGTTGAATTTCACGCTCTTCGCCCCCTTCAATGGTGACGGAAGCGACACCTTCTTGCCGTTCAAAGTAAGGAACGACTTCCTGATCGGCGATCTCGGTTAATATTTCCGCATCTTTCCCTGTTAAGCTTACCCACATGACCGGGAGTTCATCAGGACTAAATCGAATAATACTTGGATCGCCTGCTCGTTCGGGTAACATACCTTTTACTTGATCAACACGCTCCCGAACGTCTAATAGTGCTTGATCAAGATCGACATCGTTTTTAAACATCATCAAAACGAGAGATGCTCCCGATTGGGACTGGGATTGAACGATATCGATACCTTCAACAGAACTAACTGCACTTTCTAATGGACGGCTTATCATATTTTCAACGTCTTCCGGCGCTGCATCTTCATAGGTAGTTGCAACGACTGCGACGGGCAAATCTATTTCTGGAAAAAGATCGACAACTAAACCTCGTAATGAGACGAAGCCTAAAGCTAAAATAGCTAAAACGATCATAATGACACCGACGGGTCGTTTGACGGATGTATTAACGAGTCTCAAGATTCATTCTCCTCTTTTACGACGTCTACTTTGCTTCCATCGGAAAGAGTTAATTGTCCATTGATGACAACTTCATCATCTTCTGATAAATCCCCTTCCACAGCAGTAACGTCTGTTTGTGCATCAACAACAGTAATTTCTACCTTTTTCGCTCGATCATTTTCTACAGTATATACAAATGAACCTTCACTTTCTTCTACGATTGCTTCCGTTGGTAAAACAATGACTTCTTCATGGCGCTTTTCCGGCAAAAAGACTTTTCCGATCATTCCTGGCAATACTTTTTCATCTTTATTTTTAATCGTTGCATCTACAGGATAAAGTCCTGTATCATCCGGAAGCTTATGAATGGTATCAATCTCCATATCGTATTCTTTATCTTCTACAGTTACTTTGTATGTTTCATCTTTACCAAATAATTCCCTGACTTTATTTGTTACGGCAAAAGTAATTGACAACTCATCAAGATCTAAAAGGATAGCTAATGGCTCTTCGTTAGAAACGAGAACATCTTCCTTAGCTGAAAGTTCGGTCACTTCACCAGAAGTGGGAGCTTTAATATCGATTTCTCCTACTTGTGTTTTCATTTTGGCGATTACATCATCTTCTTCGACTCTGTCACCATTTTTAACGTTTAATTCAGATATTTCCCCAGACATTTCTAACATTACTGGTGTCATATCTTTCGGCTCGACTCGGCCTGTTAAAGATTTTTCTACAATAAAATCTTCTTGTATGACTTCTGTTACCTCAACAGGTATCGATCGCTCTTCTATTACATCATTAGTTTTCTCATCGTCATCACTACAAGCCACTAAAACAACGGTAAACAATATTAATATAAAAACAAATACTTTTCTGCGCATATAATGTAAGGGGCATTATTAACAAACCCCTTTAAACACATCCTTTCTGAACAGATTCCGTAATCGATATTTTCACTTTTTTAGTTAAAATAACCTTCAAACTCTTCCATTAATCATACAGTTAATGATTGTTACTAGGCAAGAGAAAGCTATGGGATATTTCCGCATAAACTTATGTTTATTACACAATGGTAAAAATATGTTTTTATGTATGGAAAAAGTATGTTATGATGATCGTAACAAGCAAAGGGGAGCTGATACATATATGGATATTGCAGCATTATCTGTCGTCATGTCTCAACAACAGGTGAAGACAGATGCTAGTATAGCCATTATGAAGCAAGCGAAGGATGTTATGCAAAATGAAGGCGAACAGCTTATAGAAATGATTGAAGAGTCAGCTGTCCCTCATCCGAATTTAGGACACCAAGTAGATGTAAAGGTGTAACAAAAGGCAATAATCCCCTGTTTTTAGGAAACAGGGGATTATTTTTACTCGTTTTGATTAGTGTCATTTTGATCCCAATCATTATTCATATCGGGGTCTTCATTGAAGTCATCACCATTGAAATCACTTTCGTCTTTATCAACATTTTCGTTTTCTTTATCGGTAGGTGCCTCGTTTTCCTCATTCATCTGTGGATCGTTTTCTTTGTTTTCATTCATATTATGATCATTTGGCGTCCCACAACCGACCATAAGTATTAATGTTAAGACAATCCCACCTAATATTTTAGTACTTCTACTGAGCAATAAACTTCCCTCCTCAATCATTTGTCATATGTAGCTTAACCATTATATGACTGTACATACTAAAATTTAGGCGAAGCTTCCAAATAAAAAAACTTGGACAGTCGAATTTCGTCCAAGTTCCAGTTTAATTTATTGGATAGCAAACATGATTTCTGCTTCACAGGCGACTTCTCCATCTACGGTTGCAATTCCTTTTCCTTTACCGATGACACCGCGCATGCGAGTAATTTCAACCTCTAACTTTAGTTGATCCCCTGGTTTTACTTGACGTTTAAAGCGACATTTATCAATCCCAGCTAGAAAACCAATTTTCCCTTCATTTTCTTCCATACCGAGGACACCAATCGCTCCAACTTGAGCGAGAGCTTCAACAATGAGTACACCAGGCATGACTGGGTATTCTGGGAAATGACCTTCAAAAAATGGCTCGTTCGCTGAAACATTTTTATAGCCAACGACACGCTTCCCTTCTTCAATCTCGGTCACTCGATCAACGAGTAGAAATGGGTAACGATGTGGAATTGTATTTTTAATTTCTTGGATATCCATATGAATGTCCCCCTTTACTATGTTTTAGTCTACATAAGAAGTTCCTTTATAATCTTTACTCTCTTTTCGTGACGATATCAATAATATGTTGCCATGTTTCTTTATCTAAAGCATCTTTCGGATCTCCATCTCCAAGAATCCCATAACCAAACATGACACCACCGATAACAGCAGCAACACAGCCTAAAAGTACTAAGATAATTCGAAGCCAAATCGGGAAAATCCGACGTCTTGGCTTTTTTTGTTTTCTTCGCTTTTTTTTCCGTGCCTTTCTTCGCTGTCGTCTCGTCATTTGTTTTTGCTGTTCATTTTTTTTACTGACTTGTCTTTCTGAATTCATAAGTTGTTCTCCTTACATAGACTCCAAATAAGTCATTCATTAACGTAATTGGTTAATTAATCCTGACATTTGATCAGCCATTGAAATCGTACGTGCATTAAATTCAAAAGCTCGTTGTGTCATAATAAGTTCTGTCATTTCTTCAGCTAATTGAACGTTTGATCTTTCCAATGTATGGCTTTGTAAAACTTCAAGGCCTGGTGCGGTGTCTTGAATAATGTCACTTTCTACCATACCAAGTTGCTCTAGGTTCGGTAAACGAAACTGATTTGCACCTATTGCTTCTAGTAATCTTGGTCGATTTGCTGTCACAACATTTATTTCCCCAATAGAAAATGTTAAGTTACCTTGCTGAATAGTAACCATTCCCGTTTCTGAAATATCTATATTATCAAATTCGCTAGAAAACACAATAGGATTTCCATTTCGCCCAAGGACTGGATGACCATCGACAGTCGTTAACATGACTTGATCATCATTCATTGGATTTATGTAAAAAGCACCGTCCCGAGTATACCTCGTTTCTGTCACTTCGTTTTCCGTCACTTGAATTTCAAACAACATATTTGAATCAACTAAAGCTGTATCTAAAGAACGGTCGGTCTTTATCATGTGACCCTCGGATAAGTTGAAGTGGGTTGCTCCTAGTCTTGCTCCAGAACCTACGCGAATCCCATCCGGTGTTAACCGACCTTGTTGGTTGGCTGGATCAGATAAATTATTAATTTGATCAAAGAGCAAAGATGAAAATTCAGTTTTTCTCGCTTTATATCCTGTCGTCTCAGCGTTGGCAATGTTATTTCCTATGACATCAAGTTGTTTTTGTAGCTGATTCATCGTTACTGCAGCTTGAATCATCATTCGTGACAAGAGTTACCCCTCCTTAAGTAATTTTCCCTATGTCATTTACGGCAATTTCCATATTTTGATCAATCATCCGTAACATTCGTTGATTAAACTCAAACATCCGGTAAGCTTCCATCATCGATGTCATCGTCTGTATCGTATCTACATTTGAGCGTTCTAAATAGCCTTGATAAACTTGATATTGTGCGTTTGCTGGAACTGCCTCACTCTCTCCTTCATACAGATCATTTCCTTCTTTAGATAAGTCATTGACATCTGATACGTATACGAGCCCTAAAGGTATTATTTCCCCTTCTGAAGTAATTAAGTTTCCTTCTGGTGATACTGTAAAATCTAAATTATCGACAGCTATCTGTTCATTGTTATGATCTAAAACATAATAGCCTTCATTTGTTGTTAACATGCCGTATCCATCGACCGTAAAATTCCCATTTCTTGTCAGACGAATATCGCCATCTTCATTTTGGATGGAGAAAAACACATTGCCTGTTTCATCAGGCAACTCTGTTGTCACAATTGCAACGTCTGTAGGAAGGTGCGTTTCTTTTAAATCTCCTTGAGAATAGTCAGGAACCATTTCCTGAGCATAAACTCCTGTATGTAAAGATCCAATCGGGCGATTTATTGGCGCTCGAAAATTTCGTTGTACCGGGAGTCTTTGAGCATGCACTTGTTGAAGGAGCAATTCTGGAAAAGATCTTTGAATCGTTTGATCAGCTTTGTAACCTGGAGTGTTCACATTCGCTAAATTGTTAGCTAAAGCTTCCTGTTGGCGTTGTTGTGTGATCATACCACTTGCGGCTGTATAAAATCCTCTCAACATGAATAAGACCTCCTCTTAGACAATGTTTCTTTTCTGCCTCCTGCCCATGTTTTCTAACAAGATACCTGTTCCTGAGGCAACACAACTTTGTGCTTCTTCCGCTAAAAAAACGGGCACTTTTAATTCTTCGGAAAGTAATTGTGGAAATCCATGTACTAAGGCTCCGCCCCCGGTTAAAATAACTCCCCGATCAATAATGTCTGCTGATAATTCAGGCGGCGTTCTTTCTAAGGTCACTTTTGCTGCTCGAACAATTTCATCGACAGAATCGTGTAAAGCTTGTTCGATTTCATCCGATGATGTTGTTATTGTTCGCGGGAGTCCTGAGACCATATCTCGACCTCGAATATCCATTTGTGTATCTCGGCTTTTGGGAAATACAGTTGCTACATTCATTTTTATTTCCTCTGCTGTCCGTTCACCAATTAACATTTTGTGTTCATCTTTAATATATTGTAGGATGGCGGCATCAAAGTTATCTCCAGCAATTTTAATCGATTCCGACGTCACGATATTACCCATCGATAAGACAGCTACGTCAGTCGTTCCGCCACCTATATCGATAACCATATTTCCACTTGGCTGGTGAATTTCCATGCCAGCTCCTATCGCTGCTACCTTTGGTTCTTCTTCTAAGTATACTCGTCTGCCACCGGATTTTTCAGCAGCTTGCTTAATAGCTTTTTGTTCAACTTTTGTTATATTTGTTGGACAACAAATGAGCATACGTGGTTTCGTAAAAAAGCCTTTAACTCTTATTTTATCGATAAAATGTCGGAGCATTGCTTCTGTTAAATCAAAATCAGCAATGACTCCTTCTTTTAATGGTCGTATAGCCTTTATATTCCCTGGTGTTCTACCAATCATTCGATAAGCTTCTGCACCGACCTCTAACACTTTGCCTGTATCACGATCAAGTGCAATAATAGCCGGCTCATCTAATACAATTCCTTTTCCCTTTACGTGAATAAGCACATTTGCTGTCCCAAGATCTATACCAATATCCCGCGAAAACATCAATGATCCCCCTACCTAATTAAAATATATTCCTTGTATTAAAAATTGACATAATCTCGTTATTTTATATCATAACATAAAATCTTACGAATGACTCGCTTTTTCAAGGAATATTCGACAAAAAATTAACTTTTCTAAAAAATAAATCGAATACTTGAATAGTTAACTTTGAAAATCTGTATAAACGGGGGAGGCTTCTATTAAAAAAATCCTATTTTCACTCGAAAACTTTTTCGAGTGAAAATAGGATTTCTCTGTTATGCTTCAATTTCTTTTTTTTGGGCAGCTAACTGATATTTTCTTCGGGTTGCTTCACCTCCCCGAATGTGTCGAATCGATTTATGATACTCTAAAATTTCCTTTACTTGATGAGCTAATTTCGGATCAATTTCTGGGAGTCTTTCAGTTAAATCTTTATGAACGGTACTTTTTGAAACACCAAAGTCTTTTGCTATTCTTCGAACTGTTTTTCTCGTTTCTATCACATGATTGCCGATTTTTATCGTTCTTTCTTTGATGTAATCGTGCACACCATCGCCTCCTATGATGTTTTCTTCTGAGGTGTTATATTTGAGACTTGGTGTCATATTTATTTTTCATTCCGATAAAAGGATTTACGTAACTACTAAAGGAGCGAAGTTTTTCTTTCACCTCAGATTGTTTGTACTGTGCGTGTACTTAAAGTTTATTATTGTAATAGCTGTTTTATGAGTGAAATATGTACAAAACAAAAACCCAGTTATCGTAAACTGGGGATAACATCATTTCATTGTGCGGAGGGCTTCTAGTGGAAGACGGCAAAAGAAGAGATCATTTTGCTTATCGAGAAAGATTTTATATGACTTCTTTAAATATAAACGCCTTTTCGTCGCAAGACCTAAATAGTAGTATTGAAAAGGTGTTTTATTCTTCATTTTGTTTAATAATTGAATGGCTCGCTTCTTATTTCCATTGACAATTTCAATATGAGCTTGCTCGCAAAGTGCTTCCGACTGGAGGCCTTTCGTATGTCCAAATCGGGCAGAATAAAATGGAATTGTATGATTTTTTAATATCCACAAATTTTTTTGGGCATCGACTTCTTTAGCTATTTGATAGGCTTTTTCTAAATGATACAAGCCTCGCTCATATGTATCAAAAATATATGTGAGACCTAGGTGAGCATGAAGCCTAATTTTTACTCGACTATGAATCGGTTTCTTTAATAATTCATTGGCCATCTTTCGAGCTAAAATAACTTCGTTTTGTTTCCAATAGTAATAAAACTTCATTTGTTGTATGCGTTCGTTGAAACAATTGAGCAATAACAGTGATGATATGTTCTTCTTTAGTAGAAGTATTTTATCGATTGAACTGCCGAGAAACTTAAAATTTCTGCTATGTAAATGGACAAGAGCAAATGCAAATTCTAGGAGTATTTCGACATCAGGGTCTCTCGTTTTAAATTGCTGGATTTGATTGATAATACTTAATCTTAAATCGGCCTTTTTACTTGCATCGATCATCATTTGATATATTTTTGCCCATTCTTGATTGCTTTTCTTTTGCGTATGTTTATTTTTGATAATCAAGAATTGTAAGTTCCTGTAATCATCATTCACATATAAAAATTCCATCCCATACTTCATATGTTTAAGATTTTTTGTTTTTAAAAAATAGTTTGTTAATTTTTTCACAACATTATCGTAATCATCTTCTTTTAATATTTTCTCTTGGATGATGTGTAAAGATAAATCTTCAAACTTTTCTCCTAGAAAAATATGGCGATTATACAAGATTTTGTCACCTCTATGCCTATTTTCCTATAAAGCATAGCATACATTTTTTTCATTATATAGGGTAATCTTTCGACAAAATTCGCATAGAAAACGCCAATGAAACAAATCATTGTTTACATTGACGTTTTCCTCACATTATTCTTCTTCAACATCGACATTATTTTCGTTATCTTCATTTTCTTCTTCGAAATCGTTTTGCTCATCTTCGTCTACATTTGCATCCGCCGTAAGCAATTCATTTAACGGCTGATTAAAATAGACTTCTGGATTATAAGCTACATTATTTTTTCGAATTTCAAAATGAACATGGTTTCCATAGTCTTTTCCAAAGTCGCTCTTCCCTGCTTGTCCAATGACATCGCCTTGGGAAACTTTGTCATTTTCATCGACAGTTACTTTTCCTAAACTAGAGTAGTACGTTTCAACATCATTGTCATGACTAATGACGACGACATGGCCTAAAATTGGATCGTTCTTGACTTTTGTGACGGTACCACTTAAAGATGCTAATACATCAAAGGGAGCATCATCATCTTTCAGCGTCATATCGATGCCTTTGCTTTGTAAATAATGATTGTCTAAAAGAATCAAGGCTCGTTCCTGGGCTTCTTCATCTGCATCATAGTCATAAAACTTTGTGACGATTTCAATGTCACTTCCCTCTGCTATCGGCTTTTGGAAGCTTTCTTGATTTTCATTGTTTTCCTCTCCATTTTCACCTGTTTGGTGGACAGGAAGATAATGATCGGAAACTTCTAAAGCATCATTTTCATTGAGAGCTGTTTGGTCATCTACATTTTGATACCAAATAATCGTCGCTAACAACAATGCAGCAATCATTAAATATAATGCAGGAAAAAACCATCTTTTGCGAAACAATTGACGCCACCATGATGTTTTAACGTCTTCATTTTCTTTTTTCATGTTATCACCTCACACTCATTGTGAGCAGAAAAAAGAAAATATATACATTTTTTCACAAATTATCGCAAAATTTCCTATTCATTCACTTTTGTTGTCTGAACGGCATGGTCAAGTTCTTCTACAGATTGAATGGCTACGTCTTGATAGTAATGGTGGATAATGTCTTCAAATGATTTACCTTCCTTCGCCATTCCATTTGCTCCGTACTGGCTCATGCCGATACCATGACCAAAACCTTTCGTCGTAAAAATCAAATAATCCTCATTTTGTTTAATCGTAAAATCACTTGAAGGAAGGGAAAGTTTTTCACGAATTTCTCTACCGGTAAATTTCTCTTTATCAATTGTTACATATGCTACACGGTTACTATTTGTTCTTGAAATTTCAAATACTGCATTGTTTGGAATAGTTATTCCCAATTTACTTTCAATTTCGTTTCGAGGATAAATCGTCTGATCAGTAAATTTCGGCGAATCTTTATCCCAAGGGCTTTCAACACTTCGCAAGTAAGGTAACTCTTGCTCCCAATAGTCTTCTGAATTTTCTGTGTATCCATTACTTGTTGAAAAATATGCTGCTGTAATCGGCTCATTGTTATACGTAATTATTTTTCCTTTCGTAGCCTGAACAGCTTGTTGTAACTTTTCCATATTTTCATGAAAATTTTTGCCCCATATCTTTCGTAACTCTTCTTCATTTTTATACACTTGGTCACTTTCGTCATCTAATACCTCTGAATCTTGATCATGTAGTAAATGGTCAATAATATACGTACGAGCTGCCACACTTTGGGCTTTTAAAGCCTCTAATTCAAAAGTTGTTGGCATTTCTGAAGCCACGACCTGGCTGACATATTTTTCTAAGGGCACTTCCTCTACTTGTTCTGTTTCTGTTCGAAATACGGCTATCGTGACATCGTCTTCATTAGGTGTATGATCAAGTTGTTCATTTGGTACTTCATTTGCTCGACTCGTTGTCTCCTTTTGATAAAGCGACACCATAAAAGCGGGAATGACAAGAATAACAAACAATAGACTTGTTACAAAAAGTAATAACAATCCTTTTACTGAAGTAAAAAACTGCTTTATGGAAAAGTTCCTTTTTGTCTGTACAAACTTAGGATATGTTTTATACTTAGGAGTGTTCTTGATTTGTTTCTTCTTGCGATAATGCTTGAACATACTTTTCTTTTTCACAGGCGGCCTCCTCTACATGAATATGTTTTGTACAAATGTGACAAAGAATGATATATGAAATCTACTACATAACATATACATAAGACCGACTTAATAGAACAGATTTAAGAAAAAAGCATAAAAAAAGATAAAGATGCAAAGCTCTTTATCTTTTGTAAGCAATATATATTAATTTCTAGAATAAATATTTGGTTTTTCAGTTTTTTGTTGAACATCTTCTTCTGTTATTTCCGTAGAAGTAATTCGTGTAATATTAGCACCTAGCCCAGCTAATTTCCCAACAAAATCAACATAACCACGATCTAAATGATGAAGTTCCGTTACTCTTGTGGTTCCTTCAGCGGTTAAGCCAGCTAATATGAGGGCGGCTGCAGCTCGTAAATCAGTTGCGGCTACTTCTGCTCCTTGTAATTCATTCGGGCCTTCGATAATAACACTTCTTCCTTCTATCTTAATATTTGCATTCATACGCCTGAATTCTTCAACATGCATAAAGCGATTTTCAAAAACTGTTTCCGTGATGACACTCATACCATCAGCATTTAACATGAGGGCCATCATTTGTGATTGCATGTCTGTCGGAAATCCTGGATGGGGTAAAGTTTTAATATCTGTTGATTTTAGCTTTTCTGGGCCAATAACTCTTAATCCATTTTCCTCTTCTCGAATGATGACATCCATCTCTTCCAACTTGGAAATGACTGAGCGCAAATGTTCACTTTCAGCATTTTCAATAAGTACATTTCCTTTCGTCATGGCTGCAGCGACCATAAAGGTGCCTGCCTCAATTCGATCGGGAATAACTGTATGCTCAGCACCATGAAGTTTATCGACACCATTAATACGAATCGTTTCCGTACCTGCTCCGATAATATTTGCTCCCATTTTATTTAAAAAGTTCGCTAAATCTACAATTTCTGGTTCTTTCGCGCAGTTTTCTATGATTGTTTTTCCTTCAGCGAGAGTTGCTGCCATCATAATGTTTTCTGTCGCTCCGACACTTGCTACATCTAAGTATACTTTAGCACCTTTAAGCCGATCTTTTGCTTGAACTTCAACGAATCCATTACCAAAATGAACTTCGGCCCCCATTGCTTCAAAACCTTTTAAATGTAGATCAATCGGACGAGAACCAATAGCACATCCTCCTGGTAAAGCAACTTTTGCATAACCATATCGTGC
Source organism: Bacillota bacterium (assembly GCA_035303185.1). Classification (GTDB taxonomy): domain Bacteria; phylum Bacillota; class Bacilli; order Bacillales; family Amphibacillaceae; genus CALAMD01. The sequence continues at coordinate 18,345 of DATGRX010000100.1, forward strand.
TAGTAATGGGCCTAGCACAAGAATTGAAGCACGCATTTTCCGAACATATTCAAAAGGAGCTTCTGTGAGTAATGTCTTTGCAGCATTGACTGTAATTGTATTATTTTCAAATTCCACATCTGCTTGTAAATTTCGTAAAACGGCATTAATTGTATATACATCCGCAAGTTCTGGAACATCTTTAATCACGCTCTTTCCTTCACTTGCGATAAGACTTGCTGCAATTAATGGTAACACGGCATTTTTTGCACCACTTATTTTCACATTTCCGGTTAATCTTTTTCCACTTTTAACGATTATCTTATCCATCTATTTAATCTCCTTCAAAATCCATTTCATACTTATTAATATTCATGAATGAGTAAAGGCGTTCCAATAATTATTTCTTCCTTTTCACTCGAAGATTGTAATGAAACAATTTGAATGTTTATTGGACGATCCGAAAGTTCTATATGCTCATTCCAATTATTGTTATACCCATAAACTTCAGTAACTAAAACATTTGTCCTTAAATAGTCTGTAAAATGCTGTTTATATTGTAAATTGAAATGTCTAGATATATTATCAAGTAAATTAATCTTTTTCATTATATCATCATTTATTGCATGTACACAAGTATATTTGTTTACTTTATTTGACATTTTTTGAACAATTTCTGACTTTAATATGTTCTTTTCATCGAAACTGAAATTTATCGGTTTTTCCTCTGATATTATCGAGATAATTACCTTTGTTTTCAAATGTTTTTTCCTCGGTTGAATAAATTTATATTCTGTATTTATATTATATAGTTCATTTTTTTCAATAAATGAGTAAATTGTGTTATCTTCTTGTTTTTCAATGGATATTATATCGTTAAAATGATTTATCACACTATCTACCTCTTGCTTTTTCCACTCATCCTTTAATGTTATTTCCCAATGTAGCATTTGAAGATTTTCGGCTTCAACAATTTCTATGATACTTTTTAATTCGTTTTGTTGAAGTTGGGTTTCTACACTTTCTGAACCTATTAATAATAATAATATCATAATAACCATATATGTCCGCATTAAAAAACCACCTTATTCATTTAGTTATAAATAGTATGAACAAGATGGTATTTTGTATACTTATTTTACTAGTTTAATAGAAATTATCATTATAATAAGTATTGTAGGTTTTGAGACCAGTCTATAATATCTAAAACGAAGCGACTAACTCCAGAACCTATCGCAATGGCAACGAGAAATAAAAATATCCTTGCCTCCGTAACATGGTTTTTTCGAATTAATGGCTCAACATTAAGAGCAACCATAACCCTCCAAGTTAAATATATGAATAAAACATGTGAAAAAATACTTATTATCGCCGTATATCCGATCGCTTCCATTTTACTCCACCTTTCCTTCTATACCATTTACACATGTAAAATGGTGAATAATGA
>DATGRX010000101.1:0-22881 GCA_035303185.1 Bacillota bacterium
GTCATATAATAAGATGTTCCAACTTGTAAAATCGTATGGACGTCTTTTGAAACATCTTCATCAGTCAAACGATCTTCTCGTTTATAATACTTGCCATGTAATATTGCTGTGTCTTTACTTTCTTCTTCAATTTCATGCCAAATACCTTCAACACCTAATATATGGTCATCAATAACCTTTTTTGCTATGAGTGGACCCATTAATTCTAGACCAACCGCTACCATTAAACAGATGATTCCGATAATGATTCCTCGCTTAAACAACCAAGCATAGGATATGAGTCGTCTTTCTGTTGATCGTTTCATCGGAGCATCACCTCTTGACCTTCAATTTGTTGCATGTCATATTGCTCTTTATACCAACCCTTTTGTTCCATTAATTCTTCATGGGTACCTTCTTCTACAATTTTACCGTTATCTAAAACGATAATATGATCCGCGTGAGTTACCGCTGACAAACGATGAGCGGCAATAAGCGTTGTTTTATTTTTCCGTTCTCTACGTAAGTGTTCGATAATTTTTGATTCTGTCTTCCCGTCAACCGCAGATAAGGAATCATCTAAGATTAAGATTTCCGGTTCTTTAATAAACGCTCTCGCTAAAGCTACACGTTGCTGCTGTCCACCAGATAATGTGACACCACTTTCTCCTACCTCTGTGTCTAATCCGTGGGGAAGCTGCTTGATATCATCTAAAAAATGTGCTAAATCCATCACACGATATATTTCTTCATCTGTTGCATCATTTTTCCCGAATTGAATATTTTCTCGAATCGTTTTCGTAAATAAAATTTGGTCTTGCGGTACATAGCCAATAAACTCACGTAATTGATCAAGGCTAATTTCTTCAATCGGGATTCCATTTATCGTAATCGAGCCTGTTACGTTTGGATATTGTCTTAATAATGCTTTAAATAACGTCGTTTTTCCACCACCAGTTCGACCGACAATACCAATCGTTTCCCCTCGTTTAATCGTCATATTAATATTTGAAAGTTGTGGCTTTGTCGTATTTGGATATGTAAAAGTGACGTCTTTAAACCGAATGTCTTCTATCGTATCAACTTTTTGTGGTGTTTCGGAATCGACGATATCCGGTAAGTAATCGAGAACTTCATTTACACGATCAAGGGACGCATTTCCTCTTTGCATCACATTAATAAGCTCACCAACTGCAAACATCGGCCAGATGAGCATCCCTAAATAAACATTAAAGGATACTAAATCTCCTAACGTAATTTGTGTTTCTATCACAAGAAATGCTCCATAACCGATCCCAATCGTATAAGCGATTCCGACAAGAATTTTCATCGTCGGCTCAAAAAGAGCATCGATTTTCGCTACAGCTATATTCTTATCATAAACTCGTTCTGTTGTTTCCTGGAATCGCTGCTCATCTTGTTCTTCTTGCACAAATGCCCGGATAACACGAACGCCACGCATTGACTCTAACACTTGGTTATTTAAATCACCAAAAGCATCTTGCGCTTTCATAAAACGCTCATGAATAATAGCACCATATTTATTCATTAAAATAGCCATAATTGGAAGTGGGATAAGTGCCGCAAAGGTTAACTTCCAACTAATTGTAAATCCCATCACCGCAATAATCATTAACATAAAAGTCGATGAATCAACTAAGGTTAAAATCCCAAAGCCTGCGGTCATCATGATCGCCTTTAAATCATTTGTCGAACGAGCCATTAAATCCCCTGTACGGAAGGAGCCATAAAATGGTGGAGACATTTTCATAAAATGAGCGATTAAACGACTTCGAATCCAGCGCTCTAATATGACAGCTCCACCAAACAATGTAAAGTCCCATAAAAATCCAATCGTATAATGTAAAAACATAACGAGGGCATAGGTGAGAATTAACGTCGTTAGAATTTTCATCGTCAATGTCTCAAAGCGAATATGATCAATTGCTGTCCCGATAATCTTCGGCGGAATGAGCCCGACTGCACTCGCCGTCATTAAAGCAATAACGGCAAACAAATAACGCTTCCAATAATGTTTAAAAAACCAACCGAGCTTTTTAAAAACGTGAAACATAAGGGATCCCACTCTCTATGTAAAATTAAAAAAATGTCCACGCAACGACTGTATGCATGGACAGCGAAACTCATGTTAAAGTAGACATATAGTTTAAGAAAAAGTCTAAATAACTCCAAAAATATTATAGTATTTAGAAAATTGAAAGTCAAGAAACAGCGCTAGGTAGATTTAAGGATCATGGCAATGTTTTTCATGAAAAGGTACGTTGTATATCTTGAAATATGGTATAATGACATCCTATCTTCGTTTGATGTAAGGGAATTGGTAAAATGGATTTAGAAAAGCTACTTGCATATAATCAAACCTTTGTCGCAAAAGAAGGTTATAAACCTTATGAAACAGACAGTTTACCAAATAAGAAAATGGTTGTCTTAACATGTATGGAATCAAGACTCGTAGAATTACTCCCCAAGGCTTTAAACCTTCATAATGGAGATGTGAAAATGCTAAAAAATGCTGGAGCTATTTTGCGGAGACCCTTTGATAATATGACAAAAAGTATTTTAATTGCGATTCATAATTTACAAGCAGAAACAGTCCTTATCATCGGCCATTATGATTGTGGCATGTCTAAAGTAAACGCGGATGAGCTCAAAGAGAATATGATAAATAAAGGAATTAAAAAAGAAACGATACAACTGCTTGAACAATCGGGGATTCATTTTGAAGAGGAATTTGCAGGCTTTGATACTGTTGAAGAATCCATTGAACAAAGTGTCCATATTTTACGTAGCCACCCTCTTTTACCTAGGTTTGTAAAGGTTCACGGCCTCGCTATGGACCCGAGCACTGGTAAAGTAGATATTATATCTGAGGATAAATAAAAGGCTTTGACATTTTCGTCAAAGCCTATTTATTATTCATTATTATTATTGTTATTTTCTCCGTTAATTAATCCAGCTAAAACGTGAACACGTAAAATGAAGCCGATAAGTTTATCTTCATCATTCACAACAGCTAATGGGAATTTTGAATCGATAACTTTCGGGATTAAATCATTTACATACTCATCATATTTCACAATCGTTATGTCTTTTCGCAACACATCTAGTAAGGTCTTTTTATTTTTTATTCCTTCAATCGCATCATCAATCGTAACGATACCCTTTACCCGACGGGATCTATCCACGACAAACACGCTTGAAATATTGTTTGAACGCATCTCTTTTACGGCTACTTGTAATCCGTCTTTTTCTGATACAAGGGCATTAGGTTTAATCATCACATGATCTGCTTGAAAGACTTTTGAACGATCGATTTCTTTCACAAATTCAGAAATATACTCATTAGCTGGTTCATCGATAATTTCTTCCGGTGTACCAATTTGTACGACATTTCCATCCTTCATGACAGCTACCCGGTCCCCGAGGCGAAAAGCTTCATTTACATCATGAGTAATGAATACAATCGTTTTTTGGAGGCGTTCCTGAATATCTAATAATTCTAATTGCATTTCTCTACGTATTAATGGATCAAGAGCACTGAACGGCTCATCCATTAATAATATATCTGGATCGTTCGTTAAAGCTCTTGCTATTCCTACCCGTTGTCGCATACCTCCGGATAGCTCTTGTGGATATTGATCTTCATATCCATCTAAACCTACGATTTCGATATTTTTCATCGCGATTTTTCGTCGTTCATCTCTGTCCATATTGCGAATTTCCAAACCATATTCAACATTTTCTAAAACTGTTCGGTGATCAAAAAGACCGAAATGTTGAAAAACCATCGCAACTTTTTCTTGGCGAACTCTTTTTAAATCCCTTTGATTCGCCTTTGTAACATCTTCACCATCAATGTAAACCGATCCAGCGGTTGGTTCATGTAGTCGATTAAGACAACGAATTAATGTCGATTTTCCACTTCCTGAGAGACCCATAATGACGAAAACTTCACCTTTTTTAATTTCAAAAGATGCATCATAAACCCCAACCGTATGACCAGTTTCATCTAAAATTTCATCTTTAGACTTTCCCTTTTCGATCATAGGAATGACCGAATTCGGTCTTGAACCGAAGATTTTAGAGACATTTTCTACTTTAATTTGCACACTCATTGGCCAATCCTCCTATGCTTCTGAAACCTATCAGCTACTCCATTAGTAATTCTGTCAATGATGATAGCTAAAAATACGATACTAATTCCCGCTTCAAAACCTAAAGCAATATCGATTTTATCGATTGAACGAAGTACTTGTAATCCAAGACCTTCCGCACCAACCATTGAGGCAATAACGACCATCGCTAAGGCCATCATCGTTGTTTGGTTAACTCCAGCCATAATCGTTGGTAATGCTTGGGGTAATTGCACCTTTTTTAACATTTGCCATCTAGATGAGCCAAAAGACATGGCTGATTCAATAACTTCTTCGTCTACACCTCGAATCGCAAGCTCTGTTAAACGAATTACTGGTGGAATCGCATATATTAATGTCGCAAAGATAGCAGAGACGTTACCAAGACCAAAAAAGAAAATCGCCGGTATTAAATAAACGAAACTCGGCATCGTCTGCATCGCATCTAACAAGGGCCTCATCATACTAGAAAAGACACGGCTAAAGGACATGTAAATCCCTAAAGGAATTCCAATAACTAACGAAACGACAACAGCTGTAACGATAATCGATATCGTCATCATCATATCGTCCCACAAACCGAAAGAACCGATTAAAAAGATAAAAACCCCATACATGATCCCTGACCAAAAGCCAGTAAAAAACCAACCGAGGGCAAAGATAATTAAAATGAATAAAAACCACGGAATAAGCATTAAAACATCATCGATAAAATTAATTGTTCGAGATGTTACAAAAAAGATAAAATCAAAAACACTTCCGAAAGTATCAGCTAAAAATGAAACAAACTTATCTACCCAATAACCTATTTTAATTTCAATATCTGGAAATGTAATCATATGAACTGCATTTGTATGCAGCGTTCTCACTCCTCTACACTTTTAAAAGGGAAAGGCAGCTAGAAAAGCATCTAGCTGCCTAGCGTCTTTACTCTGAAATAGCATCTAATACTTTTTCTGCTACTTCTGAATCTACCCACTCTGTCCAAATATCTTCATGTTCATTCATCCACCAAATTGCTGCTTCTTCTGGATCTGCTTCTGTTTCTTGCATATAGTTCAATGCTTCCTCTGTCAATTCACTACTTGTTTCATAGTTTGATAAGAATTCTACAATTTCTGGTGCTTGTTCTGGCAAATCTTTATGCACACCAATAACGACATCATTCGGTGGGAATTCAGTTCCTTTATTCTCATCCCATGTTTCTTGATCAAATTCAGGTTCCTCTAATAAAGTTAAGTCATATTGGGCCGTTACCCATGTTGGGGACCAGTAATATCCAACCCATGATTCTCCTGCTTCATAGGCTCTAACTAAATCAGTAACGATAGCTGAATCTGATCCTGGAATAAAGTTATTCATTGTTTCATGAAGTTCATACGTATCGAACTTTTCGGTAATTGCAGTTTCTACTTCCCATCCTGTTGGACCGTTAATAATTCGTCCTTTTCCTGGATCTTCAGGATCTTCAAAAACGTCTGGATAATCTTTTAAATCTTCTACAGTTCTTAAATCTGGTGCCATCGGTTCAATGCCTCTTTCAGGATCTCCTTCGATAACATAGGTAGGTACATATAAACCTTGTTCATTATCATCAAAGTTTGTAGAAACCTTTTCAATATCACCGGCTTCTATCGCTTCCTCATAGACATCCTTAATATTATCAGTCCAAATTTCCATATAGACGTTTATATCGCCTTCTCGTAATCCTTGAATAGTTGCAGCGGTTGAGCCCGAAATGATATCTGTATCATAACCCATACCTTCTTCTAAAATTTTAATAGCGATGTAGTTATGTACGTTGATACTATCCCACTGAGCATCAGCAAACACAACTTCATCAATTTCTCCATCATCTGAAGAACACGCTGCTAAAACTAATAATCCTGTAGCAAACAAAATTGCCAAAAATTTTCTCAAAATGTTCCCTCCATTAATTTTCACAATAAAATTGTGTGTCAAAATATACTTGTCTCTTTTTGACACTATTAACCATATCGAAATTAACCTTCATCCTCAAATTCGATAAGGACCCATATAGAGAACTTATGTATGGTTAAAGTACCTAGCTATGTATTAGACGGCAATCTTATATGTTTATCGAGCTATACTCTCTATTACTCTATATTACTCGTAATATTTGATTTTAACGCTGTTTTAAACAAAAAAAGACGCCAACTAATTGAAAAAATTCATTAGTTGGCGTTGTTTCTATTTTTTTATCGAATAAATAAGTTCTAGTATTTCATCTCTTGCTTCTACATTTTCATAATCTTTCATCTGATCTTTATACATTTCACCGTACTGTTGTAAATGATTAATTTCTTGTAAAAATGTTTCATTCGTCAATTGTTCTTCTGTTAAAACATGGGCATATCCACTCTTTTTAAAGGATTCTGCATTCACAATTTGATCGCCGCGGCTAGCCGCCTGGGATAAAGGAATTAAAAGCATCGGTATTTTCAAGGCTAAAAATTCAAATATCGCATTTGCTCCCGCTCGTGACACAACATAATCTGTAATCGAAAAAATATGGGCTAACTCTTCATTCACATATTCATATTGAACATATCCTTCTGCTTGAACAGTCTCATCCACTTTACCTTCTCCACAAATATGAATCACTTGAAAGTTTGTTAGTAGATCATTTATATTCTCTCGGACGACAGTATTTATCTTTTCTGATCCTCCACTACCACCCATAACGAGTAAAACCGGTTTTAAGTCGTTTAATCCAGCAAAGTGAAAGCCTTTTTTCGGATCCCCATTTAGTAACTCTTCCCGAACGACCGCCCCGAGATATTTTGTCTTTTTTTCGGGTAAAAAGTTAACTGTTTCTGGAAACGTCGTTAACACATGATTAGCAAAGGGGACAGATAATTTATTCGCTAAACCGGGTGTGAAATCTGATTCGTGAATAATTGTCGGTATTCGATGCAATTTTGCGGCAAACACGACAGGCACTGAAACAAAACCACCCTTTGAAAAAAGAACATGAGGTTTAACTTTACGAATAATATTCCATGCTTGAAAGGTTCCTTTAATCACACGAAATGGATCTTTAACATTTTCCCAAGACGCATATCTTCGTAATTTCCCCGTCGTAATCGGATGATAGGTAACATCTTTAAGATCACCGATTAATCGCCGTTCAATACCGTTTTTTGAACCGATATAATCTATTTTCCAACCATCCTCTAAAAAAGAAGGTATTAAAGCTAAATTGACAATGACATGACCGGCTGTTCCTCCACCGGTAAATAAAATTCGCTTATCTGACATGACAAACTTCCTTTCCATTCCACTTCTCAAACACAACAAAATGAGTATAATATATCTTTATGTTTTTGACTAGAAATTGCAGTTCTTTATCTAATCTTGTTTAAAAAAGTTTCTAGCAAAAGCATATAAAGAAATTTAAACAAAAAAGTCATGTAAATCCTATCCTACTAGAAATAACTTCTGTATAGATATGAATTTACATGACTTATTTATGATGAATAATGATAATATATAAAATTAAAATAATTTAGTCAAGACCTTCCTGACTTTTACAAGCTTTTAACGTGTTATAAAGCAACATCGTAATTGTCATTGGACCGACACCGCCTGGAACAGGTGTAATATATGAAGCTTTTTTCTTAACCTCATCAAAATCAACGTCTCCGGTTAATGAACCGTCTTCAAGTCGGTTTATTCCTACATCAATGACAACTGCTCCTTCTTTAACATCGTCGGCTTTAATCATATTTGCATTTCCAACGGCTACTACTAAGATATCTGCCATTTTCGTATGTGCTCGTAAATTTTCTGTTTTAATATGGCAATTCGTTACAGTTGCGAAACGGTTTAATAGTAATTGGCCAACAGGCTTACCGACAATATTACTACTTCCAACGACAACTGCATGTTTGCCTGTAACATCAATGTTTTTAGAATCAAGCATCTCCATAATTCCTAAAGGTGTACATGGTAATAACGTGTCTTGTTCATGCATCATTCGACCAACATTTATTGGATGGAAACCATCAACATCTTTTTCTGGAACGATTGTTTCAACGATTACTTGATCATTTATGTGTTCTGGTAATGGAAGTTGGACTAAAATACCGTGTACATCTTCTTTTTCATTCAATTCTTCGATAAGCTGTACGAGATCCTCTTCTGATACGGATTCTTCTAATTTAATGACTTCCGAACCCATTCCCGCATTTTGAAAAGCTTTTTCTTTTCCTCTTACATAGGATTCAGAAGCTGGATCATTTCCGACAAGGATGACACTTAAATGGGGAGTAACATCCTTTTCCTTCAGTTTTTTAGTTTCTTCTTTAATTTCCTCTCTTATTTTATCAGATAACTCTTTGCCACTAATTAATTCAGCAGTCATTTGTATTCCTCCTACGAATATTTTGGATAAAACACCAGTTCTAACAGATGATTGACATCAAACCAGCACGTAGAAATGCCTCGGTTAGCTTTCTCAAAAACTGAAGCGCTTACAGATGTCATTCATATACGAACAAGCTTTTTCTATTATATACTTATTCGATGACCGTCTAAACAATGCCAAAAGCAATTTTTCTACTGAAGGGAAGGGCATATTTACAATATACCATAGTTAAAATGCCAATTCTACAAACTTAGTTTCTAAGTTTTTACATTAGAAATATAATTTTAAAAACTTTTATGACTGAAAAAGAGCCCTCATTCTGTTCATTTACAAAATGCTTTACGTAAACAGAAAGGGCTCTTATTTATGCCGATTCGAAGGATGTAAAATAAGAAATTATTCATCGCAAAACATAGAATATTACGATGTAGTATTTCTTATATTAAACGAATACGTCGCTCGTTAATTTCGCCTCGACATCTCCAATCATTACATCATCACCAATTTCAGCCTTATCATTTTGAATTAAAGCAAATCCGATATGTTTTCCAGCCGTATATCCATACGTATAGTTTGTTACTTTTCCTACCGTTTCACCATTTTTCGTAATATCGGATTCTAGTTCGACCTCAGCTTCTTCATCTTCAACAGTAAAACCGACAAGACTTTGTTTCGGTCCGTTTTCCCGTGTTTCCTGTACAGCTTCTTTACCAATAAAGTCACTATCCCAATCGATTGACCAACCAAGACCTCCTTCGATTGGATCAAGTCCTTCATAATCTCGCATTAATTTGAGGCCTTTTTCAGTTGGAAGACTTGTGAGGAATACGTCAGTTTCTAACTCCATAATACCAAATTCCTCTCCTGCTTCTTCTAACTTAGATTCTATGAAATCTACATGTTCTGGAGCAAAATACAATTCAAAACCGAGCTCACCTGTAAATCCAAATCTTGCTACCTTTATTGAAACATCATCAATTTTGCGATCGACAATTCTAGTAAACTTTACATCATCTAGATTTTCATCAACGATTTTGTTCAGTGTATCCCTAGATTTAGGACCTTGTACAGCATACATCGTTGTCACTTCTGTAATATCTTCATACTCAACATCGAAACCATCAGAGTGCTCATTAAACCAGGACTGCATTTGATCAATGTACAATGTTGAAAGCCAATACTTATTTTCTTCCACACGGAAAATAATTAGGTCATCAATAATTTTCCCTTCTTCATTAAGCATCGTCGTATAAACACCTTGTCCGACATCTGCCCCAGAAATATCATTGACAAACATCTTGTCCATAAAAGCACCTACATCAGCACCTCTTGCTTCTAACAACTCATGTGTAAAATCATGATAACCTACTTTTTCCCTAACAGCATTATGTTCTTTTCTCATTTCTGCATTATCTTTCATTGATAATAATCCTCCCTTGTATTTTATTTTCCGAATGAACATGAAAGTGACAACATCCTGATTAAAGTTTATCTAGTTTGAAAAGTAACAACCCCCTTCAACCCCCTTTTATGTAAGCGTTTTCAAATGTTGAATATTAAGAAGAGCTATCCATTTTGGTTTAATATAAGAAAGCTCATGTTGTACAGTATATATATGAAAATAATTAAAGATATAGTACTTTTATTGCTAGTGTCTTAATATTACTAAATATGTTTCGACTTTGTCAAATAATGATTAATAAAATACATGTCATTGATGAAAAACAAAGCGAAGTGTCGTTTGATAGACACTCCGCTTTTAAAAACATCAGATATATTAAAATGATGGGAAAAAAGCCATTTGAATGAAAAAGATAATGCCGAATATATAAAGTAACCAATGAACTTCTTTACCTTTTCCCGTTACTAACTTTAAAATTGGATAAGAAATAAAACCAACAGCAATCCCGGTTGCAATACTAGATGTAAGAGGCATTGTTAAAATAATCGCAAAAGCTGGAAAGGCATCCGTAAAGGATTTCCAATTAATACGGGCTAAACCTTCCATCATGAAACAACCGACGATTATTAAAATCGGAGCTGTAATTGCTGGTAAATCAGCGATTGCTTGGACGACAGGGAAAAAGAACATCGATAAACCAAACAATATCGCTACAACGACTGAAGTTAATCCTGTTCTTCCACCAGCAGCTACACCGGAGGTTGATTCAACATATGCCGTTGCAGGGCTTGTCCCAAACATTGAACCAACAGTTGTTGCTGTCGCATCGGCTAACAAAGCTGGTTTTACTCGTGGAAACTTGCCATTTTTCATAAATCCGCCTTGTTCGGCAACTCCAATCATTGTTCCTGTCGTATCAAAAATCGTTACAAGTAAAAATGCAAATACGACAGTATATAATCCTTGGGAAAAAACACCGCTAATATCAATGTCAAAAAAGACAGGTGCCGGTGGTGTTGAAATAATACCTGAAAATGTAAGGTTCTTCGTAAGAAATCCAATAATCCCCGTAATAATCATTCCAATAAATAACGCACCTTTTATCCGGCGAGCCATTAAAATTAACGTAATTAATAAACCGACTAATGTAAGAACTGTTATCGGATCATGTAAATCACCAAGGGTTACTAAGTTTTCCTCATCTGCGACAATAATTCCCGACATTTTAAGGCCTAAAAAAGCAATAAATAAACCTATTCCAGAAGTAATACCAAACTTTAATGGAGCAGGTATCGATTCTATGAGTGTTTCCCGTAATTTTGTCAAACTAAGTAACATAAAAATAAGTCCAGCTAAAAACACAGTACCAAAAACAACTTGATACGTAATTCCTTGTGTAATAACGATACTCGTAAAATATGCATTGAGTCCCATTCCAGGAGCAATCGCTATTGGATAATTAGCAAATATAGCCATCGATAATGTCCCAATAACCGCTGTAATAATTGTTGCCATAAATACCTGATCCATCGGAACCCCAGCTGCTGACAATATAGCCGGATTAACGACAACAATGTAGACCATCGTTAAAAAAGTTGTAATTCCAGCAACGATCTCTGTTCGGATATTCGTATTATTTTCCCTTATTTTAAATAAATTACCCAAATAAAACACTCCATTCCGAATATTAATTAACAACATTAACTATAATATTCGGTTTTAAGATAAAATGCAAATAAAAAACTCTCCTATGAATATTCATAGGAGAGTGAAAAGTTCTACTTATCCATGTAACAATAAATCTACCGGATCTTCTAACATTTCCTTTACTCGTACGAGGAAACGAACGGCATCTTTACCATCAACAATTCTATGGTCGTAGGACAATGCGATGTACATCATTGGACGAACTTCAATGGAATCATCTGGCATGACGACCGGTCGTTTTTGAATGTTATGCATACCTAAAATACCGACTTGTGGGGCATTTAAAATAGGTGTCGATAACATGGAACCGAAAATACCACCGTTTGTAATTGTAAAGGTTCCGCCCTGTAAGTCATCTAATGATAATTTATTATCCCGTGCTTTTAAGGCTAAATTCATGATCTCTTGTTCAATACCTGCAAAATCTAATTTGTCAGCATCACGAACAACTGGAACGACTAAACCTTCTTCGGTTGAGACAGCAATACCGATGTCATAAAACAACTTTTTGACAATCTCATCGCCTTGAATTTCCGCATTTAATAATGGAAATTCTTTTAATGCTCCAACAACCGCTTTTGTAAAGAAGGACATGAATCCTAACTTAATATCGTGTTTTTCAACAAACATATCCTGTTGTTCACTACGTAATTTCATGACTTCTGTTAAATCAACTTCATTAAAGGTTGTTAACATAGCTGCTGTATGTTGAGCATCGACTAAACGCTTAGCAATCGTTTGTCGACGTCGTGACATACGAATTCGTTCAACAGGCTTCTCAAAATTTGTTGTTTCTGCCGCTGGTGCCGCTTGTTTTGGTGCTGGTTTATCTTGTGCCGCCTTTGCTGCTTCAACATCCTCTGGACGAATTCTTCCTAATGGGTCACGAGGTTGTACTGTATTTAAATCAATATTTAATTCTCTTGCTCGTTTACGGGCAGCTGGTGAAGCGACTACTTCTGGTGTGGCATCAGATTCAGCTGCTGCAGCTGCTGGTTCTTCAGCTTCTGCTTTTGCAGGTTCAGCTGCTTCCCCGGACGGTGTTTCTTCAGTAGGTGTAGCTCCTGCTTCAGCACTTTCATCTACTTTTGCAATAACGTCGCCTACCTCAACGTCTTCGCCTTCTTCAAAAAGTATTTCTGCTAACACACCTGTGTAATCCGAATTAACCTCAATATTTACTTTATCTGTTTCAAGTTCTACAATTGGATCTCCTTGATTTACTTGTTCTCCTGTTTGAACGAGCCATTCTGATATCGTTCCTTCTGTAATCGATTCTGCAAGTTCAGGGACCTTAATTTCCTTCACTTGAATTTCCTCCTTTATTTGGATTAATTGCTTCTGCTACAATTTTTTCTTGAGCTATTTTATGAATATTCGGCTCACCAACGGACGGAGATGAACGTCTTGGCCTGCCTACATATCGAAGTGTTTGACCTTCTTCTAAAAGTTCACTTAATATTTCAGAAACAAAATTCCAGGCTCCCATGTTTTTAGGTTCTTCTTGTACCCAAACAATTTCTTCTAAACTTGGTAACTGTTTTAATTCTTTGATTAGTTCTTCTTTCGGGAAAGGATAAAGTTGTTCGATTCTTAAAGCTCGTAGCCAATTAAAACTTTCATCAGATTGCTCGATAGCTTCCTCTATATCGACCATCACTTTTCCAGTTCCTAAAAGTAATCTCTTCGCATTCTTTTTACTGACTCGTAAATTTGGCTGTTGACGAATAAGCTCGAATTTTCCATTCGTAAACTCTTCTGCTGAAGATGCCGCCCGCTGACTTCTAAGTAAACTCTTTGGTGACATAATAACTAGCGGTCTAGCTTCAGGTTTACCTTTCATCATCGCCTGACGCCGTAATAAATGAAATAATTGTGCTGACGAAGTTACATTTGCAACTGTCCAATTATATTCGCCTGCCATTTGCAAGAATCTTTCAAGTCGTGCACTAGAATGCTCTGGTCCTTGCCCTTCATATCCGTGTGGGAGAAGCATGACCATATTTGAAATGTCTCCCCACTTCGAACGGGCTGCAGATAAAAACTGATCAAAAATGACTTGACCGACATTTGCAAAATCTCCAAACTGAGCTTCCCAGATTACTAGAGTTTCTGGAGAATAAACACTATATCCATATTCAAATCCTAAAACACCCGTTTCTGAAAGTGGACTATTGTGTATATCAAAGGAAGCTTTGGCATCTTCCATTCCGTGTAATGGACTATAGGATTCATTTGTTTCACTATCATATAAAACCATATGACGGTGAGCAAAGGTTCCTCGTTCTGTGTCTTGACCTGTAATACGTATTGGAATACCATCTCTTAAAATAGATGCATATGCTAAAGCTTCTCCTGCTCCCCAATCAGCAAGGGATTCTTCATCTTCAAATAAGTTTTCACGACGCTTGAATACCCGATTTAATCGACGATACTGATTAAATCCTTCAGGTCTCTTTAATAAATCTGCATTTAACTTTTTCAAAACATCTAAAGAAACTGTTGTATCATATTCTGGATTTACTTTAACTTCTTCAGGCATTTCTGGGATTTCTAATGTATCATTTGATTCAACCTTTAAACTTTCATAATGACTTTGAAGTTCATCTTTTACTTCCTGCTCTAATTCTTTTTTTCTATCTGCCGTAATAACACCTTCTGCTTCTAATGAATCAGCGAATATTTCAACAACTGTTGGATGTTCATCGATTTGCTTATATAAAACTGGCTGAGTCGTTCGTGGTTCATCCATTTCGTTATGACCGTAACGACGATAGCCAACTACATCGATTAAAAAGTCTTTCTTAAACTTTTTACGATACTCATAAGCTAGAAGTGCTGCATGTAAACATGAGATCGGATCATCCGCATTAACATGTACAACTGGAATATCGAAGCCTTTAACTAAATCACTAGAATATCGAGTTGCACGTCCTTCTTCTTGATCCGTTGTATAACCAACTAAGTTATTTGCGATAACGTGGATTGTTCCTCCAGTATAATAACCTTTCACACCACTTATGTTTAATGTTTCTGCAACGATCCCTTCACCAATAAATGCTGCATCTCCATGAACAAGCACACTAAATGCTTTATTTAAATCTTGTTTTGGATAGCCTTTTTCCGTTCGATCGTCTTGTGCAGCTCTTGTAAAGCCAGCAACGACTGGGTTGACAAACTCTAGATGTGATGGGTTATGTGCCATCCGTACTGTTGTCGTATGCCCTGCTTCGTTTGTAATTTCTCTTGTTCCACCAAAGTGATATGTAACATCGCCGGTCCATCCTGTTCCAAGGGGTTCCGTATCAGATGTCGGTACAAAATGTTCATCAGCTGAATGCTGGAATTCTGCTAATAATCTATCTTTTGGTAAATCTAATACATGGGCAAGCACACTTAAACGGCCACGATGCGCCATCCCCATCATGACATTATCTATTTCATCGTTATTTGCTTGTTCAATAATTTTATCAAGCAATGGAACCATTGTTTCTAAGCCTTCAATGGAAAATCGTTTTTGTCCGACGAAGGTCGTTTGCAAGAAATTTTCAAATCCTTCTACTTGTACAAGCCGTGATAATAGCTCCTCTTTTTCCTCCGCTGAAAATTCAGGAAAATAAGTACCTGTTTCAATGGCTCGTTGTAACCACTCACGCTCCGTAGGATCCGTTATATGATCATATTCAAAAGCAATTTTCCCTGTATACAGACTTTTCAGATGCTCTGCCACATCATAGGCTGTTTGCAAATGAGAAGGAGTATCCTCCCATACATATGTCGCAGGAATACTCATTAAATCTGCATTCGTTAATCCGTACGTTGTTGGATCAAGCCACTTAGATTTCTCAACTTCTCTTCCGATGGCATATATCTCTGCTTCTAAATGACCGTACTCTCGAATCGCATCGATATATTTCATTGCCTGTTGAAACTTCTTAATATCTTGTAAAGAAGCTCCTTCCTTGTCAGAATCTGTTTTTGTGTCAAATAGCCAAGCGGGAGCTCCATGTGTATCAAACATCGCTTTTATCGATGGATCCACAGCGTTAGGGTCTTGTTGATATAACTCAAACTGTTCTTCAACATAGCCCATGTTTGGTCCATGAAAGCTTTCCCAAAACCTCCCGGTAGATTCTTCCTTCAATGTCACCTTATATTACCCCCAATTAGAGTTAACATTCCGTTCCTAACGGCTGTTTTATTCATTTACTATTATAGGACTGACAATAGATGAGGGCAACTATTAACTCTCATGTTTACTAAAATGGGCTATGAAAGCATTTTTACGATTGTTAGATACTCATTTTAGCTTATAAAATTAACCTTTTTTCAATAAAGATAGTAAGTATTCTTTTAAAAAGATTTACCTTAATTGTTCACTTTTTTTATTTATTCATGTATAATGAAGTTACTTCAAGATATTTAGTGGAGGGACGAATATGAATATCGCATTAATTGTTGGAGTAATGCTAGTTTTTTTGACGTCTTGCCTTACATCTGCATATGAATCTAAACCTGGAGTTCCAAAAAAGAATCAATAAATAAAACCGTCATGTTCCTAAAACATGACGGTTTTTTAATCTAATATCGGAAAGTTTTTTTGTCGTAATACTTCATAAAGAACAATGGCTACCGTATTTGATAAATTTAATGAGCGTACCTTTGACCCCATCGGCACCTTAATGCAATGTTCTTCTGCTTGTTGCAGCAATGTTTCTGGGATTCCATTTGTTTCTTGACCAAAAACTAAAAATATATCTTCTTCTATATGCTTAAAATCAACATCTGTATAATATTGTTCCCCATAGTCTTCAACAAAATAAAAAACGCCTCGCTCATAACGAGAAAACAATTCATCAATATGCTCGTACTCTCTAATATTTAAATATTTCCAATAATCTAAACCTGCTCGTTTTACTCTTTTATCAGTAATTTCAAACCCTAAAGGATGTATTAAGTGAAGCGTTGCATTTGTTGCAACACAAGTTCTGGCAATATTACCTGTATTTGCAGGTATTTCTGGTTGATATAAAACTATGTGGATAGCCATGTCAAAATATCTCCATTTCCTATGTATCAATTTGAAAAAATTTATAAGCTGTATTTTCTGTCCATGCTAAAGAATCTTCATAAGACCAATATCGATGGCGACTAAAATTCGTATGGGCATTAACAAGGGGTTCATTGTTATCATCTTTAACGACGACAATCGCTTGGTGATCCCACCTTCCATCACCTTCAAAATCATAACAAATAATATCCCCCGGGAGCAACTCCTTTGGCGAAAAAACTTCCTTTCCCTTTAAGCCTTTTTTTGAACTACTTAATAACCAGCGTAATGAGTGGGCAACTGACCAGCTAAAACTCCAATTTTCATCTGTATACCACCAACCGGTTTCCCGATCATGAAAGCCCCACATCTTTGCTTCTCCTGCTAGTAAACATTGGGAGACAAAATTTGTGCAATTATTTGGAAAGTCTTTAAAATCCGGATTGTACTCATTCCACCACCGTTCTGCATACTGCACGGCCTTTCGTCGATTAAAAGGTTTTTCTATAAAACTATCACTATTCTCTCTTGCAGCTGGCGGAGTCTTTAATTCGTTCTTTTCCTTATTCAAAGGTTTTTCCTGCACATAATGGTTCCCTTTCGTTGAATGTACATAGGGTAAAATTCTTTCTTCAATATAAAGATTTCCCGCTTGTTGAAAAAAGATTTTCAAATGTAATAGATAACGATATCTACTGCTCCGCCCAATTTTCTGCTTTTGAACACATCTTATTCTCCCTTGAAAACGAACAATTTTAACTGACCGTCTTTTTGCTAACCTTTTCAAACGATTTAGCCATTCATCCTCATAATCTCCAAGGCAAGCACGTACCCAATAGTCTCGAATTAATTCCATCTTTCCCTCCTAGTATAAACTTATGCTTTACGTTCATGAAAGATGTTCTAACTCGAGTAAAAATGCTTTTTTATCAAGGCCTCCACCATAGCCTGTTAAGGAACCTGTGGAGCTAATAACTCGATGACATGGAATTATAATAGATATCGGATTTTTATTTAATGCTCCACCGATCGCCCGAACGGCTTTTTCATTGTTAATATATTCTCCAACATTTTTATAGGAACACGTTTCTCCATAAGAAACTTTTTGTTCGATAGTTTCCCAAACAGCTTGTTGAAAAGGGGTTCCGAAAAGATCGTAAGGCACAGTGAAGTGTTTTCGCTTTTCAGCAAAGTATTCGGTTATTTGTTTCCGCACTTCCTTCGTCACTTTATTTTCATGGATAAAAGTAACTTCTCCGAAATATTGTTTAAACCAACGGTCTGCTTTCTCTAGAACAGCTTTTAAATCGCCAAAATCGAGTCGGATGATATGGTCATCCTTTGCAATAACAATCATAGGTCCAAGTTTTGTCTCAAAAGTCTCGTAATTTAACTTCATTTTTACGCCTCTTTTTCATATTTTTCCCTAAACGCTAAACCCTTTTCCATTTCATAAATAACCCGTTCATCCGTTTCCTTAGCTAACGCTTTTTCGATTGCTTCAAAGGCTTTTTCCGTTCCAATTTTACCTAAGGACCAAGCAGCTGTTCCTCGGATCATCGGTCGGACATCCTCTGTCATGACAGCGATAAGTTCATCTACAGCTGTTTTGTCACGATAGTGAGCTAAACCTAACATCGCATTTCGTTGTAATGGATTTTTCCCTCGCCAAAAACCTGAAACATGTCCAAACGTATTTCTAAACTCACGGTTAGACATTCGGAGCATAGGCTTTAATTTTGGTTTTGCGACTTCTGGTTCTGGTTCGAATTCTTCATGAATATGAAAGTCTATTTGTCTATTCCACGGACAAACAGCTTGACAAGTATCACAACCATAAACACGTGTCCCGATCACATCGCGGAACTCATCTGGTAAAAAATCCTTTGTTTGTGTTAAATAAGCGAGACATCTTTGAGCATTTAATTGTCCCGGATTAACGAGGGCTCCAGTCGGACAAGCATCTAAACAGCGTGTACAATCACCACAACCATCCTCAATTCGTTCATCAGGAACAAAAGGTATATTTGTAATCATTTCACCTAAATAAACAAAGGATCCATACTCCTCTGTAATGAGTAATGTGTTTTTTCCACTAAATCCTACTCCTGCCCGTTCTGCTACGGCCCGGTCTGATAGTTCCCCAGTATCCACCATAATGTCACTTTCTAATTCAGGATAACGACCCTTAATAAACTCCCTTAATTTCTCTAATCGGTCTCGTAATACATGGTGATAATCCTGCCCCCAGGATGCTCGACAAAATATACCTCGGCGATTCTCCCTCGTACTTCTCGGCGGATTTTTAATTTTAGAGGGATAGGCTAAAGCGATTGAAATAATTGATTTTGCCCCTGGTAATAAACGCTTAGGTTCCGTCCTTTCTTCAATCGTACCTTTCTCAAAGCCTGACTGATACTCAAGCTCCTGTTGTCTTCTTAAACGTTCTTTTAATTCTGTGAAAGGATCAGCTGTCGTAAAACCTATTTTATCGATGCCGATTTTTTCACTATATTGAATAATATCCTCTTTAAATTGTTGGATATCCATGAATATACTCCTTTAGTTTCACATATTTACCCGTACAAAAATATAAATATTGTACGATTACCTTCATTATAATATATGTAGTCCAATTATTTCATTAAACCCGACTATTATTGTGTACAGTTCATTAGATTTACAAAAGATCAGATTATCGGTAAAATGAGGAATAGAAAAAGGGAGGCGAATAATTTGTCAGTGTATCCAATCATACTCAGCCAAAAACAGTTTGCTCATAAGGATGAGCTCACATATCCATTTGAAGAAAGAGGACTTCAATTTGGTGATGGCGTCTATGAAGTTATCCGCATTTATGAAGGGCGAACTCACTTACTTGAAGAACACGTTGAACGGTTATTTCGCTCTGCTGAAGCCATTCATCTTTCACTTGATTACACCGTTGATGAATTAGTTAAGACGCTAGAGAAGCTTATAACAGAAAACAAAATGACATCCGACGGAAAAATTTACTTGCAAGTTACGAGAGGTTCAGCAAGACGGGATCACGTTTTTCCCGATGAGTCTGTGGAGCCAAACGTTTATGCTTATATCGAAGATCTCCCACGAAATTTAGCAAGCTTACAATCGGGAGTTTCAACGATTACTCATGAAGATATTCGTTGGGATTTATGTCATATTAAAAGTTTAAATCTTTTACCAAATGTCCTAGCTAAGCAAGCTGCCAAAGAACAAGGAAGCTTTGAAGCTATTTTGCACGAAAACGGAACAGTAACAGAAGCTAGTTCTGCGAACGTCTTTTTAATTAAAGATGGGAAAATTTATACGCATCCAGCGACAGAAAAAATATTGCGAGGTTGTGTCCGGATGAAAGTGTTTGAGTTAGCGGAAAATCTTGATCTTCCTTTAATTGAAGAAAGTTTCACGATTGAGGATATTCAACAGGCTGATGAAATGTTTTTAACAAGTACTACAGCAGAAGTGATGCCTATTGTAAAAGTCGATGACATACAAATTGCTAACGGTACTCCAGGAGAAATTACGAGAAAATTACAAGCAGCTTATGAAGAAGATGCCCAAATTACAAGGAGCACGATTATTGAAACTGCATAACCAAATGGTTCATGAGATTTATCGAAAGATTGATAGACTCTATCAATCTTTCTTTTTTTATCTTTTTTAATTGATTAGATTCTCGAAATAGATTACGATATAAAAAAGTTCATAACTAGGAGGATTCATATGACAAAAGTAAAACGTAAAATGATGGTAGAAGATTTACTAAAGTTTTCGATGTATAGTGACCCACAATTTTCACCCGACGGGAACTCATATGCTTTCATTAACACACGGATGAATGAAGAGAAAAAGTACGAATCCCACTTACATGTTCATCACTTAGATGAAGAGACTCCGAACCAATGGACATCCCACGATAAAAGAGACAGTCACCCAAGATACTCCCCAAAAGGAGATGTCATTGCTTTTCAATCGACAAGAAGTGGAACACCACAAATCTGGCTTATTCCAACGACTGGTGGAGAAGCAACACAACTGACACACTTTACTTATGGAGCAACTTCCCCCGAATGGTCTAAAGACGGAAGATTTATTATTTTCCAAGCCTCGCTTGAATCTGATGCCGATGTGACAAAGCAACAAGAACTTACCAAGGAAGAAAAACAACAGGAAGCTGAACAATTAAAAAATGAACCTCTCGTTATCGAACGTTTAAAACATAAATCTGATGCCGGAGGATTTAAAACTCATCATCGACATATACATATTGTTATGTATGACACTGAAGAACAAACTTTTACACAACTAACGAGGGGCGAACACGATCATTACTTTCAAGATATATCACCATGTAATTCAACGGTATTATTTACCGGTAACTTAAGTAAAGATGCTGATTATGAATTAATCACTCATTTATACACATTAAATGTCACAAACAAAGAAGTCACTCAGTTTACTGAAAAACCTGGGACCTACGGCGGAGCTAAATTTTCACCAGACGGAAAAACGATCGCCTGTTTAGGCCATGAACAGCAATATGACGGAGCAACCCTTTCAGAACTGTATCTTTTTGATGTTGAAACAAAAGAACGCACTTGTTTAAGTAAAGACTGGGATATTCAATTTGGTAATTTAATGGTCGGCGATATGCGTATGGGTGCGACTTCATCAGGACCTGTTTGGGACAAAACAGGAGAGAACTTATTTATCCTCACAACCTCTGAAGGTAAAACAAGCTTAAACAAAATTAGTACTGCTGGAGAAAAAGAAGTAATTTATGATGAGAACAACCACGTTTACGGATTTGCTTATGATGAAGTGCAGGAACAATTTATCGTAGCCATTAGTACACCAACAGAACAAGGGGATTTTTATTTATTAGAAAAGGATGTATCAAAGCCAAAACGTTTAACAAAAGCAAATCCCTTTTTAGAAGACATTCAACTAAGTGAACCGGAAGAATTATCAATTACAGCAGAAGATGGCTGGGATATTCAGGCTTGGCTTATGAAACCCTATGGCTATGAAGAAGGTAAAAAATATCCCCTTATCTTAGAAGTTCACGGTGGCCCCCATGTCATGTATGGACGAACCTTCTTCCATGAAATGCAAGTACTTGCGGCAAAAGGTTATGCTGTCTTATTTGCCAACCCACGAGGAAGCCATGGTTATGGTCAAAAGTTTGTCGATGCTGTCCGGGGCGACTACGGTGGCAGTGATTACACAGACTTAATGTCTGCCGTCGATTATGTCGTCGAAAATTATAGTTTTATTGATGAAGAGCGCCTCGGCGTAACCGGTGGTAGTTACGGCGGCTTTATGACTAACTGGATCGTCGGACAAACAGATCGCTTCAAAGCCGCTGTCACCCAACGTTCTATTAGTAATTGGCTTAGCTTTTATGGTGTTAGCGACATTGGATACTTCTTTACAAAGTGGGAGTTAGGCTACAACCTGCTTGAAAATCCTAAAAAATTGTGGGAATTCTCACCAATAAAATATGCAGAAAACGTAACAACACCACTATTAATTTTACACAGTGAACTAGACTTTCGTTGTCCAATCGAACAAGCGGAGCAACTTTTTGTTGCTTTAAAACATCTACGAAAGGACGTAAAATTTGTGAGATTTCCTGGGGAAAATCATGAATTAAGCCGTAGTGGTGACCCAAAGTTACGCATCAAACGACTCGAATATATTTGCGATTGGTTTGAAAAACATTTATAAAATATTAAGGTAGGGAGTTCCAAATCCCTACCTTTTTATTTATACATGACGTTTTTCAATAAAATGAATCCCAAGGCCCATCATTAGGACCCCCATAAGAAGCAGAATACTAAAGGGATACATTAATTCTAAAAAAGGTAAATCATAAGCGACTAGGCTATATAATAAATCAATTCCATATTTAATCGGCATAAATTTCGATAACATTAAAATGATCTTCGATTCAACGACCTCTAGTGGCCAAAGTGCTCCACCAAGCATTGCCATACTAATTGTCACAATTGGGATAAGTGCATTAAATTGCTGTATTGTTTTGACTAGACTTCCTAGGAAAATATTCAGAGCAACAATAGTAAACACATAAGGGATGATTAGAAGTAATACAGCAATAAACTTCCCACCAAAATCGACATCAAGGAAAAAATAAAACACAGAAAAGATAACGACT
>DATGRX010000102.1:0-9428 GCA_035303185.1 Bacillota bacterium
GTCGGTGCAACAAATGTACCAGGAGTCTTTGCAGCAGGAGACTGTACAGATGAAAGATATAAGCAAATCATTATCTCTATGGGCGCTGCCGCAACAGCTTCATTAAGTGCTTTCGATTATCTCGTCCGTCATGCGGATGAATTAAAAAAACTTGAATCCTAAATGAAAGGTCATCTTGCGAAAAGCGCAAGATGACCTTTTTACTTTACTTACATAAAGTTAATTAATTTCATCTATATCTACTTTTTCTAATTTCCATTTTCCATTATCCCTTTTAAAGTGCCACCTAAGAGACAAGCCTTGTGGGTTAAAATCAGTACCTTGTATATCAGAGGTTGCTATAAACTCATTTTCTGTTTGTTTATATACTTCAAAATTATTTTCCGTATCATGTTCTGACCATCTATGGTAACCTCCACATTGGCAAAAGTTCATTAAAACCAATCCTTCCCCATACTCATCTAATGCTCTTTCTGTCATGAATGGACTTAGCTTTTCGTAAAATAGTTCTACTGCATCATAAAATTCATCCGGATATTCCCGATCGCCTTCATGAAGGAATCGAAACTCTTCTAACCATTCAGGATGACTGTCTACAATTATCTCTGATTGTTCATTGATATCACTAATTGTTTTGTTAATGATAAATCTTATCCATTCCTTATCCATTGGTTCCATTGCGATATCTTTTGAATAATTTCCATCATTTTCATCATTTTCATTAGAGGCTATATCATTTTTATTATCGTCTCTTTCATTGTTATCATTATTTTTATTTTCTTCAAGTGGTACTTTTGATGAAGGTTCCTCAGGATTCCCCGAACTGTTTTCTCCATCACCTGTCAAATAACCTAAACCTAAAATGACAAATATAACGACCGCTGCGATACTTGCAATACTAGCCGAAAGGGTTTTCCAACGAGATCTTTTCTTTTTTAATTTACGTGGTGAAGGTTGTTGCATAATATTTTTAAATATTTCTTCTTGTTTATCCGGCTTCATTTTATGGTTAGGAAACTGTCGTAATTGACGGAGTAAATCATCCTTACGATCCATAACTGATCTCCCCTTTCCCATTCAATCTCTTTTGCAGAGCTTTTCTCGCTCGATAAAAGGTTTGTTTGACCTTTGATTCTGTCCAATCGAGAATTTCAGCCGTTTCTTTAATAGACATTCCTTCAATTCCTCGCAAAATTAAAACCTCTCGATAATTTCTTCGCAATGTCATCATCTGTTGATATATGTAGCGTACTCTTTCATTTTCAATAAGTTGGCTTTCTGGATTATTAGAACTTTCACCCATATACGTTTCATCAAAAGCTACAGATGATGATTGAATCTGGCGCTTTTTCTTTCGTGCCTGATCGATTGCTATATTCCGTGCGATAGAAAACAACCATGTTTTTGGATTAGAATCATATCGAAACTTTTTAATTCCTCTTGTAGCCCTTATAAAAGTCTCTTGAACGAGATCATGAACATCCTTTGAACCACAGTAATAAACTAAAAAATTATATACATCATTGCTATATTGCTCAAACCATTCGGATATAAGATCACGATGTGACACAAACTCCCCCTCCAATCAATACATTCATTACATAAGACGTATAAATTGGTCAAAAGTAACACTAAAAATCGTTTTCTAAACCTTTCCACTAATTGTAGTGTAAAATATTTGATACAAATTCAAAAGCTTCCCAACAAAAAACACCTTGCATAAACGCAAGGTGTTTCATCATCTTTCATTATATTTTCACCGTTTAGTCCATTTCCTTTTATTTGACGCCTCTCATATATACTTGAATCCTTCCGGATGCGATATATAAAAGGAGTGCTAATAAAATAGCAATACCACCGATGACACCAAAGTAGATAATCTCAGTTTCAGGAGTATATAATTTTACAATTTGTGCGTTAATTGCTTGTGCTGCGGCATTAGATAAGAACCATAAACTCATTGTCTGGGCTGAGAATGCCTTTGGTGCTAATTGAGTTGTTGCAGACAAACCTACCGGTGATAATAATAACTCTCCTACAACGACTAGGAAAAAGCTTAATACGAGCCAAATTGGGCTTACTAAAGTGTCAGGCCCTCCTAATACAGCTGGGAAAATCATAACTAAGAAGGATAGTCCTGCGAAAAGTAACCCGTAAGAAAACTTTTTCGGTGTCGCTGGCTGACGCTCACCCATTTTCATCCATAAACCTGCAAACATAGGAGCTAGAGCAATAATGAATAATGGGTTTAATGATTGAAACCATGAAGATTTAAGATTAAAGCCAAATATACTTAACTGAACACGTTTATCAGCATATTCTGCTAATATGATCGCTCCTTGTTCGGCGATTGCCCAAAACATAATAGACGCAGCAAAGAGCGGAATATAGGCTAATAAACGCGATTTTTCGTCTTCATTTGTTTTCGGACTCCGATACATCACGATAAAATATAGCGTTGGTATCACAATTCCCATAATACTTACCAAATAGGTGAAACGGTTTATTGTGAGTATACCTGTCGGAATCGTAATTGCAGCTAAAATAGCGATAACTGCAGCTCCGATCGCAAATCTAGTATATACTTTCTTTTTCTCCTTCCCTTTAAGGGGATTCGGAACATACGTACCTGCAAGTCCAAGATTCTTTCTTTTCGTAACGACATAAACGACCAATCCTAAAAACATTCCAATAGCTGCTACACCAAATCCTAAATGGAAGTTGTATTCTTGACCAAGTGTTCCAACGATAAATGGAGCAATAAATGCACCCATATTAATTCCCATATAGAAAATACTGAAACCTGAATCTCTTCGTGTATCTTCCGTTGTATATAAATCTCCAACGATATTGGAGATATTTGGCTTGAGTAACCCTGTACCCATGACAATTAAGAACATTGAAATGAATAAAGCGGTTGCACCAGCGGGTAAAGCTAACACAATATGCCCCGCCATAATTAGTACTCCACCATAAAACACGGTACGCTGGGTTCCTAAAAGCCGGTCAGCAATCCATCCACCAATAATCCCTGACATATATACGAGGGAGCCGTAAATTGCCATAATGGATTTAGCCATTCCATCATCAAAGCCTAATCCGCCAGATGAGATTTCTGTGTACATATAATATAAGAGTATTGCTCGCATTCCATAGTAAGAAAAGCGCTCCCAAAATTCGGTAAAAAACAAGGTAAAGAGTCCTCTAGGTTGTCCAAAAAAACCAGTTTGAGGAACACTCTTAATAATAGCTTCCTTCGTTATGCTATTCTTGTTGTCCTTCATGTAAAACTTCCTCTCTTTAATAAATTATGCTTTTTTATACAAGTAACTCTTTTACCATAAATCAAATAAATTCTCAGGTCAATTGAACAAAATTATACTAATTAGTCAATCAAATTAAAAAAGTACTAATGTTTATAATGGGGGGATAAGTCACTTCCTTATGAAAATACAGTTCTCTCTTCACAAAGTTATTTTAAGCAAATCTTCAAGTTACATACCCAGCATTATTTTCGTCTAACGAATTTCCCCCATTAAAAAAACGTAGAACAGCTATTCTACGTTTTTTCACTTTATTATTTATAAATTTTTTCGCTATAATTAACATACTCTTTTATACAGGACGAACGGTTATCTCATTAACATTTACATAATCTGGTTGTGTTAATACATAAATAACCGCTTGAGCGATATCTTTTGTTTCAAGCTTCTTCCGTTCTTCTTTCCAAGCCGCCCCTTCCGCCAAAGATGTGTCAACCATTCCTGGGGAAATGTTCGTTGTCCTCACACCCGTTTGTGCTAACTCTTTTTCTAGACCAGCTGAAATAAATCGAACGGCTGATTTTGTCGCACTATAGATAGTGCTTCTCTTTGTCACTTCAAATCCTGATACAGAGGCTATATTAATAATGTGTCCACTCTTTGCTTCAAGCATTTTTGGTAAAACAGCATGAATACAAAAAAGTGTCCCTTTTATATTGACATCAATCATTTGTTCCCATTCATCGACTTTTCCAGAAGTAATAGAGCCCGTTAACATTTGCCCAGCATTATTTACGAGAATATTTACAGAACCAAAAGTTTTTTCAGCTTTTTGAACTAATGTCTCAACAGAAGTTTGCTCACGAATATCTGTCGGAACGTAAAGTACTTTTCCCTTTCCTTTACTTTCTATTTCTTTCGCTACTTCTAGTAATTTATCTTCCGAACGAGCAGCTAAAACGACATTTACTCCGTGTTCCGCCAATTCTTTTGCAATTTGAGCGCCAATACCACTACTTGCCCCTGTAACAATTGCGGTCTTTCCTTGAATTGTTTCCATAAAAATTCCTCCCTTAGAACAAGGTAATTTTTATTGTAACATAAGAAATATCCCTATTTTTAGATTCCATATCTAAAAATAGGGATGAAAGCTCTATTCCACTAATATTTGACCCATCATGCCATTATCTTCATGTTCTAAAATATGACAGTGATACATGTATACCCCTGGGGTAACAAACTTCACAGCTAATTGTACACGATCACCAGGTTCTAAATGAACTGTATCTTTGTATCCTTGTAATTCCTCAGGTGGCTCTTCGCCATTCACCGAGATGATTTTAAATTGTGTACCGTGAATATGAAAGGGATGTACTGTTCCCATCATATTTGGTTCATTATAAACTTCCCAAATTTCTGTCACACCGAGTTCTTGAGTTAAATCAATTCGATCGGGATCAAATTTCTTACCGTTAATCGTTACATGTGGTCCCATACCTGTTAGGTTTATTTCCTTACTTACATCTTGATTCATCTCTTCATCTGTTATCGTATATAAAGGATCTCTTTTAAAGTTTTCAGTTTTTTTAACATCAATTTTTTTGTCCGAAATAACGAGGGGCAAAAGAACTGTATTTTCGTCATTCATTAAATTTACCGTATCCCCTTCTTCATAATTGGAAAAATCAACAATTATTTCTGCTCGTTCAGAAGGGGTTAAATGAATCTTCTGTTTGGAAACAGGTTCGTCGAGCAATCCACCGTCCGTTGCAATTTGTTTAAAGGTTTGATTGTCATCTAGTGTTAATGAATATTCTCGCAAGTTAGCGCCATTTAATAGCCTGAGACGAACTTTTCCTTGTGGCACAGTTAACTGGGGATTCATCGTCCCATTTACTAAAGAAGTCGTTCCTGTTACACCATTTGGATGATAAGCATATCGATAATCGAGTTCACCATTTTCGGTAAATGTTCGATCTTGTAAAACGAGTGGAAAGTCATTCACACCGTACTCGAAATTCGTAGCTCGCTCATCTTCGATATATAAAAGTCCAGCTAATCCTTCATATACTTGTCTTGCAGTATGTCCTTCCGGATGGGGATGAAACCAAAGAGTTGCCTGATCCTGTTTAACATCAAAAGTAATTTCCTTTTCATCACCCTTTGGAATCACGTCATGTGGACCTCCATCGGCATTCCCCTCAATAATTAAGCCGTGCCAATGGACAGTTGTATCCTCTGTTAAATTGTTTTTTAATGTAACATGGGCTGTTTCGTCCTTTTGCACTCGAATAACCGGTCCTAAAAATGAACCATTGTATCCTCTTGTTTTTGTATGGATACCGTCAAAAAACTCTGTCTCTCCCTCTTGGGCTTCAATCGTATAATAAATATCTTTTCCATCTATCTGATCAGCTTCTAATAAAGGAGGAAGAGCAATTTCGTTTTCCCCCGTCGAATCGTTTAAAGAACGGTAGGAACCATGCATCCTTTCGTAGTGATTCCGATGCATTCTAGGAGTATTATTTTCTCTAGGAGCTTCGTTTTCACCTATTATTTCGGAATGATGCCCGTGTGTTCTAGGTGATACTCCATGATGACGATGCATCATCGGCTGACAAGCTGTCAAGACAATAAGTAACGTAATTAGGATATATATAAGTTTTCTCATGGGGTAAACATCCTTTGCATTGTTTAGATATTTTTATTGTAATATTAGTGTGTGAAAGTATCATGAAAATAATGTTACAATTCTCCAAACAATTATGGATGCTTATATGTTCAATTAGTTTGAAAACAGACATTCATTTACTTAAGTTTATGTAAAAATGTATGATGTATTTATTTTAATGTCTACCCCAATAAAAAACACTACTTATAAAAGACAGTTTTTTACAAGTAGTGTATAAGTGAGGTAATGTGTATTCTAATTATTACGCTTCACCTTCATTTGAAATACCGATATATACCGTTGTCCCCTCCTCATCCGCTTCAATATAAACATGAACAGATTCATTACCCTTAATCCCTTCTAATTCAATGTTTTTATATTCTACATCTTCCTGTTCCGTAATTTGCACTTCCCCATCAAAGGAGGCTGCTTCTGCTTCATAATAATTTTTATACTCGTGTTTTACATCTTCATAAGGTAAATCTGTATGATAATAAACAATAATATTACCACCTACTGATGAGGAAGAAAGGATTTGTGCATCATTTGCTATTGGTATTTCCTCTGGAAAAGTTTCTGGAAGATCCAAATTTTCACCAAGTTGAATTCCCTCATCTTCATCCATTCCAAAGCCAGTAATCGATAAAGATTTCTCTTCTTCATCGATCGTAATACTATGCTCATCACCGTCTTCATCTGTCACAGTAATACCTTTTTTCGATAATCTTAATTTGTTTCCATCCCCGATTGGGATCGCAATACATCCTGCTAAAAAAATAATAGTCATGATTAACAAAAGGCTAATTCGTATACTTTTCACTTTACCACTCCTCTCAAAGGACTATATCAGTTTAAACGGCTTCTTCTTTTCATAATCAGTTTCGCCACTTATCAATCCATCTTTAATTTTCTGTAAAGAACCTTGCATTTTGAAAACGACAATTAGCATTTCGCAATATATGCGACAAAGACAAAAATTTCCAAACCGAGTAAAGTTTTCATAAAACCACATGAATTTGAAATGATTCCATAACACTTACTACATTCGCGCGTATACTTTTATCAATAGAGAAATACTCAATATTTGTAAGGACATTTCCCAACATATCATGATGTTTTGTTATTGGTTCATTTGCATGTTTGCCAATCCATGCTTTCTTTTCTTACTTTTTCACTTGTTGCTCTGCCATATCACCGATAACCGGCAATTTGAAGTAATTCCCTCTATATGCTTTGTACATAAGAAAGAGCCACAGAATAAAAAGGACTGGAGACATTAATAATGATATAAGCCAACCAAAAATGGGAATAAACGATAAAACAATCGAGATGATGAAAATAGCACCTGTTAAAAGAATCGATTGCATTGCATGGAATCTAACGTATTCATTTTCTTTCTCCATCATGAAAAAGATTAACCCTGTTAAAATCCCAAAAAAGTAACTTAACGCAGCGGCTAAATTTGGTTTTAATCCAGTTGATGACGTTTCCTGTTCAATTTGTTCATCCACCACCTCATTTACCTCTTCTGTAAATACTGTTTGTTCTTGTTTGTTCTGTTCTTTACCCATTAAAAGACCTCCTTAGAATTTTACTAAAAACAGTATATGTATCTAAGGTTAAGTATGCGTAAAGGTTTTAAAAAAAGACCCATTTTATTTTTGACTCATCAATGGGTCTCCCTTTAATCCATTATTGAGCCTCTTTTTTCAAAGGTGTAGATACCTTTTTAATAGGCAGTGCTATATAAAAGATGCTCCCTACATGTTCTTCACTTTCTACCCAAATCTCTCCTTTATGACCTTCGATGATTTCCTTAACAATTGCCAAACCAAGGCCTGTGCCTTTGGTCTCCTCATTTTCTGCATATTGCTTTTTATAAAACGGTTCGAAGAGATGCGGCAACATGCTTTCATGGATCCCTTTTCCATTATCCCGAAATGAAATAATAACCGCTTCTTCATCGTTTGAAACTTTTACTTGAATGGTAATTTTCCCATCACTTTCCGAAGTGTTTTTGACCGCATTTGAAAGAATATTAATAAACACTTGATCCATTCTTTCTTTATCAAAATTGCATATATATATATATTTGCAGAAAAAGAGAGCTCTTTTACTTTTATCGTACGATTGAATGTTTGAACATCCATTTTGATCTTTTTTCGAGAACTTCTTAACCAAGTAAACAAGTCTTTCTCTTGTACATTTAAACTCACACTTCCCGCTTCTAATTTAGAAAGATCTGATAAATCATCAATTATTCTCGATAAGACATTCATTTTATCATCGACTAATTGCCGATAAAATTGATCATCCCGACTCACAAGACCTTCTTGTAATGATTGAATATAACTATGAATTAATGTAACGGGTGTTCCTAATTCATGAGCGATATTCGCTAGTAAGTTTCTTCTTGATTCGACAACTTCTGTTAATGCATGATTTGTATTTGACAAGCTAATATTAGCTTTTTGTAAGGCATCTGTTCGTTCTTTAACGATATCTTCTAATGTCATATTTAGGTGTTGTAACTCATCATTTAATCTTCTCATTTGAGCTAATATCTTTACCCGTGAAAGTAATTCTTCTCTTTCACATGGTTTCGTTAAATAATCATTTGCGCCAACTTCAAAAGCTGTTATTTTGTCTCGTACTTGATTTTTCGCCGTTAACATTAAAATAGGTAGTTCAATTAAGGTATATGTTTTTCGAAGCCGTTCACAAACTTCAAATCCTGACATATTAGGAATCATAATATCGAGAATTAAAACATCAAAGGTATGTTGTTCAACGAGTTCAAACACATCCTTACCACAGGTTGCCTTTACAACATCAATACCTTCAAGGGTTAGTTGATTCATTAATACTTGTAAATTTATTGGTTCATCATCTACGATTAATACTTTAAGTCCTTTTGATTGAGTAACTACTTTTGGTGAAGTAATTGATGGGCTTTGTTCTAAGACAGGTTCAATCATCGATGAAACTTCTTCGATCACTTCTTGTTCTAGATATTCTTCTGCTTCTGAAGCAGCCATTAAAGAAAAGCTAAATATAGAACCTTTACCAAGTTCTGATTCAACAGACAATTCACTTCCATGCAATTCAACTAATTGCTTCGTGACATTTAATCCAATACCTGTTCCACCGATTTGGCGAAATTTTGATGATGCAATTTGTTTAAAGGGTTCAAAAATCTCGCCCTGTTTAGACATATCAATCCCTTTCCCCGTATCTGTCACACGAATATCTATTTTTTCATCATTTTTCTCTGTAGAAACAGTTACCAGACCTTCATCTGTAAATTCTAGTGCATTTCCAACTAAATTGTATAATATTTGTTGTAAACGATCTGGATCAGCTTTGACGAACACGTTTTCCGGAATATGATTCACTAACTGTACGTCCTTATCTTTTAATAATGGATGGCAAACGGTAAAAACAATATCTACAAGCGAATAAAGATTAACCTTTCTTATCTCAATAGCTATCGC